>NZ_CP021358.1:3361586-3667185 GCF_002157205.1 Kushneria marisflavi | reverse complement strand
GGGATGTCGGTCGACCTGCTGCTGGTCATGCATAACCTGCTGGCCGTATTGGGCATTACGCTGGCCATTCTGGTGGTCAAGATACTGGTTTTATGCGTGGTCGGCGTTATCGCCCGTCTGCCGCGTCAAAACATTCCACGCCTGGCGGCTGTCATCGCCCAGGGTGGCGAATTCGATTTCGTGCTGCTGACCACCGCTGTGGCGGCGGGCGTTTTTGAGCAGAAAATCGCTAGCCTTTGTATCGCAGCCGTGACGATCTCGATGGCCTGCACGCCCTTTCTTTACACCCTGGGAAGTCGGATAGGCAACCGCTTCAAGCCCTCGACCAGCTGGGACAATCAATTCCCCGACGATGATCCGCCCGTGATCATCGCCGGGCTGGGACGCTTCGGGCAAATGGTGGCACGCGTGCTCAAGATGCAGAACGTGCGCTTCACCGCGCTCGACCCCAATATTCGCCAGGTCGAATTCATTCGCCAGTTTGGCTCGCGGATCTATTACGCTGACGCTACCCGGCTGGAACTACTGCGTTCGGCAGGCATTGATCGAGCACGCATGTTGATCATCTGCGTGGACGATGAACAGGCCGCCCTGACCATTGCCCGACTGGCACGAGAAAACTATCCCGACCTGAGCATTCATGCCCGTGCCCGCAACCGCCATCATGCCTGGCGCCTGCAGGAGCTGGGGGTAGATGTGGTCGTACGCGAGACCTTTTCGGCCAGTCTCGAACTGTCTCAGGAAGTGCTGGTCGGTCTGGGCTATCCCAGCGCCAGTGCCAGCCAGGCCGTCAGGACCTTTCGTGACTTCGATGTGCGCCTTTTTGAGGAGTCCTATCAGTATCGAAATGACAATGCACAGCTGCTTGAAAGCGATCGCGCCGCCATCGAGGAGTTCTACAAGCTCTTTCAAAGCGAAGACAGAGAGGACAGACATCACCGGGACCCGCCCCAGCAGCGAGAAGCGGATGACGGTTCAAATCAGAGCTGAACGCAGCCTGTCCTGATGTTCGCTTTGAGCGCTGCTACGCTGACAGGACATTTTCATGCCGATACGGGAGCAGCGCGTCATGGCTTCATCCACACCACAGGAAACGCTGGAAACGCTTGGCCTTCGCGCCACGGCCGATCCTGAAGCACTCGGCGGCGGCGATATCGGAAAGGTCTGGCGAGTCACGACATCGCAAGGCGACGTGCTGGTCAAGCACGCCGATGAACAGGGGCTTGAGGCGGAAGCGGATGGCCTCAGAGCGTTACAGGCAGCAGACACGGGCCTGATCATTCCAGACATTGTGGGCGAACTGCCAGGCGCACTGGTCATGACCTATCTGCCACCGGCCAGACCTGACCGTCAGACCCATGAAGCCTTCGGACATGGGCTTCGCGTCCTGCATGGTCAAACCCACGTTGAGCATGGCTGGCATCGCGATAACTTCGCCGGCACAACGCCACAGATCAATACCTGCCATGAAGACGGGCGCGTTTTCCAGCGTGAGTGCCGCCTGCTCCCTTTGGCATCGCTATGTCTACAGTCAGGTCGCATGGACCGTCACCTGTTTGACCAGCTCTCAAGCGTCGCCAATGCACTGGAAAGCTGGCTGCCTGATGCGCCCGCAAGCCTGGTCCATGGTGATCTATGGTCCGGCAACGTGCATTTCAGCACACAGGGTCCGGCTTTGATCGACCCTGCCATTTATCGCCACTATCCGGAGGCAGATATCGCACTGCTGGAACTTTTCGGCAGCCCTTCGACAGCATTTTATGACGCCTACTGGGACGGTGACGCTCCGGATGACTGGCCACGTCGCCGCGCGCTTTTTCAGCTTTATCCGCTGTTGAACCACCTCTACATGTTTGGCGGCAGCTACGCTCAGGGCGTACGCACGGCGGTCGCACAGCTCCCCGGAAGCTGAATGATTCCGAGGCGTGCGCTAGTGATGGGCACTGTCGGAGGCGAACAGTTCAAACTGATGGGGCTCGTAGCGTGGATCCAGCTCCACATAATGAGAGGTTTCCATTGGCGCTGTCGGCACCCACGGTTCCTGAGCCACTTCAGGTGCCCAGCTGCGACGTCCACGCAGACGTGTCAGGACAAATCCTGCCAACAGCAGCGACACGCTGCCCAAGAACATCCAGAGTCCATCAGGCCCCAGAAACTGCATGGCAAGCGAGGCGCTGAACGGCCCCACCACCGAGCCAATGCCATACCAGATCAACAGTTTGGCACTGGCCTGAATGATCTCTTCCGGCTCCAGCCAGTCGTTGGTATGGGCAAGGCTCAGGGAATAGAGGGTGTGCAGCATGGCCGTATGCACACAGGCCATCACCAGCAGGAAGAGATAGTCGGTGCGCGCCACGGTGGAGATCACCCCGCCGGATACGGCCATGACCACTGCCATGAACAGGATAACCTTGCGTCGATCAAGCCGGTCGGATACCCGCCCCAGCGTCCACTGGGCGACCAGTGCCACCAGCGTGGTAATGGACATGAACTGTGCCGTCTGTCCGGTGGAAAGTCCGATCTCCTGACCGTAATAGGGTGTCATCGCAAAGAAGGCCTGCACCATCATGCCGGCAGCAAAGGCCCCGACCAGCCCTACCGGCGCACGCTTGTATAACACCTTGAGTGGCAGCTTAAGTGCTGTTTCGTGACCGGAGCGTTTTGGCCCATGAATGCGGTAGATAGATAACGGTATAAGTGAGAGCGCGAACAGGATGCCGGTGACGCTGAACAGCACCATTGATGCCGGGTCTGCAACGTTGAGCAGCCATTGCCCTCCCGCCAGCGATGTCGTCGAAATGACCAGATAAATCGCCAGTACCCGACCACGGTTGTCATTGCTGGATTCCCCCGAGACCCACGACTCCATGACCATCAAAAGCCCGGCGGTCGCGGCGCCCCCAAACAGGCGCCAGAACAGCCACGCCCACGGGTTGATCCAGAGGCCATGCAGCATGGCCGTCACCGCGAGCACCGCGGCGCAGGCGGAAAACACTCGAATATGACCTACCGAGCGAATGCGCTTCTCAAGCAAGTAGCTGCCGGCCACAAAACCCAGCGAGAAGCTCGACATCAAAAGGCCCGCCATCTGCGAGGGAAACCCTTCCAGCGACATTCGCACGCCAAGCAGGGTCATGATCAGCCCATGCCCCAGCAGAAAGAAGATTTCACAGATAAACAGTACTGGTAGTGTCGATGGCAGATTCCGCACTCAATGCTCCCTGAGGTTTTGAAATGGTCCTGCATGTTCGGCGGGCCGGCATTGTAGTGGCCCCGGTGGTACGGCGTCATCCTTGTGCTGGGCCCGGCGCAGACGATCCATTAGGATACGGGCACTGCAACAAGGATCCAGACACCATGGCATGGCTCAAGGGCATCATCAGTATCGTGCTGCTGACCGGCAATACGCTGTTCTGGGGGATACCACTGATGGTATTGAGTCTCCTCAAGCTGGCGCTCCCCTTTAAGCCAGTACAGGAGCGACTGCTAAAATACCTTAATGGCATTGCCAGCCTCTGGATCGCGACCAATAACCTGTGGATCCGCCACTGGCTCAGGCCGCAGTGGCATATTGACCTGCCTGATTCGCTGTCCAGAGAGCACCACTGGCTGGTCATTGCCAATCATCGCAGCTGGACCGACGTTTTCGTCATGCTGTACGCCCTGCATGACCATCTGCCCATGCCACGTTTTTTCATCAAGCGTGAGTTGATCTGGGTACCCATCATGGGGCTGGCATGGTGGGCGCTCGAATTTCCCATGATGCGCCGCTACTCCGCCAGCCAGCTAAAACGTCGGCCCCACCTGGCGAAACACGATCTGCGTGCCACCCGAAAACTGCTGACCCATATCGATCGTACGCCTGTTACCATCTACAACTTTGCCGAAGGCACACGCTTTACCCGAGCCAAACATGAACAGCAGGAAAGTCCCTATCAGTACCTTCTCAAGCCTCGTGCCGGGGGCTGTGCCCAGGTCATGACGATGATGGGACACAAACTCTCCGGTATTATTGATGTCACCCTCGACTATCGTCAGGGCCGACCACGGTTTCGGGACCTGCTGTGTGGAAGAAGTGGACGCATCATCCTGAAGGCAAGACGACTGGACATCCCGGAGTGGATGCCCGACGGGGACTACCTCAATAACACGCATTACAGGGAACGCTTTCAGGCATGGATCAACGCGCTATGGCAGGAAAAGGACCAGCAGCTCTCATGTACTACCGTTTCCTGACCCTTTTGGTGTTTCTGTTGCTGGCAGGCTGTGCCGGGCATGGCATGAGCGGTGGCGGCGAGGCCGGTTACATCACCGTCCAGCGCGGAGATACCATGAGCGCCATCGCTCGTCAGGCCGGCATTCCTCTGCTGCGTCTGCAGCGATTCAACCCGGGGATCAGGGCCAACGACATGCGTATCGGACAGCAGCTGATGCTGCCCGGCCGCAATGAACGTGCTCCCGGTAGCGGTCAATACCGCTATTCGGTGAGAAGCGGCGATACGCTCAACCGCATTGCCAGCCACTTTGGCACGTCCAGTAGCCGCATCACTGCTGCCAACCGAGGCCTTGCACCCAACCGTTTGCGTATCGGTCAGCTGCTGACCGTGCCGGTGGGTAGCGCCTCCGCCTCACGCTCGACCGGGACTGCCGGCGCTCGCACCACCCCGGCGCCGGCCAGGGCACTGCCCAGCGGCGTGGGCCCATGGTCATGGCCTCTACGGGGCGCCCAGGTGCAGCGGGAGTTCGGGATGGATAGCCGCAATGCCCTGCAGCCCATGCTGATCTCGGCTGGAAACGATCACACCGCACGCGCCGCAGCACCGGGCACCGTGCGTTTTGCCGGCACCATGCGCCAGCTTGGCGGCGTCGTCATTGTGCATCACGACAAGAACCTGCAAAGCGTTTACGCCCAGTGCGACAGCATCAACGTCAGCAACGGGCAGCACGTCAGTACCGGTACGCCCGTATGCGAAGTCCGCCGCGATTCCGGAACCGGCCGTCACGATCTTTTGTTCGACACGCGCAATGCTGGCCGCCCCTTCAACCCCAGGCAGATTATGCGATGACACGCGACACAATAACGTCACATGATCGCCCCGCGACCGTCATGAATGACCACGAGACTGATCAACAGCGCAACCGTCACCGGCCACCCCTGAAGGTCGCTTTCGTGAGCGAAACCTGGGCTCCTGAAATCAATGGTGTCACACACACGCTTGGCCACCTGTCACGGCATCTCAAGTCACGAGGGATGTTGCTACAGCTGATTCGACCAAGGCCTCGAACCGAACATCATGACGAGCTGATGGGGGAAGAGCTGCAGGTGGGAGCCATTCCCATTCCCGATTATGACGGCGTCAGCATGGGTTTTCCGGCGCCGCGCAAGATTGGCAGGCTCTGGCGCAACCATCGACCCGATGTGGTCTATATCGCCACCGAAGGCCCTCTCGGGCTTTCTGCACTCAATCAGGCGCGCCGAATGGGGATTCCCGTCATTAGCGGCTTTCATACCAATTTTGATCAGTACAGCCGCCATTACATCATGCTGAAGGTGCTCAGCCCGCTGGTCAGGCCCTTTCTGCGACGCTTTCATAACCGTTCGACCATGACACTGGTACCGACCAAAGCCCAGGCGGATAATCTCGCCCAATATGGTTATGACAATGTTAATGTGCTCAGTAGAGGGCTGGATTTTGAGCGTTTTTCACCCCAACAGCGTGACGCATCGCTACGTGAGCAGTGGGGAGCCGATGAAAATACCCCCGTTGCCCTGCACGTCGGACGTCTGGCGGCCGAGAAAAACGTTTTATTGCTGATCGACACGCTGGAAGCCATGCGCCAGCGTCAGCCTGATCTCAAGGCCGTGCTGGTCGGTGATGGACCACAGCGTGCCCTGCTTGAAAAGCGCCTGCCCTGGGCTCACTTCGCGGGTTTTCAGCGCGATCAAGCCTTGGCCAAACACTATGCCAGTGCCGACATTTTCCTGTTTCCATCCCTGTCGGAAACCTTTGGCAATGTTGTGATTGAAGCCATGGCCAGCGGACTGGCGGTCGCCGCCTTTGATTATGCCGCTGCCGGCGAGCTGATTTGCGAGGATATACAGGGTAAGCTTGCCGCCCCGGACAGACCGGCACAGTTTATTGAAGCCGCCGTGGCGCTCTGTGATGACATGGCATTGGTCCGAAACATGGGGCGTGCTGCCTGTGAGCGGGTACATACACTGGGCTGGCCAAAGATTGGCGATGCCTTTATTGATTATCTGCATCAGGCACAGGAGGTGAACGATGGCAGGTGAACGACTGATTCCAGTATTCAAAAGGCTCGACACCCTCGAGTGGAAAGCATGCAACAAGCTGGCTCGCCTTGGCGCCTATCGTCCGCTCCTGTTCATTCTGCGCTGGGCAAGCCGGCTGGGAGATGCCCCGGCGTGGATCATCATGTGTCTGAGCATCCCGCTGTTAACGCAGTGGTGGTACGGATGGTTTCTGGGTGTCTGCTTTGGCCTTTCAGCAGCAGTCGGTGGCATTTTGTATCGCCTGCTCAAAAACCGTTTGTGTCGCGAACGCCCCTACATCTCCTTTGAAATACCCTGCACCATGCCGCCGCTGGATCGCTACAGCTTTCCCAGCGGTCATACCCTGCATGCCGTCATGTTTACCACGCTCGCGGCCTTGTTCGTCCCACAGCTTCTGATTGTGGTCGCTCCCTTTGCCGTGCTGGTCATGCTGTCCCGTGTCATTCTTGGTCTCCACTACATCACCGATGTGGTGGCAGGCGCTCTGATCGGTTTTGTCCTGGCTCACGGTATGGCACTGATCATTATCGCCCTTCGCGGCATGCTGTTTGGCATGTAACCACGTCACTGCAACGCCCCGTCTTTTCGGCCGACCAGCCTTTCCAGGTCGGCCTTTTTCATGTCATGCCCCCTGTTTTGTGTCAGCGCCTCAGTTTCGCAAACGAGTAACAAGACTGCCTGAGCCCAGCTTTCATCCCACATAAATCATGCACTGATATCACTCCGCCCTGTTGCTTGAATCTCCCCCCGCCAGCCCATCCGCCTTTAACTTTGGTAACGCTCCTGACTAACGTCTTACAGCCAGACACGTCGTATTACTGAATGCTGTGTCAGACATAGTCATAAAAACCGATCGTCATAAAAACGACTGGAACATGATGGTGCGTCACAACGGTGAGCATGAGAAATGCAGGGCCCGAGTAGAAGCGCCTGTTTGTATCCCAGCCTGATCAATTCAACGGAGCGTGACAATGGATATTCAGTTTTCACTGAAGGCAGGGGCCTTTCTTGTGCTCGGCGCCTTGTCGCTTAACGCTTATAGCGCCGAGTATGAATGGAAATTTCAGGCCTCTGAGACCTCTGGTGAGCCCAGCTTCAAGATCAAGCAGGAGTGGGCGGACAAGATCGAAACCATGACAGATGGTCGTGTGGCCATCGAGGTCATGCCGATCAACGCCGTGGTAGGACCAACCGAGACCCTTCAGGCCGTAAGCGCCGGGATCCTGCAGGGGCACATGACAGATCCCAGTTACTTCTCGGGCCAGAACCCGGCCTTTGGCATGCTGGGCAATCTGGTCGGTGCATGGCAAAACCCTTATGACTTTCTTGAATACATGAAATATGCCGGCGGCGAATCACTCTATAACGAGCTGGTCGAGCCCTACGGCGTGCATCTGATCTCGGCGGCCACCTTCCCGCTGGAATCCGTTCCTTCCACGGTAGAGATCAAAACCATCGAGGATTTCAAGGGCCTCAAGATTCGTGCCCCTCAGGGGATGGTCTATAACATTTTTGAGCGGATCGGGGCGACACCGGTCAATCTGCCGGGCTCCGAAGTCTATACCGGTCTGGAAAAGGGCGTGATCGACGCGGCGGACTCTACGGTACTTTCCAATAACGATGCTCAGGGCCTTCATCAGTTTGCGCCATACCCGCTCTACCCCGGTTTTCACTCCATGCCCATGATCGCTGTATCGATCAACAAGCAAATATGGGACAGCCTGCCCCAGGATCTACAGGTCACGCTAAAGACTTCCTTTGACCGTATGGCCTACGACCTGATCGCACGTCTCAAGGCGCTGGATCTCGAAACGCTGGCCAAACTCGAAAAGGACCCTGACGTGCACCCTTATGACCTGCCGCCGGAAGAGCGCAAGAAGTTTCGCCAGGCAGCCGAGAAGGAGTGGCAGGAATGGGCCGGCCGCAATGAGATGACGCAGAAAATCTATGATTCGGCCACCGGATTTCTGCGCTCACGCGACCTGCTCTGATTGCGGCCTGGCGCCACCGGGAATACATCAATAACAACGGTAAAGGGAACCCATCATGTCTATCCGTTTTCCACTGAAAGCCTGCATCCTCATGGCACTGGGCAGTGCCGCGTTTAACGCCCAGGCCGCCGAATATGAATGGACCTTCCAGACCTCGGAGACGTCTGGTGAGCCTCAGTTCGAAATGAAAAAGGCATGGGCAGACAACGTATCGAAAATGTCGGATGGCCGCATTGCCATCGAGATATTGCCGGTTGGCGCCGTGGTACAGGCCAATCAAACACTGCAGGCAGTGCGTTCCGGTATCCTGCAGGGGCATATGACCGACCCCAGCTACTTCACCGGTCAGAACCCTGCCTTCGGAATGATGGGCAATCTGGTGGGCGCCTGGAGCGATCCCTACGATTTTCTCGATTACATGAATAATGCCGGTGGCGAGACACTTTACAACAAGCTGGTCGAACCCTACGGCCTTCACCTGATCGGCGCCGCGGCGACCGGTCTTGAGTCTCTACCCTCCAGCAAGCCGATACATTCCATTGCGGACATGAAGGGGCTCAAGCTGAGGGCACCGGAGGGCATGGTCTACAACATCTTTGAAAAGGCAGGCGCTACGCCTGTCAACCTGCCGGGCTCGGAGGTCTATACGGGGCTTGAAAAGGGCGTCATCGATGCCGCCGATTACACCGTCTTTGCCACCAATCAGGCTCAGGGCCTGCATGACTTTGCGCCTTATCCGCTCTACCCCGGCTTCCACTCCCTGCCCATGGTCGCGGTCTCGATCAACAATGAACTTTGGCAGAGCCTGCCTGCTGATTTGCAGGCCATGCTGACCACGTCCGTGGATGCTCTCGCCTATGAAATGGTCGCCGAGCTTAAAACACGTGATCTGGAAGCCGTGCGTCAGGCCCGGCAGAACCCGGACATCGAGATCATCGATCTGTCTCAGGAAGAGCGGGCGAAATTCCGCGATATCGCCCGAAAGGAGTGGGCCGAGTGGGCTGAACGCAACGACATCACCCGTGAGTACTATGACTCGGTGGTGGCCTATCTTCAGGCGCACAACCTGCTGCCCGCCAAAGACGGCAATGAAGCAACAGACACTTCATCCTGATTGAACAGTCCTTGCGCAGGCACGGCCAGACGCATGCTCTGGCCGTGCCATTACACGATCGATTTTCTCTGATGCAGAGGCTGTCTCATGTCTACTGACCCTCAACGACAGCATGGCGTGGTCGAGGCTGGCGAGGAAGAACTCGCCCGTTCGAACCCTGACCATATTGATCATGCTCCGGACCCGGTGCGCAGCCTTCTCGATCGCGGCGTCGTATGGTGTGCCCGTGGTGCGGCCTGGCTGGTTTTTGCGGCCATGGCCATCAGTGTATATGAAGTGCTCATGCGCTACGGCTTTAACTCCCCGACCTCCTGGGTGCATGAAAGCGTGGTGATGCTGGTGGCCGTCAGCTTTGCTCTTGGCGGCCCGGCAGCCCTGGCCAGCAATCGCCATATCCGGGTACGCGTGCTCTATGACAGTGCCGGGCCGCGTCTGCGCCTGTGGCTGGATCGTTTTAACGACCTGGTTACCTTCGGTTTCTGTCTCGCCATGAGTTACGCCGCCTTCACCATGTTCTGGGATGCCTCGCATAACCCTCTGGGGGACTGGCAGCTGGAGCGCTCCGGCACCTCATGGAACCCGCCATTTCCGGCCCTGGTGAAAGGGATCATCATGGTCGCGCTGATGGTCATGTGCGTGCAGTCGCTGGTCCATTTCATTCAGTCTCTGCGAGGCAGGTCTGCCGAGGTGCGACACAATGATGGGGAGGACGCGTCATGACCATTGCCGACGGTACGATTTTAATGGTCGGGGCAATCTTCGCCCTTTTGATTACCGGACTGCCGCTAGCCTTCATTACCGGTTTGGTCGCGCTGGCCTTTACCTTTGGCTGGTTCGGGCCGATGGCCATGCCATTGGTGACCAGCCGCATCTATGGGTTTGTGACCGAATATTCCCTGGTCGCAGTACCGATGTTCGTGCTCATGGCCTCGCTGCTGGACCGCTCCGGTATCGCAAAGGATTTGTTCAATGCCATGCGCGTCTTTGCGGGACGCCTGCCCGGCGGTGTGGCAGTGCAGACCGTGGTTGTGGCGTTTTTCCTGGCAGCGCTTTCAGGGATTATCGGGGGAGAAATCGTGCTGTTGGGCATTCTTGCCCTGCCACAGATGCTCCGACTGGGTTATGACAAGCATCTGTCCATCGGCGTTGTCTGTGCCGGCGGGTCACTGGGCACCATGATGCCGCCTTCGATCGTACTGATCATCTATGGACTGATTGCCAGCGTTTCCATCGCCGATCTATTTACCGCCGCCATTACACCAGCGGTGATCCTGATGCTCTCCTATATCGGTTATGTTCTGGTGCGCTGTCTGAAAAACCCGAGCCTTGGCCCACCGTTAACCGAAGAAGACCGCCGCGAGACCTTCGCTACCAAGGGCAAGGCACTACAGGCCATCATCGTACCGGCACTGATTGCAGTGCTTGTGCTGGGCTCGATCTATGGCGGTGTTGCCTCGGTCACTGAAGCAGCAGCCATGGGTGTCTTCGGCGTGTTGCTGGCGATCGTGCTGCGCGGTGAGTTCTCGTTCAAGACCATGCACGAAAGCCTTGGTCAGACACTCATGACCTGCGGCATGATCATCTGGATCGGTATCGGCGCCGCAGCGCTGGTCGGGGTTTATAATCTGATGGGCGGTAACCGCTTCATATCCGGCATGATCATGGGACTCGACGTTTCCCCGATCGTCATTATCCTGGTGATGATGGGCATTTTGCTGGTGCTGGGCATGTTCCTCGACTGGATTGGGGTCGCGATGCTGACCCTGCCAATCTTTGTGCCCATTATTGTTCAGCTGGGTTATAGCCCGATATGGTTCGGCATCCTGTTTGCCGTCAACATGCAGGTGTCATTTCTTTCTCCACCATTCGGCCCCGCCGCGTTCTATCTCAAGGGGGTTGCCCCACCGGAAATCAGCCTCAAGGACATTTTTGTATCACTGCTGCCCTTTATTGCCCTGCAGCTGCTGGTGCTGTTTGCCCTGCTGTTCTGGCCCAACCTTGCCATGTGGCTGGTTTAACACCCTGACATCTCGCCGCTCGTCCGAAAAGGCCCTGTTAAACAGGGCCTTTCTCGTTCCTGACTAGCCACGATAGTAATGGGTGGTGACAAAGGGCATCGGTGTGACCGTCATATCCAACCGACGTCCGCGCACCTCTGCCTGTAGCTTTTGCCCCGGCTCACAACGCTCTCGTTTGATATAACCCATGGCAACGGGTGCTCCGACCGATGGGCCAAAAGTGCCCGAGGTCACCTCGCCGATGGGGTCACCTTCCATATTGAAAAGTTTGGCCCCCTCACGCACCGGCGCTTTTCCATCAGCCTTCAACCCGACTCGCAGGCGTTCGGCGTCCTGATTGGCCTGCTGGGTCAGAATCACATCCGCGCCAGGAAATCCGCCTTCTCGC
Source organism: Kushneria marisflavi (assembly GCF_002157205.1). Taxonomy (NCBI): domain Bacteria; kingdom Pseudomonadati; phylum Pseudomonadota; class Gammaproteobacteria; order Oceanospirillales; family Halomonadaceae; genus Kushneria; species Kushneria marisflavi. The sequence continues at coordinate 3,655,379 of NZ_CP021358.1, read as the reverse complement.
TCCCCGCCCTGACGTCGCGCCTTGCCGATCGCCCAGCCAAGCGACGCCTCGATGGGCGTGGTTTCCTTGTCCATGTCGTGACCATAGAGACAAAGCCCGGCTTCGAGGCGCAATGAATCGCGCGCACCCAGCCCGATGGGCTCAACGCCGTCCTGATCCAGCAACCACTCGGCAATTGTCCGGGCACCCTCGGCAGGAATGGAAAGTTCAAAACCATCTTCCCCGGTATATCCCGAGCAACTGATCCAGACCTCATGTCCCATGATCTCGAACCGGGCGTGTTGCATGAAGGTGAGCTCTGTCGCCGACGGACACAGATCACTCATGACGTCACGCGCCATGGGCCCCTGAAGCGCCAGTAGCGCACGATCCTCGACGACCTCGAGGTCCCCACCTTCACCCAGCCCGCTTCTTAGCAAGGCCGCATCCGCCGCACGACAGGCAGCATTGACGACCAGATAGAGATGCTCTCCGGCATTGACCGCCATGAAGTCATCATGAATCCCGCCAACACTGCTGGTAAAGAGACCATAACGCTGCCGACCGTGGGCAATACCCGCCGCATCGATCGGCGATACTCGCTCAAGCGCCGTTGCCGGCTGGCTACCATGAATCAGCATCTGTCCCATATGGGAGACATCAAACAACCCGCACTTTTGACGCGTGTGCTCATGCTCACGCTTGATTCCCATCTCGAACTGAACAGGCATTTCATAGCCGGCGAAGGGAACAAATCTGCCCCCGCGCTGTTGCCAGAGCGTATAGAGCGGCGTTCGATGCAGGGTTGACATAAATCCTCCGAATCCGGGTCATGAATGAATATTGAAATGTGCACAGCCCCTTGCAGGCCAGGGCCATGCACATTCTGACGATCGATTACCGCTTTTGATCCGCCGTCTGTCCGGCAAAATGCTCACGAGTCAGCTTGAAAACCACCGGCGACAGCAGTGCCAGAGCGATGAGGTTGGGGATCGCCATCAAGGCATTGAAGGTATCCGCCAGCAACCAGATAAAATCAAGATGCGCCATGGCGCCTACCGGTATCGCCAGCACAAAGGCGATTCGATAGAAACGCGCAGCACGGCTGCCAAAGAGATACTGGAAGCATCGCTCTCCGTAATAGGACCAGCCCAGGATGGTGGTAAAGGCAAAAATGGCCAGTGCGATGGCAACGATATAATCACCAGGTCCCGGCAATGCCATACGAAATGCCATGGAGGTCAGGGAAGCCCCGGAATCACCTTCGAGCCACTGACCGGAAGTCACGATGGCCAGCGCCGTGATCGAGCAGACCACAATGGTATCGATGAAGGTGCCCAGCATGGCCACCATGCCCTGCCTGACCGGGCTATTGGTCTGGGCCGCAGCATGGGCAATGGGGGCACTGCCAAGGCCTGCCTCATTGGAAAAGACCCCTCGCGCCACACCAAAACGAATGGCTGCGGCTACTGCGGCACCGGCAAACCCACCCGCCGCCGAAATGGGCGTAAAGGCGTGGCGAACGATCAGCCAGAGCGCCTCGGGAATGGCAGCATAATTGATCGCCAGCACGACCAGTCCGGCCAGTAGATAAGCAACCGCCATGAACGGTACCAAACGCCCGGCAACACTTGAAATGCGCTGAATGCCTCCCAGAATGACAGCCCCCGCCAGCACCATGATCACAAGGCCGGTTACCCATGAAGGGATATTGAAGGAGGTAGACAAGGCATCTGCCACTGAATTGGCCTGTACCGTGTTACCGATACCGAAGGAGGCCAGCGTACCAAACAGGGCAAACAGTACACCCAGCCAGGCGTAACGCTTGCCGAGGCCATTTTTGATGTAATACATCGGCCCACCTACAAAATTGCCCTGCTCATCGCGCTCGCGATAGCGCACGGCACAGACCGCTTCGGCATATTTGGTGGCCATGCCCACCAGGGCCGTCATCCACATCCAGAACACGGCGCCCGGGCCACCCAGCGCAATGGCGGTCGCCACCCCGGCAATATTGCCAGTGCCGATGGTGGCAGACAGTGAGGTCATGAGGGCATTGAAGGACGAAATTTCGCCACTATCCTTTTCACCCGGCGTCCGTCCCTGCCAGAGCAGGCCAAAGGCACGACCAATATTGCGTATCGGCATGCCCTTGAGACCTATCTGCAGATAAAGCCCCACACCGAGCAACAACACCAGCATCAGTGGTCCCCAGACCACCCCATTAATGCCTGTTACCAGTCCCTGTAATGTTTCCATGACCGATTTTCCCTGAGTTGTTATTGAAGTCACTGGTGACCAAACGATAAGAATGACAGTGCCACATGAAAATCTACAGGCTACCCCAGCCAATGTCATGACAAGCGTGTTTGAGACCAACGTTTTTCATGCCTGCCCCTTTTAGTCCTCGATTTGCAACGTTACGATAAGCAAAAAGTTTCCTATCGGAAACACGCCGGCATAACAAAATCGCCGATCCGCAATCAGCAGTGGACGAGCCAGCCGCCTGAAGCCACCCTATAGGCAGGTCAGCCTCGTTATCCTCGGGATGTTTCGCCATCCGTCATCTTGGCATTGAACAGGACATACAAAATGAGCCAGATCCCCACTAATCTTCGCTACTCGGACAGTCATGAATGGGTCCAGGACAATGGCGACGGTACGGTTACCATCGGTATTACCGACCATGCCCAGCAGGCACTGGGCGACGTCGTTTTTGTAGAGCTTCCAGAAGTAGGCAGCACCCTCACTACCGGTGAAGAGTTCGGTGTGGTCGAGTCGGTCAAGGCCGCCTCCGATCTTTATGCCCCTCTGGGCGGCGAAGTCCTTGGCGTCAACACGCTGCTCGAAGATGCCCCTGAAAGTCTCAACGAAAGCCCCTACGACGATGCCTGGCTGATCAAGATTCGCCTGGCAGAGCCCGATGAACTCGAATCCCTGATGGATGCTGACAGCTATACCGAGCTTGTCGCCAACGAATCAAACGACTGATCGCGTTTACTACCAACACCCGAGGCTGACCTCCTCGCTGCTGTCGGAAAATGGCCTGCTCATCGCGGGCCCTGCGCTCGTTGCACCTCGCAGTGCCATCTTCTGACACTTCATCTTACGGATATCCCATGGCCGCTGACTCTCGCTCGCTGGATGAACTCTTTGTGCATGATGCGTTTATTGACCGTCATATTGGCGTCGATGCCACAGCACGTCGCCATATGCTGGAGACGCTTGGTGCCGACTCGATGGCTGATCTGCTCGCGCACACCATTCCCGGAGACATTCGCCTGGAAGGTGAGCTGAATCTGGCAGAACCGGTGTCGGAGCTCGAGGCGCTTACGCGTCTTCGCCGCGTCATGGGTACCAACCGGGTCATGAGAAATCACATCGGTGCCGGTTACTACGGCACCATCATGCCGGCTGTCATTGCCCGCAATGTGCTGGAAAACCCGGGCTGGTACACGGCCTACACGCCCTACCAGCCCGAAATCGCCCAAGGGCGCCTTGAAGGGCTTCTCAACTTTCAGCAGGTAGTCATGGACATGACCGGCATGGCACTCGCCAATGCTTCCCTGCTGGATGAGGCCACCGCCGCAGCCGAGGCCATGGCGCTTTGCAAGCGGGCCAATCGAAAGAACAAAAGCTCGGCCTTTTTTGTCGCCGACCATGTTTTCCCCCAAACTCTGGATGTGGTACGTACCCGTGCCCGATGGCTCGGGCTTAAGGTGATCGTGGATCGTGCCGAGCGACTTGATCAGTACGATGTTTTCGGTGCCCTGCTGCAATATCCGGCCGAGGATGGCAGCCTAGTTGAGCTCGACACGCTCATCGAACACGCGCATGAGCGCAATGTCATGGTGGCCGTGGCCACGGATCTGCTGGCGCTGGCGCTATTAAAGCCACCGGGAGAAATGGGCGCCGATATCGCGCTTGGCTCCGCCCAGCGATTTGGTGTCCCCATGGGCTTTGGTGGTCCGCATGCCGCCTTTTTCGCCGTCAATGATGATCTAAAGCGTGCCATGCCCGGACGCGTCATCGGCGTTTCCCGCGACCGACACGGCAAGCCTGCCCTGCGAATGGCCATGCAAACGCGCGAGCAGCACATCCGCCGCGAAAAGGCAACCTCCAACATTTGTACCGCTCAGGCACTGCTGGCCAATATCGCCGGATTTTATGCGGTCTATCATGGTTCCGACGGGATTCGCACCATCGCCCACCGTGTGCACCGCATGACCCGCATTCTGGCCAGCGGACTGAAAGACAGCGCAGCAGTCATTGAAAGCGAGCATTTCTTTGACACGCTGACCCTGCGGGTTGACGACGTCAATGCCCTGCGACAGCGTGCAGAAACCGCCGGCCACAACCTGCGCTATCGCGAAGATGGCCGCGTTGGCATCAGCCTGGATGAGACCACCACACCACAGGATCTCGACACGCTGTTCACCCTGCTACTGGGCGAACAGCACGGCCGCGATGTGACTGCCCTTGACGCCGCACTGCAGGGTACCCCTGCCCAACTGCCGGCGGCCTATCGGCGCCAGTCGGAATTTCTGACGCATCCCACCTTTTCGCGCTACCACAGCGAAACCGAGATGCTGCGCTACCTGAAACGGCTTGAAAATCGTGACCTGTCGCTGACGCATGCCATGATTCCGCTGGGCTCGTGCACCATGAAGCTCAACGCCACCACAGAGATGGTGCCGCTGTCATGGACCGAATGCGCCGATATCCACCCCTTCGCTCCCGAATCGCAGGTTCCGGGCTATCTGAAAATGATCGAAGAGCTGGGTGACTATCTCGTCGAAGTCACCGGCTATGACGCCATTTCGATGCAGCCCAACTCAGGAGCGCAGGGTGAGTATGCCGGCCTTCTGGCCATTCGCCGCTATCAGCAATCCATCGATCAGGGACATCGGCATATCTGTCTGATTCCGGCCTCGGCACACGGCACCAACCCGGCCTCGGCGGCAATGACCAGCATGAAGGTCGTGGTGGTTGAATGTGATGCCAATGGCAATATCGACCTGGCAGATTTACAGGCCAAGGCCGAGAAACACAGTAATGATCTGTCAGCCATCATGCTGACCTATCCCTCTACGCATGGCGTGTTCGAGGAAGGTATTCGCAAGGCCTGCGACATCGTGCATCAGCATGGCGGTCAGGTGTATATCGATGGTGCCAACATGAATGCGCAGGTTGGCCTGTGCCGACCGGGTGACTATGGCGGAGATGTCTCTCACCTCAACCTGCACAAGACCTTCTGCATTCCTCATGGTGGTGGTGGCCCGGGAATGGGCCCGATCGGTGTCAAGGCACACCTGGCAGAATATCTACCGGGCCATGTCCATCGCAGCGGCCACATGGATCTCGAGCCCGGCACGGCCGTATCGTCGGCAGCTTTTGGCAGCGCTCTGATCCTGCCTATTTCATGGGCCTACATTGTCATGATGGGTGCTCGCGGTCTGCGTGAAGCCAGTGAAACCGCCATCCTGAACGCCAACTACATGGCACGTTGCCTGAGCGATCATTACAGCGTGCTTTATCGTGGCAACAAGGGGTATGTGGCTCATGAATGCATTATCGATATTCGCCCGCTCAAGGCGACCAGCGGGATCGATGAAGAGGACATCGCCAAACGCCTGATGGATTACGGATTCCATGCCCCGACCATGTCCTTCCCGGTTGCCGGTACGCTCATGATCGAGCCAACCGAGTCCGAGTCACGTCAGGAACTGGATCGTTTTTGTGATGCCATGATTGCCATACGTGAGGAGATTCGTGCCGTCGAGCAGGGAGATGTCGCCCGCGATAACAATGTGCTGGTCAACGCTCCGCATACGCAACATGACCTGTATCGCGATGACTGGCCTTATCCCTATTCTCGCGAGCAGGCCGCCTTCCCCACTCAGGCCACCAAAGCCGCCAAGTTCTGGCCCAGCGTCAACCGGGTCGACAACGTCTACGGCGATCGCAATCTGATCTGCAGCTGCCCGAGCATTGATGACTATCGCGATTAAACATCACTGATGCAAAAGGCCGACACAATGGGTGGCATTGTGTCGGCCTCTTTATTGGTGTGCAGCTTTGAAGAGCGTACTCAAGCGTTACTGCTCTCGGTGACCATCTCGGCCGGTGCTTCATAGCCATAAAGCGCATTGCGGCGCTGCTCGCGAAACTCATCGAGCAGCTGACGGTAACGGCGTGGCAGCTCAGCTCCCCGACGGGTCAGAATATACAACGACTCATAGACCGGCACTGAAAGCGGTACTTCCTGCACCTGACGCTGCCAGGGCGAGGTTTCAAGCACAGGACGTGATACGACAGTAAAGCCCAGCCCGCGAGCCACCGCATCCAGCACCACAGCCACATCGTTGGTATAGCCTTTCTGCGGGAAATAGCTGATCGAGCGAAACTCGTCAGGATGGTTTTCTCGCAGCACCTGACTTGCGTTATTGACGCCATCGAAATAGTTCAAAAAACCCAGCGATAACAGCTCATTGATACTGTTACCTCTGAAATCGGCAGGAACGACGAGACATAGCGGCTCATGGTGCCAGAGCTCATATTCGAGGTCGGGATGACGAGTGATATCCGTCACGATGCCAAGGTCATAGCGACCGGCCAGCACGTCCTGGACGATTTCGGCATTGAAGGCAAAATTATAATTGATGGTTAGCCCGGTATTGATCTGCTGATACCCCAGCGCAAAAGGGTAAAACATCAAACCAATACTTGAAGGACTGGCGATGCGGCAATCGCCACTGCTCAGGGACTCATCATCGAGACCATGACAAAACTGTTCATGCTCTGCAAAAAGGCGAATGGCATAGTCATAGGCGCGCCTGCCCGCCTCCGTAAGCGTAAAGCGACGGCCATGGCGACGCAGCAGGGTCTTGTCGAGATAGTCTTCAAGCTTTCGAATATGCTGGCTGACGCCGGGCTGGGTCATTTCCAGCTTGTGAGCCGTGTGCGTGAAGCTGCCTGTTTCCACCAGCGTGATAAAGGTTTTGAAATACTGGGCATTAAACATGGGGCGTTACCAGCTCACTGACGGCCCTGGTCGCGATGCGACCGGGCAAACAAAAAATCTTCATTTCTGATCAGGTAGATACGGCGTGACGGATTACTTTATCAGAAAAGTTTGTTGCCCGCATGAGCTCCTCCTGCTCTCGTGTTAGCATCCCGAACAGGATATTTGACACTGCTTGTTACTGGAACATCCACCATGCCCGACCCCTTTTTGAAACGCGCCGAAGCCATCAAGAAAACATTGCTTGCCATGGAGTCCGAAGCGCCCGATGAAGATCTTTTCGCTCTGGGTTACATGATTCCGCAGATAGAGCTGGTGCAGGAGATGGCGCAATACGAGCCTTTGGAAGTGACCGCCGAGGATTTTGACGTTACCTATCGTCAGTGGCTTGAAACCACCTTCATGGAAGATGGCATGGAAAGCGATGACCGCCAGCGCATCGACGAGCTCTGGCAAAGCGCCATAAGCCGGACAAGCTGATACGTACTGCCAGGATGTGCCTCTGGCATTTGTTGACTGCAGGAAAAGGATATCGAAGAGGATGACGGAAGCTACTCGGATTTCAACCACCATTTCTCCGGAAGGCAGTCTGGAAGTACTCTCGCAGCAGGAAGTCAATCGTCTGCGGGACACTTCCTCCAACGGCATGCATGATGTGCTTCGCCGCTGCGCGCTGGCCATTTTGAACTACGGCACCATGGTCGATGACAGCTGCAGCGTGCTCGAGACCTATCATGATTTTGATATCGAAGTCATTCAGCAGGATCGTGGCATACGCCTGAAGCTCACCAATGCACCAGCCCATGCCTTCGTGGATGGCAGCATGATTCGCGGTATCCGTGAACTGCTCTCTTCCGTACTGCGTGACGTGGTCTACGTCTCCAACGAAATCGAAAAGCATGGTCGCTTCGATCTCGAGTCCGCAGAAGGCATTACCAACGCCGTATTCCATATTCTGCGCAATGCCGGTGTCATGAAACCCTCGCGCGACCCCAATCTTGTGGTTTGCTGGGGCGGACATTCCATTACGCGCGAAGAGTACGACTACAGCAAGTCGGTAGGTTATCACCTTGGCCTGCGCGACATGGACATCTGCACCGGCTGCGGGCCGGGCGCCATGAAAGGACCCATGAAGGGTGCCAATGTGGCGCATGCCAAACAGCGTCGTCGTAACAGTCGCTATCTGGGTATTTCAGAGCCTGGTATCATCGCTGCCGAATCGCCCAACCCGATCGTCAATGAACTGGTCATCATGCCGGACATCGAAAAGCGCCTTGAAGCCTTTATTCGAGTCGGGCACGGCATCGTCATCTTTCCCGGCGGTGTCGGAACGGCCGAGGAAATCCTGTATCTGCTGGGCGTTTTGCTACACCCGAACAATGCAGACATCCCCTTTCCGATCATCTTCACCGGGCCGGCCGGCAGTGCCGACTATTTTCGGCGTATCGATGAGTTCATCGCCTTTACACTTGGCACCGAGGCCCAAAAATATTACCGCATCATGATTGATGATCCCATCGGCGTGGCTCGCGCCATGAGAGAAGGCATCGCGGAAGTCACCGCCTTTCGACGTCAACATCAGGATGCCTTCTACTTCAACTGGCGCCTGGATATTCCGCGGGACTTTCAGCAGCCCTTCACTCCTAACCATGACTCCATGGCCGGACTGGCACTGCATCGTCGACAGAATGTCCATGATCTGGCAGCCAACCTTCGCCGCGCTTTCTCTGGCATCGTGGCAGGCAACGTCAAGGAGCAGGGTGTACGGGCCATTGAGCGACATGGCCCTTTCCGCCTGAATGCTGAAAGCGAGCTCATGCAGCCCCTTGATGAACTGCTGACCTCGTTTGTGGCTCAGGGACGCATGAAGCTCCCGGGCAGCGAATACGTCCCCTGCTATACGCTAAATACCTAGAGCACCATCGGGTGGCGCTACTGCTCGGCAGGGCGCCACCAGCCATAGAGCGTATGGAGCAAAAGCCCAATGGTCATGGCTTTGGGCAACCACTGATACCAGTATGCCGACTCTCCTGTGACCATCTGCCAGATGGCCGTGGCGGCCACGCCCGCGACCAGCCACAGCGACAGCCGCTTTAACGCTGTCAACGCCCCCCTTCTGACGCTGTTCGTAGCGCGCTGCCATAACAGGGCTGACACCACTACAAGTGCTGCAACACCACCGGCCACCAGTACCAGACGCTCATTATCCCGAACGATATAGTAGCCGGGTGCCGCCATCAGCATGGTCATGGCAAGTCCCAGCAGGATGGAAATGCGCTCACTGCTGGCCAATAATCCCTGACGCTTCATGAATGCGCCGCCAGCCACTGCTCTGCCCAGGGCAGTGCCGCATCATCGGCCATGGGCGTTTCGGAGGCATCCACTTCGAGTCGCTCCCCTACGCGAGAGGCCCCCAGCGTGGTCAAAAGCTCATCCAGCCTGCGGCCAGCGCCACAATAGCTCTCCTCATAACTGCTGTCCCCCATGGCAATCAGGGCATATCGGAGTCCATCAAGTGACGGGCGCTGCTGCTCTAGAGCACTACTTAATCCAGTAAAATTACCAGGGTAATCTCCTCGCCCTGTGGTCGAGACACAAAAAAGGGCCAGATCCGGCTGCGGATCGGTCAATTTTTCCAGGGTGGGCGTTTCATGAATCTCGACACCGTAACCTGCCGATTCAAACAAAGGGGCTATCTGCTCGGCGACATCCAGTGCACCACCATAGACCGTCGCCACATAAATCCCGATATCAGGCATGATTTTCGATCACCAGAATTGAATTTGGGCAATGGTAACATAGTGCTCCTGACGCTTCCCCGGCACTCGACATACGAAAAAGCCCCGCCATAAGCGGGGCTTTTGTTGTCATGACAGATAATGTGTCATGGCACTGAATGCGGCAACATCAGGCCTTGTCGCGTTCTTCCACCAGAGCCTTGAGCTTTTGGCCCGGGCGGAAGGTGACTACCCGACGCGCCGAGATGGGGATCTCTTCTCCCGTCTTGGGATTACGGCCGGGCCGTTCACGCTTGTCGCGCAAATCGAAGTTGCCAAATCCTGACAGCTTGACCTGTTCGTTTTCCCTGAGACAACCACGGATTTCGTCAAAAAATTGCTCGACAAGCATCTTGGCTTCACGCTTTGAAAAGCCAAGTGACGTGTGCAGATGCTCTGCCAGTTCAGCCTTGGTCAACGCACTCATTATCCGACATCCTGTAGGAGACAATCTTTAGGAGACAGTATCCCGCCGCCGCATTCAGTTGCGCAGCAACGCGCCAAAACGTTCCGAGGAAACCGCTACAATATTGTCAATTGTCTGATTAATTTCAATATCTGTCAGCGTGCGCGAAGGATGCTGCCAGGTCAAGCCCAGCGCCAGGCTCTTGCGCCCTTCTTCCACGCCAGCGCCCTGATAGACGTCAAAAAGGCGTAGATCCGTCAAGGCATCCCCTGCCTGCTCACGAATCACGTCCAGCAGCGACTGTACCGGCAGGTTTTCATCGACCAGCATCGCCAGGTCGCGTCTGACCTCAGGATGACGAGACAGCGGACTGAACGCTGCCAGTTTACCCTGCTGCAGGGTCGCCAGCTCAAGCTCGAACACGTAGACCTCGGGCTTGATACCAAGCCTCTCCCTGACGGCAGGATGAAGCGCTCCGACCCAGCCGGCATGGCGCTCGCCTCGCAGGATGCGGGCACACTGCCCGGGATGAAGCGCTTCATGCTCGCCAGGCTCGAAACGCCACTCTTCTTCGACACCACCAAGTGACAACAGACGTTCAACGTCACCCTTGATATCAAAGAAATCGACGCCTTCCTTGCGACCCGTCCACCCTTCCGGATCCCGAGAGCCACAGATCATGCCGCCCAGCATGGGCGTTTGCGTCAGCGCATCGATCTCGCCGTTGAACACCAGCCCCGTCTCGAACAGACGAACACGCTGCTGCTGACGATTGAGGTTGTGTAAAAGTGCTCGGCTGAGGCCGGACCAAAGGCTCGAGCGCATGACCGACATATCACTGGAGATGGGGTTGGCAAGCGTCGGCGTCACGGTTTCAGGATTGATGGCCTGCTGAAGCTCGTCAGATACAAAGCTATAGGTAATGGCCTCCTGATACCCCCTGGCCACCAGATGCTGGCGAATCACATCCAGAGAGACCCTGGTGCCATCCTCACGTCGAGGCGCCAGGTTGGCCTGAGGATAGCGAACGGGCAAGCGGTTATAACCATGAATGCGCGCCAACTCCTCGACGAGGTCTTCCTCGAGACGCACATCAAAGCGCCACGCGGGAACATTGACCTCCCAACCACCTGATTCACAAGCCTTCAGGGTCATGCCAAGACGCGTCAAAATATCGCGGATTTCGTCGTCTTCAAGCGTCATGCCCAGTATCCGACTGACCCGCTCGGCACTCAGACTGATCTGACAGGCATCAGGCAATGCCTGCTGATCTGTGTTTTCGATGACGGGTCCCGGATGACCACCGGCCAGCTCGACAAGAAGCCCCGTGGCTCGCTCAAGCGCGCGCACCTGAAGGGTCGGATCCACTCCGCGCTCGAAACGATGCGAGGCATCCGTATGCAATCCGTATTGTCGAGCCCGGCCGGCCACGGCCAGCGGTGCAAAGAAGGCAGACTCCAGCAGGACATGACGCGTATCACGATTAACACCTGAACGCTCGCCGCCCATGACACCCGCGATGGCCAATGGGCCATCGGAATCGGCAATCAACAGAGTGTTCTCTTCAAGCTGTACGTTCTGCCCATCGAGCAGTGTCAGCGTCTCGCCGGCACGAGCATTGCGCACTTCGATGTGCCCCTGCAGGCGCTCAAGATCAAAGGCATGCATCGGCTGGCCAAACTCGAGCATCACGTAGTTGGTGATGTCCACCACGATATCGATAGAGCGAAGGCCGCAACGACGCAGATATTCCGTCAGCCACAAGGGTGAAGGGGTGCTGACATCAATATCGCGAACAACACGCGCACTGTAGCGTGGACAGGCATCAGCATTATCCAGATGAATGTCAAAGCGCTCATCAATTTGGGCTGCTACAGGCACGATCTCGGGCGTTTTAACCTCGACTCGATTGAGCACACCGATCTCGCGCGCAAGCCCCATGACGCTCAAACAGTCGCCGCGATTGGGGGTCAGATCCACATCAATACTGTGGTCATCCAGCCCGAGCCACTGTCTCAGATCCTCACCCACCGGGGCGTTTTCCGGTAGTACCCAGATGCCCGGCGACTTTTCTTCAACCAGACCGAGTTCGGATTCGGCGCAGATCATGCCATGAGAAGCCACGCCCCTGAGCGTAGCCTCCTTGATGGCAAAATCGCCGGGCAGTACGGCACCCGGCCGAGCCAGCGCCACTTTCTGGCCGGCAGCCACGTTGGGTGCACCACAGACCACCTGCTGAAGCTGGCCACTGCCATCATCAAGCTGGCAGACGCGCAAGCGATCGGCATCAGGGTGCTGGGCCGCCTCTTTGACCTGCGCTACAACGACACCCTTAAAGGGGGGAGATACCGGCTCGATCGCATCGACCTCCAGCCCTGCCATGGTGATCTGATCAGCAATTGCCTGCACATCCTGCGCTACATCAACCCATTGACGCAGCCACTGTTCGGAAACTTTCATCTTGCCTCGCTATACCGAAACGAATTACTGGAACTGGCGGAGAAAGCGCAGATCGTTGTCGAAAAAAAGGCGCAGATCGTTGACGCCATAACGCAGCATTGCCAGACGCTCGACGCCCATGCCAAAGGCAAAACCACTATAGCGCTTCGAATCTATATCAACGTGGTCGAACACATTGGGATGCACCATGCCGCAGCCCATGACCTCAAGCCAGCCGGTGTGAGAACAGACACGACAGCCCTTGCCACCGCAGTTGACGCACTGAATGTCGACTTCTGCCGAAGGCTCGGTAAACGGAAAATAGGAAGGTCGAAAGCGAACATCGAGCCGATCACGTTCAAAGAAAGCCTTCAAAAAGGCTTCAATGGTGCCCTTGAGATCAGCAAAGCTGACGTTCTCATCAACAAACAGTCCCTCTACCTGATGAAACATGGGGCTGTGAGTGAGATCGGAATCATTACGGTAGACGCGACCTGAGCACACCAGACGTACCGGCGGCTCCTGATTCTCCATGGTGCGGATCTGCACGGGAGAGGTATGCGTACGCAGCACATGGCGCGCATCAAAATAAAAGGTGTCGTGCATGGCGCGGGCGGGGTGATGCGCCGGTATATTCAGCGCCTCGAAGTTATGATAATCGTCTTCGATCTCGGGGCCTTCGGCGATGTCATAACCAATATTGGCAAAGCACTGCTCGATACGACGCAATGTCTGAGTGATCGGGTGCAAACCGCCCGACGATTCACGCCGCCCCGGGAGAGTGACATCGACCTTTTGCGCTGCAAGTCTTGCCGCCATGGCACTGGCTTCAAGCGTCGCCTTTTTACTCTCAAGAGCGCTTTCAACCTGCTGCCGAACCTGGTTGATCACTTCTCCGGCCGCGGGCCGCTCTTCGGGAGGCAGTTTACCCAGCCCTTTCAACAAGGCCGTCACTTCGCCTTTCTTGCCCAGATAGCGGACACGAATTTCTTCCAGTGCCCTGATATCTTCGGCAGCGTCAATGGCTTCGACTGCCGTCGCTACTACTGTGGAGAGATGCTCCATCCGTCTTGCTCCATGAAAAACGGCAGATTGCAGATACCAGGAAAGCTCTGCACATTGATCCTGTTATCAGGGATCTGACGATAAATTGTTGCCACACAAAAAAACAAGGGAAGAGCGACGGCTCTTCCCTTGTAGCACTTCGGCAGGTGATCTCAAATCACCCAAACCGTCAGGCAGCCTTGGCTTGCTCAACGATGGAACCGAAAGCCTGCTTTTCGTGAACGGCCAGATCAGCAAGGATCTTGCGGTCGATCTCGATACCGGCCTTTTTCAGACCGTTGATGAAGCGGCTGTAGGACATGCCGTGAGTACGAGCTGCAGCGTTGATACGTGCAATCCACAGTGCGCGGAATTGACGCTTGCGCTGACGACGGTCACGGTAGGCGTACTGGCCTGCCTTGATAACCGCCTGCTTGGCAACACGGAAAGTACGTGAACGAGCACCGTAGTACCCTTTCGCTTGCTTCAGAATCTTCTTGTGACGGCGACGAGCGACGACACCACGCTTTACACGAGCCATGAAAACCTCCTGACTTCAGTTATTTGAATCGACTTAGATATAAGGGAGCATGCGCTCGATCAAACGACGATCGGCATCATGGATCTGCTTCATACCGCGCAGCTGACGCTTACGCTTGGTCGATTTCTTGGTCAGGATATGGCTGCGAAAGGACTGCTTGTGCTTAAAGCCCTTGGCAGTGCGCTTGAAGCGCTTGGCCGCACCGCTGTTGCTTTTGATTTTCGGCATGAGAATAACTCCGCACGATATTTTTTAGAAAACCCGAGGCCAGCGCACGGCGCCATGGCAGATCATCTGCCACGGCTTCGGCACGCTCGTTAAACTGCCCGCGGATCACTTTTTCCTGGGGGCCAGCATCATGATCATTTGCCGGCCTTCCATCTTCGGACGCGATTCTACAACAGCAAGGTCTTCCAAGTCATGTTCTACACGCTCCATGAGCTTGCGTCCGATCTCCTGGTGCGCCATTTCGCGACCACGAAATCTCAATGTGACCTTGCCTTTATCGCCTTCCTCAAGGAATCGGGTCAGGTTTTTAAGCTTGACCTGATAGTCGCCCTCATCGGTTGCAGGACGGAATTTAACTTCCTTGATCTGGATCTGCTTTTGCTTTTTCTTTTGAGCAGACTTCTGCTTTTTCAGTTCGAACTGATGTTTGCCGTAATCCATGATCTTGCAAACAATCGGATCGGCGTTGGATATCTGTACGAGATCAAGCCCAGCTTCTTCAGCCTTGGCAAGCGCCTCATTCATGGGCACAACACCCAGCTGCTCGCCCTCGCTATCGATAAGCCGAACTTCATCCGCACGAATGCGGTCATTTATGGGTGCGCGCTTTTCCTGAGGGCGCCCACGTTGGTTATTTCGCTTGATCGTCAAGTCTCCATTGCTTAAAAGAAATGCTGCTATCTACGCTCAACATCCAGCCTGGCAAGAAACTCGGACACTGTCATTGTTCCAAGATCCTCACCTGTGCGCGTTCTGACAGCAACCCTGCCTGACTCCACTTCCTTATCTCCAACCACCAGCAGATAAGGTACTTTCTGGAGTGTATGCTCACGAATTTTAAAACCGATCTTCTCATTCCTCAAGTCTGACTTGACACGAAGGCCGGCTTGTTGCAATTGATCAGTCAATGCCGTGGCATAAGAAGCCTGAGCATCGGTGATATTAAGGACAACCGCCTGCTCCGGGGCGAGCCATAGAGGCAGGGCACCGGCATGATGCTCAAGCAGAATGCCGATAAAGCGCTCAAAGGAGCCGATAATGGCACGATGAAGCATGACAGGGGTATGGCGGTTGCCATCTTCGCCCACATATTGCGCGCCAAGACGGCCTGGCATCATGAAATCAACCTGCATGGTGCCGACCTGCCATTCGCGGCCCAGACAGTCACGCATATGATACTCGATCTTGGGGCCATAAAAGGCGCCCTCGCCCGGCAACTCCTGCCACTGAACATTGCACGCCTCAAGCGCTGCACGCAGAGCCCCTTCGGCCTTGTCCCAATCTTCATCGCTACCGATACGCTTGTCGGGGCGCAGCGCGATCTTGACGTCAATGTCGTCAAAACCAAAGTCTTCGTAAACCTTGAGCGCCTGACGGTGAAAATCGGTGACTTCCGGCTCGATCTGGCGCTCCGTACAAAAGACGTGGCCATCATCCTGAGTAAAGGCACGCACTCGCATGATGCCATGCAGGGCGCCCGACGGCTCATTACGATGGCAGCCGCCGAACTCGCCGTAGCGAATGGGCATTTCACGATAGCTGTGAAGCCCTGAATTGAACACCTGGACATGCCCCGGACAGTTCATCGGCTTGAGCGCGTACTCTCGCTTTTCCGACTCGGTAAAGAACATGTTTTCCGAGTAATTGTCCCAGTGGCCGGATTTCTTCCAGAGACTGACGTCCATGACCTGCGGGCAGCGAATTTCCTGATAGCCGCCGTCGCGATACACGCGGCGCATGTACTGCTCGACCGCCTGCCAGATGGCCCAGCCTCTTGGGTGCCAAAAGACCATGCCCGGAGACTCTTCCTGCTGATGAAAGAGATTGAGCTGGCGAGCGAGTTTGCGGTGATCGCGTTTTTCCGCTTCTTCAAGCCGCTTCAGGTACGCATTCAACTGCTTCTTGTCCGCCCATGCAGTGCCATAGATACGCGTCAGCATCGTATTGGAAGCATCCCCGCGCCAATAGGCACCGGCAAGCTTTAAAAGCTTGAAGGACTTGAGATGCCGAGTATTGGGCACATGTGGCCCCCGGCACATGTCCGTGTATTCCTTGTGGTGATAAAGACGGATGGTCTCACCTTCGGGAATACGGGAAACAATATCCTGCTTATATGGTTCTTCTCTTGAGATGAAGGCTTTCATGGCCTGATCGCGGTCAACGTACTCTCTTGAGACGTCGTATCCTTCATCGATCAATTCGCGCATGCGCTTTTCGATCTTTTCAAGATCATCGCTCGAAATGGACTGGCCAAAATCGATGTCGTAATAAAAGCCATCATCAATGACAGGACCAATGGCCATTTTGGCCTCTGGATACAGCTGCTTGACGGCATGGCCGATAAGATGAGCACAGGAGTGCCGAATGATCTCGAGCCCTTCCTGATCCTTTGCAGTCACGATGGCAACTGACGCGTCATGGTCAACAATATCGGCGGTATCGACCAGGGTTCCATCGATTTTTCCGGCAACGGCGGCCTTTGCCAGACCGGCACCAATGGACTCGGCAATGGCCATGATGGAGACAGGAGATTCGAATTGACGCTGGCTACCGTCAGGAAGCGTGACGACGGGCATAGGAGTTCCTTCCTTGTTTCAGTGGTGACCGCTACCAGGAGTCACTTGAGGTATTACATTGTCAGCGGACGCAGGGAATGCGCCATGGAACTGGCAGGCGTGGGCAAATGATAAGCCGGAGTGCAAACTAGCAAATTGTAAGGAATGACGTCCAGTTAATCCCTGGAAATCACAGGAACCATCAGTGAGCGCTACCATATATTCATACAAAAAAGAGGGCGCCGAAGCGCCCTCTTTTATCTGGTGCAGATCAGTAAAATTTACTGATTGCTGCTACCGTTCTGACTGGTACGATCGCGAACCTGGCCATCATCGCCCAGCGGATGAACTTCAGTACGACGGTTTTCTGCACGACCTTCAGCAGTATCGTTAGAAGCTACCGGATGCTGCTCGCCGAAACCAAGAGCTTCCATACGCTCAGCAGATACGCCCTGAGAAATCAGGTACTGACGTACTGACTCTGCACGACGCTGAGACAGATCCTTGTTGTAGGCAGCGCTACCGATGGAATCGGTATAGCCTTCCAGACGAACACGAACCTGCTCGTTGCTGTTCAGCTTCTCGGCAACATCATTCAGAGTCTGCTCGGCATTGGAAGTCAGCTTGGCAGAGTCGAATTCAAAGTTGACGTCACGCAGAACCAGGGCTGCCGGGCAGCCAAGAGCGTTGACCTGAGTACCGGCCGGAGTGTCCGGGCACTGGTCTTGGTAGTCCGGCACGCCGTCACCGTCGGAGTCCAGCGGGCAACCACGAGAGTCAACCTCTACGCCAGCCGGAGTACCCGGGCACTGGTCGAGGTAGTCCGGAACGCCATCACCGTCAGTATCGATCGGGCAACCCTTGGCATCAACGGCAACACCCGCCGGAGTACCCGGGCACTCATCGCGAGAATCCGGAACGCCATCGTTGTCCGAGTCCATTTCACGATTGTCACCGCCCGAGCACAGCAGAGCACCTGCTGTTGCACCGGCAGTGGCACCAACGGCAGCACCGGTTTCTTCATCGTCGTTACCGCTGACACCATAACCGATGCCACCACCGATCAGGCCGCCAGCCAGACCGCAGACGAAAGGAGAAGAGTACCAGGAATCGCCACTGGAAGAAGCACCAGAGGATTGAGTACCTGAGCTGGCGCAGCCAGCGAGACCCATGACAAGAGCAGATCCCAGCAGCAAGCCAGTTGTTGATTTATTCATGCAAGACTCCTTCTTTTTTGCAACGCTAGGGCAACGATGTTGTTACTAAGCGGTTCCGAGTATAGGCAATGGCAATAGCTCTAGAAAGTTTTTCTTCTACCATC
Organism: Kushneria marisflavi; assembly: GCF_002157205.1. NCBI lineage: Bacteria > Pseudomonadati > Pseudomonadota > Gammaproteobacteria > Oceanospirillales > Halomonadaceae > Kushneria > Kushneria marisflavi. Next base: position 3,637,065 of record NZ_CP021358.1, on the reverse strand, counting down.
AAGAAAAGCATGCCGGAGGTATTAAAACCAGTCCATGACCACCCTGCTTTGGTCAACCGGAGCCACTAGTCGATGCCATGATGAAAACGCGTCACTGGCAATCCATTGTGACGTATTCGAACACTGTTTTCGCACTGAAAGCGATGAAAGTCAAACGCTGTTTATTGCATTGATTAAATTTCAGGTTAATTGCTTCGAACTCCAAAAAAAAGAATCTCGCTCGAAATATCCCTTATCAACGCGCAACAACGTTATCGGTTCGACTTACCAGATGATTTGCCGCTTGAAGAATGGCGGCCTCATGCTCATTGACAACCTGTAGCCTTTGCCGGTCTTCCTGCATTCTTTCGCGTGCAGTTAGAGCAGAGCGTGCCTGATGGGTATTCAGATGCGCCGTACTATCACTAACCTGGGCTATTACTGCCAGCTTGTCGTCTTCCCACCAACCTGCATCAAGAATATCAATGATGACTCGAGCACGCAGGCATCCCTCTACCAGATCCATCTGACCTTCATGCATGGCGCGCCCTATGACATTAAGATTGGAAAGACATTGATACTCGGCCTGCGCTTTCTCCCGGGCCTGGCGTGCTCGACGCCGACGCAGCTCAAGAGACATGCGCCAAATGACTGCCAGCAAAACGCCGACGATCAAAAGCGCCAGGCACAACAATGTCATTGCCCATGTTTGAGACACGATAAACATTACTCCTTTCATCTATATCGCCGGGGATTTTTACAAAAATCCTATGGGCACTATCAGGCTCAGGAACATATTGGCCGCGGGAAGAGCAACATCAGTTGCACGTCAGCCTGCTCAGGCATCGGCACTGCGTAATGCCTTGAACTCGGCCATCAGCTTCTGCTGTTGCTGGCTATGGGAATAGTGCCTTGCAAGCGTTGAAAGCTCGCTACCCAGCATGGCGCGTCTGTGGTGATCTTCAAGCAACTGGTGAGCACAGCGCGCCCACCCCTGGGTATCCATGGCGTCCAGTACAAGCTCAGGATAACGATCTTCGAGCAGCTCGGCACACCCTACACCGGCTGACAGCATGACGGGTGTCGCGCACGCCATGGCTTCAAGTGCAACACGCCCAAACTCTTCAATGTGAGCAGGCAACATGAAAAGATCCAGCGCGCCATAAAGCCGCTCCACCTCATTGATGGTGGAGCGCCAGACAAATTGATCGGCAATTCCGAGGTTTTGAGCCAACTGCTGAAAAGGAGAAGCATCATCCTTGCCGACAACCAGAAAGCGGCAGCGACCCGGCATTGTTTTATCCAGCTCAGCGGCCAGTTTTACAAAGCCTTTCACATTACGCTTTTTAAAATTGCCTGAGGTTACCACCCCTATCAGAAAGTCCTCGGATGCTGCCCCAAGCGATTGACGAATCTCGTCTCGCCCGGCACGAGCGCTTTCCGGATTGAACTGCCTAGGGTCGTAACCGGGATAACTAATATCGATTCTGTCAGAAGCAATGCCATAACGGGCTGTTAAATCATTGCCCATCATTCTGGAGTTAACAGCAACACGACGAAAGCGCTGACGCCTCAAAACATGGTCATGAATGGCAGCCACTTCATGATTGTCGGGCAAAGCGCATCCATTGATGGCGTGACTGGCCAGATGCACGCAGTTATGGAGATATACCACATCAGGTGTTTCTACATCACCATGGCTCACCAGCAGAGCTGGCGCATGACGCCTTGACCAGGCCTGAACACGTTGATTGAACCAGAAGCGTCGACGTGCGCCCTTGAAAGGCCAGCGCCAGGTCTTGACCAATCGAGCACCAGCGCGCTCAACCAAAGCAGAATTTCCCCGCTCGGCAATGATGACGACCTGGTAACCCAGGGCGACCAGCGCTGCCGTTTGCTCAAGTGCATTGCGACTGGCGCCTGTACTCTTTTCTACCTGACGGATGGCAATGGCAGCCAGAGGTCTTGCATGTCCTGTCATTGAAAACACTCAAACAGCAATATCAGCGAATATGGTATTGCTGGCAGCAACATACCGCTGTCGCGCTGAATGCTGAACCAGTGCGTTGATGCCAGACTCTCGGACTCCTTATATAAACATCAGGAACCGATAAGGCATCATATCATCATCAGGCTTGTTCCAGACCAACCCGGTCGTGGTTAAACAGGGTTGATCATACTGCCTACGAGAACTTCATGAAGAAGTCGAGTCACCATAACCATTGGGATTGTTGTGCTGCCAGCGCCAGGTATCTGCCATCATTTTTTCGATACCAAACTCGGCAGTCCATCCCAACACCTCTTTGGCATACTCAGGATCGGCATAGCAACGCGCGATATCCCCGGCCCGACGTGGCTTGAATTCATGGGCCACCTTGCGACCGCTTGCCTTTTCGAAGGCCTGCACCACTTCGAGCACGCTATAACCCTTGCCGGTACCCAGATTGAAGGTATGTACCCCATCGTGATGCACCAGGTAGTCAAGTGCCTTCAGATGACCTTTCGCCAGGTCAGTCACATGGATGTAATCGCGTACGCCCGTGCCATCGTCGGTATCATAGTCATTACCAAATACAGACAGCACCTCGCGACGTCCGATCGCCACCTGGCTGACAAAGGGGACCAGGTTATTGGGGATCCCATTGGGATCTTCACCGATCATGCCGCTGTCGTGGGCGCCAACCGGATTAAAATAACGCAATACGGAAATGCGCCATTGCGAGTCGGACAACGCAAGATCCTGCAGGATCTCTTCTACCATCAACTTTGAGCGGCCGTAGGGATTGGTCGCTGAAGTAGGAAAGTTTTCACGGATGGGGACAGATTCCGGGTCTCCGTAAACAGTTGCCGAAGAACTGAAAACAATTTTCTTCACGCCGGCGCGCGACATGGCACTGCACAATACCAGCGTTCCATTGACGTTGTTATCAAAGTAGGCAAGCGGCTTTTGTACGCTTTCACCCACAGCCTTGAGCCCGGCAAAATGAATCACCGATTCAATATCATGCTGCCTGAAAATATCATCAAGCAGTGAAGCGTCACGAACATCGCCTTCAACCCATTGAATTTCCCTGCCCGCCAGCGCGCTGACCCTGTCCAGAGACTTCTTGTTGGCATTGCAAAAATTATCCAGCACCAATACTTCTCGACCCGCCTCCAGCAGTGTCAGAACCGTATGCGAACCGATATATCCGGCACCTCCGGTGACTAGAATCATTTACCTCTCCCTGAATTCTGAACGAGCAATATGGCTTAAAGTGCAGCGCCATATGACGTAGGCGTTTCCTTGATCGACGAAAGGCGCAAATACAATCGTCTTATACTTATTTCATTATAAACATGAATAAAGTCGAAGGTTTATGCTGATCCATCGGTTATCTTGCTTCAAAACAACTGCTGACATCGGAAACGAACAATGCCGGACAAGATTACGGACAATGAGCAATCATCTTCAGGCAAGGCCCCTCTTATCGGCCTGTGGCTGGGTTTGCTGTGGGTTTTGATGGTGCTGTTGGTTCCCGCGCCACAGGGAATGTCCGAGAGTGCCTGGCACTGCATCGGGCTGGCCCTATTGATGGCGACATGGTGGTCCACCGAGGCCATCCCGATCCCGGCAACGTCACTGCTACCCATTATTCTCGCACCAGCCATGGGGATCGGCAGCCTAAAGGAAGTCACTTCTGCTTATGCTGACCCGATTATCTTTCTGTTTCTTGGGGGATTTTTGCTGGGCCTGGCCATGCAGCGCTGGAACCTTCATCGCCGCATTGCGTTGCGCATTCTGATTATCATGGGTTCCGACCCTAAAAAGCAGATTGGTGGCTTCATGCTGGCAACGGGCTTTATCAGCATGTGGGTCTCCAATACGGCAACGGCCATCATGATGCTGCCTATTGGCACCTCCGTCATCGCCCTGCTTTCCACCAGCAACGAAAACGAAGTCCGCCGCTACGCCACGACGCTGCTGTTGGCCATTGCCTATTCAGCCAGTATTGGGGGTGTCGCCACATTGATAGGAACGCCTCCCAACGCACTGCTCGCAGGATATCTATCCAATAATCAGGACATTGATATCGGCTTTGCACAGTGGATGGTCGTCGGTCTGCCGGTATCGATCGCCATGATGGCCATTGCCTGGTGGTGGCTGACCCGACAGGGTTTCGATCTTGGACAGGGGGAGGCTGGCAATGACCTCTTGAAAGAAGAACTTGGCAAACTTGGCAACATGAGCAGCGCCGAGAAGCGCGTCGGCATTGCGTTTCTAATCGCCGCGGCCGCTTGGATTTTACGCCCGGTACTGAACAACCTCGGCCTCGACTGGCTCAGCGATACCACCATTGCCATGGCAGTCGGCGTTGGGCTTTTCCTGATGCCTTCCGGCAACAGCGACAAGGAAAAACTCATGGACTGGGAAAGTTCGGCCTCGCTGCCTTGGGGTGTTTTGCTGCTGTTTGGGGGTGGGCTGGCGCTGGCAGGCATCATTCAGAGCTCAGGGCTGGCTGCATGGATCGCCGAACAGCTTTCGCTGTTCTCCATTTTCCCTCTGATTGGACTAATCGCGATTGTCGTACTGGTCATTATTTTTCTGACCGAGGTGACATCCAACACCGCCACTGCTGCTGCCTTCTTGCCTCTACTGGGGGCGCTTGCCGTTTCACTGGGGCTTTCGCCACTACTTATCACCGTGCCCGCAGCCATTGCTGCAAGCTGCGCCTTCATGATGCCTGTCGCCACGCCCCCCAATGCTATCGTATTTGCGACCGGTCAGATGAAGATTCAATCCATGATTCGTGCCGGACTGTTTCTCAACCTTGCCGGCACTGTCGTCATCACCCTGCTCGTCTACCTGCTGGTTTCCCTGCTCTGGTAAGCATTAAGGTTTCCCGTCAAGCAGCCGTCTGTTAATAGCAGGCGGTTTTTTTATGCCAGCGTTGTTGGCACTGAACACTTGAGAATCAACTTTGGAAAGCTTAAAAATTGATTAATAAAAAATAAAATATTAAGATAAAATTAAATCATTGAGTTTCCGTTCGACCTGAAAAGCTTCTTAAAACATCAGCTTATGTGTATTTAAATCATGCATGTTGCACATTACATTGGTTTAAAAAACCTTGGTGGCGCCGAACTTCTATTTGCAGGCTTGAGCAGCGCCTGGGCTCAGCATGATCTGATCCAAAGTGTTCTGCTTCGCAGTGCCCCTATCCATGATGAAGTCAGCAAGAGACTCCCCGCATCCTTGCTTGCCATCGATTACAAACGCTGGAAAGGATTCAAGCTGCCCACAAGGCCTGCTCTCATAAGACGGATGCATGTTCATCGCGCCATGCGGCCGCTCCCTCGGCCGGATATTGCTCTGAGCTGGTCCAACCTGCGTCACAATCCTATTTTGGCCGGGGGCACCAAACAGCAAGTCCCCTACATTCACTACGAGCATGGCGTTAGCTGGATTCATAAGGTGGATGAGGAAGGGAGACGCTTCTTGAATGCTGCATCCGGTTTCATTTGTGTTTCACATGCCGCCAAACGCGTATTGCAGCTCAAATGGGGAGTCGATAATCAGGCGGTTGCCATCGTACCCAACCCGCTTCGCAATACCCCGAACCCGATACTGGAACAGCGTTTACCGCTTGAGGGACGCCCTCTTAAACTGGCTTTCGCTGGCAGACTCACAGCCATTAAAGGCGTTACTGTTGCGCTTCACACTTTGGCACTTCTACGCCAACAGGGTATTAATGCAGAACTGCATATCGCCGGCAAAGGATCACAGGAGAGCGTCCTGAAGAATCTTTCCGAGAGTCTGGGGATCGCTAAAGCGTGTCATTTCCACGGTTTCGTGAACGATACGCGATACTTTTTCGGCAACATGGACATTGCCCTCTGCCCTTCCATTCGTGAATCATTCGGCATGGCCAGCCTTGAAGCCAGCGCAGCAGGATGCCCGGTCATTGCCAGTCGTGTAGACGGCTTGCCTGAAACCATCAGGGAAAATATCAGTGGCATCACTCTGCCCTGCGAACATGACCCAAGAACCTACTATGGCAGCAATATCATGTCGCAGTTGCCGGAACTGGTTTACGATCCGGAAATGGATCAATTAAGGCCACCTGCTGTCATCGCCCCCCAAAGACTGGCGGATACAATTGGCAATTTGGCAGCCAGCACGCAGCGTTTAAATGACATGCGCCAGCATGCCATTAGCCATGCAGGTCAATTCAATGACTTTCAGCAGTACGGAAATCACTTGCTCGGACAGGTTCGCCACATCATGTCAGCGACCGACAGGCGGTACAGTGGGCACAACACAGCCATGACATCATGAAAGTCACAAGCGCCAGAATTGCATTGAAGGATAGCGTTCCCTCTGGAAGGGTACTGCCTTCACCCCCGGTCGCGTCTTCCGATCAGCTCACGATACAGCTGATATTTCGTGTCAAATATTCCAGATGGCGTCGATCTCTCCCCTGCATCAATGTGCACATTGGCCAGAAAGTTCTGTCGTTTTCGCTGCATCGCCAGCATGAACAGGTCGCTCTGACTTTTCCTCTCAAACCTGAAGAGTTTGAGCTTCCGCTGCGCTTTTCCTTTAAAGGCAATGTTCCTCTGGATGCGTACGCTGACGCTACAGTGGTTTCCCAACCGAAACTTGACGATGGCCCCATCATGATTGTGGCCCCTCATCCAGACGATGCCGAAATCGCCGCAGGAGGCCTCTACAGCGCTCATGCGGCGCAGGCACGGATCGTGACTCTTTCAGCAGGTGAACTACTCCGAAAACTGGACAGGCAATATATTACAAGGCTGGATGATGACCTGACGGCTGCCAGTCAGCGCAAGGGCGACATCAGAAGCTGGAACAGTGCCGTCACCCCCCTTCTTTCAGGCGTTGCCATTGAACATTGCCAGATGCTGGGCGTTCCTGATGGGTATGGCTGGCAAATTATTCATGACGATGCCGTCATTGATCCTGTTTTGCCCATTCAACAAGCCAGGCGACTCAATGCTCTCTCACTGCCCAATGACAATGCAGAGATTCTTGAGCGCGAACACATCATTAATGATCTACAGCATCTGATTGAATACTGGCAGCCTGCCACGATACTGGTGACTGATCCCGAATATGATCCCCACCCGGACCATCTTGCAGCGTCCCTGGCGCTTGCAGAAGCGCTTAAGCGAAGCCATTCCAGGCCAGAGCGCGTTCTGCTCTATGCCAACCATTATCAGGACGCACATTCGCCGGGCCCTGCCTTTCAGCCGGCCTGGACACCTTCTCCAGCACTAAGAAAGCCGCTTTTTCGTGCACCGGCCCCTTATCTTTTTTCTCTTGATGAAAAGGCACAGCGCCACAAGGCGCTTCTGTTGAATGCCATGGACGACCTTTCCCGTCGGGATCGGCCTCGACAGATCAGAAAGAAAAACCGCAGGGAAGGCTTTCATCCAACGTTTGCACCCGACAGGGATCGCTACTTTCAGTGGGCTATCCGTAGTAGCGAATATTTTCAAATGGTGGACGTAGAGGAGTTTATCGAAGGCACCAAAGAATTACTGCCGGACCAATCGCCCGGCAGATATCTCAAGTAAAGAAAAGGAAGCCTTTTATAATCATCGCGTTAGCGATATCGATCAAAAACCCGCCAACCACCGGCACGATAATGAATGCCAGTCGTGAGGGCCCGAACCGTTCGGTGACCGCCTGCATGTTGGCGATGGCTGTGGGGGTCGCTCCCATGGCAAAACCACAGTTACCTGCCACCAGTACAGCGGCATCGTAACCGCCGCCCATGACTCTAAAGGTGACCTGTGTGGTGTAGAAAAAGACCAGAGCGACCTGCACCATCAAAATGACCAGCATTGGAAGTGCCAGGTTGGCGAGATCCCACAACTTGAGGTTCATCAACGCAAGCGCCAGAAACACGGAAAGAGCGACGTTGCCTACCGTATTATTGGCATCGTCATTGACATGATAAAGACGACTGATGCGCAAAACGTTACCGATGATCACGCATGAAAAAAGTACCCAGACGAATGTCGGCAGACTCAATGGCGTATCCTCAAGTAGACCATGAAGAAACGTCCCTGCGACAAGCCCTGCAAAAAGACAGCACAATACACGGATCATGCTGCCAACATCCGTTCGCTGATCCTGCCCGGCAAGATCAGCAACATCTGCCTGATCATCGCTTTCGATGCTCATACCCTTCTTTTGGGCACGTCGAATTAGAAACGATGCGGTCGGCCCACCAATCAGGGAACCAAAGACCAGTCCAAACGTTGCCGCAGCCATTGCCAGCGCCATGGCACTGTCCACACCATAGTTATTGGTGAAGACTTCAGCCCATGCAGCACCGGTTCCATGCCCACCTGACATGGTGATTGAACCGCCTAGAAGCCCCATCACGGGCGACAACCCGAACAGGGTGGCAATCCCTACACCAACAATGTTTTGCAATACCAGCAAGCCCACTACGAGCGCAAAAAAGATCAGCAATTTTGAGCCGCCCGCGCGAATCAGGCCAAAGTTGGCGGAAAGACCGACCGAGGCGAAAAAAACCAGCATGAAGGGTTCCTGAAGACCACCGAAGAAGGTGATTTCGACCCCGAAGGCACGCAGTACTGTAATGCATAAAGTGGCAAGAAGCCCTCCGACCACTGGCACTGGTATATTAAATTCACGCAGAAAGCGGACGTGTTTGACACATTGCTGACCGAGCACCAGCACTACGATGGCAATAAAGAGCGTCGTTATGGGACCAGGCGTCATAATGGTTCCTGTAAGTCATTGATGTCATACACTGTAACGCCTGAAAGGCACGCGAGAGTATAAGCCATTCCGCTTGCCCGACCCCAATTTCATCAGTTTGCTCTGCTATTGCTCTATGCTTTCGCCCGTATGAGACTGGCCTTTTGTACGATCAGGTTTTCAGAAAAAACCCCATAAACCTTTACTCTTCATCGGGCCACTTGCCTTGTCCATACAAAAAAGGATCGCCGCATCAGCGGCGATCCTTTTTCAGAGTCTATCCGTTGTTAACCGACTTAAAACGTTTCCCACTCATCGGTATCGCTGGTCGCCGCAGGGGCTTTATAACTCTGGCTTTTGGCTGACGTTGTCGTCTTGCCTGATGCCACGGGCGCTTTTGAATGCACCACTCCCGTCGATCTGGCTGACTCATGACGCTTCGGATTTTCCATCAGGTGACTGGCCACCGGTGCCGACGCATATTGCCTTCCCCCGCCATTCGCCACTCTGAAAAAGGCCACCTGCTCGCGCAATACCCGGGCGCTCTGCTCCATGGAGCGGCTCGCCGCCGCAGCTTCTTCTACCAGCGCGGCGTTTTGCTGAGTCACGCTATCCATCTGCGAGATGGCCTGGTTGACCTGCTCGATACCCGTGGACTGCTCACGGCTGGCCGCCGCGATCTCGGCCACAATATCGGTCATCTTGTTGATGCTTTCGACAATTCCGCCCAGCGTCTGACCTGAACGCCCTACCAGCTCGGAACCATTGGCGACCTTGGCAACGCTGTCATCAACCAGCGTCTTGATTTCGCGGGCGGCTTCAGCACTACGGCTGGACAGTGTGCGTACTTCACTGGCAACAACGGCAAACCCACGTCCCTGTTCACCGGCACGAGCCGCTTCAACCGCTGCGTTGAGCGCCAGCAGGTTGGTCTGGAAGGCAATCGAATCGATCAGGCCCACGATTTCGGCAATTTTTTGGCTCGAGGTGCTGATTTCGTTCATCGCCAGCGTGGTCTGATTGACCACGTCACTGCCTTCACGAGCCTGCTGACGTACATTGAGCGCCAACTGATTGGCCTGAGCGGCATTATCGGCATTCTGCTTGACGGTGGAGGTCATCTCTTCCATCGACGCGGCCGTTTCCTCGAGGCTGGCAGCCTGCTCCTGAGTACGACGAGACAGGTCATCATTGCCCGAGGCAATCTGACTGGAAGCAGAACCGACCGACTCGGCATTGACCCGGACATCGTTGACCACATGGGCCAGCTGCTTCTGCATGTCCGCCAGGCTGTTTAGCAGGTTGGCGAACTCGTCGCGGCCCTTCACTTCGATATGGTTATTCAGATCGCCCTGAGCGATGGACTCGGACACTTCACCTGCCCGTTTGAGCGGCACCATGATGCCTCTGATAAGAAACCATGCGATGGCACTCATCACTACCAGAGCCAGCACAATTGTCGCCACAATGGTCCAGATGGATTTTGTCGCGCCTGCCACACCATTGTTGTAGGAACGCTCTGACTGCTGGGCATTAATGTCGAGAAGGCTTTCAAGCTCTGCGGAAAGGGTTTCAAAATTATCACGTGTCTGCTGGATCGTAGGCGTGAACTCAAAATTGCCCTGGCTCATGTCACGGGCCACCTGCTGATACAGTGACCAGTAAGTTGCCAGCGATGCCGACATCTTGTCAGCAATGGCTTTCTCTTCCGGCGAGGTGACCTGCGTTGTGCTGTAGGTTTGCCAGAGACGATCCGTCTCGTTTTTATACTGCTGCTCGTAGCTGTTTAAAATATCGGATGCCGTCTGTGGGCTTCTGTCGGCACGCGCCTTGAAAGAGTCGATTCTTGACCAGCTTATATTTTTTCTGATGCTTGAAAGATTCTGCATCGGCAGCACGTTGGTCTTGTAAACGGCTTCCAGATTCTGATTACTGCCCTTCATGCCGAGGATGCCGGCGACACCAATGACCAGCATGATGATGCTCATGACCACCATGGTCGCCACAAGCTTGTATTTCACACTGCGATTAAGGCCGAACATGCTGACCACTCCCTAAATAAAAGTCTCAAGGACGGCCACCGGGCCGCGTGTGACTCATATCGGCTGATCACATGGATTCTGAAGCCATAAACTGCTGCCTCTGAAAGCAAAAGCCGCCCCGATGAGGGGCGGCTTTTATGTGATGATTTGATTTTCACCAGTACTCTAAAACGTTTCCCATTCATCGGTCTCACTGGTCGCCGCTGGCGTCTTGTAACTCTGGCTTTTTACTGGTGTTGCCGGCTTCGCTTTCGAATGCACTGACCCTGTCGACCGGGCTGACTCATGACGCTTCGGCTGTTCCATCAGGTGACTGGCCACCGGTGCCGACGCATATTGCCTTCCCCCGCCATCCGCCACTCTGAAAAAGGCCACCTGCTCGCGCAGTACCCGGGCGCTCTGCTCCATGGAGCGGCTGGCCGCCGCGGCTTCTTCTACCAGCGCGGCGTTTTGCTGGGTCACGCTATCCATCTGCGAGATGGCTTGGTTGACCTGCTCGATACCTGTGGACTGCTCACGGCTGGCCGCTGCGATCTCGGCCACAATATCGGTCATCTTGTTGATGCTTTCGACAATCCCGCCCAGCGTCTGCCCTGAACGCCCTACCAGCTCGGAACCATTGGCGACCTTGGCAACGCTGTCATCAACCAGCGTCTTGATTTCGCGGGCGGCTTCAGCACTACGGCTGGACAGGGTGCGTACTTCACTGGCAACAACGGCAAACCCACGTCCCTGTTCACCGGCACGAGCCGCTTCAACCGCTGCGTTGAGCGCCAGAAGATTGGTCTGGAAGGCGATCGAATCGATCAGGCCCACGATTTCGGCAATTTTCTGGCTCGAGGTGCTGATTTCATTCATCGCCAGTGTGGTCTGATTGACCACGTCACTGCCTTCACGAGCCTGCTGACGTACATTGAGTGCCAGCTGATTGGCCTGAGCGGCATTATCGGCATTCTGCTTGACGGTGGAGGTCATCTCTTCCATCGACGCGGCCGTTTCCTCGAGGCTGGCAGCCTGCTCCTGAGTCCGACGGGACAGGTCATCATTGCCCGAGGCAATCTGACTGGAAGCAGAACCGACCGACTCGGCATTGACCCGGACATCGTTGACCACATGAGCCAGCTGCTTCTGCATGGCGGCAAGGCTATTCAACAGGCTGGCGAACTCGTCGCGGCCCTTCACTTCGATGTGGTTATTCAGGTCGCCCTGAGCGATGGACTCGGACACTTCACCCGCCCGTTTGAGCGGCACCATGATGCCGCGAATCAAAAGCCAGGCAATTCCCGCCATGGCAAGAAACGCACAACCCATGACCGCAAGAATGGCATACAGAGAAACCTCGGAACTTTTACTACTGGTGGCGTAGGCACCTGCCGCTTCTTTTACATTGATGCTCAGAGCACTACTTACACCGTTGGCAGCCGTCTGGAACATCTTGCGAAATTGAGTCATATCCTCTGCAGAGGGGAAAGTACCGCTCGCCATATTGCGCAGGAATTGATCATAATTTTGCCAGTAGGCTGCCAATGCTGGCGTTGTATTGGCTTCAAGCGCCTGCTCTTCCGGAGAGTCCAGAAATCTGCTCGTATAGCTTTGCCAAAGCTGGTCGACCTTGTCGCGATGTTCATTGCCATAGCTTGATAGCAACTGCTGGGCCGTCCCGGGATTTTCATCAATCTGCACCCGCATGAAATCGACGCGCGAGTCGTAAAGCGCTCCTCTCACATCGGCCAGTACCTGCATGGGTACGACATTTGTGCCATAGACTGACTCAAGATTACGATCCGATGACTGCATTCCAAGGATACCGGCAAGGCCAATGACCAGCATGATGAATGCTGTCACAACAACATTGCCGATCAATTTGTATCTGACGCTACGATTCAGGCCCAGCATGATAGGATTCTCCAGAGAAGTGAAAAGGTGCCTCAGGTTCTTTCGTTCCTATCGACCTTATGCAGCGCTCTCTTGATAAGCTTCCTTAATATTAAAATTAATTCAAATTATAGCTCTGATAGTTTTCGCCTTATCAAAGTAATGGATCGACGCTGTCAATAACTCAAACAGATGATGCGATGCTCTCGGGCCTGCATGCCTGAACACCAGTACCATCATGCCTTCTTCATCCACGTCAAAAAGATGGACACCATAAAATGAGCAGCCTTCACGCACTAAGGGGCATGACCCTGCACTTTAATGATGATCCAGGAACAAGCGATGAGCCTTTGGAAGGCAGTGTGGAATTTCATCAGGATGGTTTGGTCCTGATTCAGGAAGGACGCATACTGGAGAGTGGCCCAGCGCAGGTGCTGCTGGAGCACCTGCCGGAAGGTACCCCCATCGAGCACTGGCCGGATCAACTGATCATGCCGGGCTTTATCGATCCCCACCTTCATTACAGCCAGCTCGATATCATGGCCTCCTACGGTCGTCAGCTGCTCGACTGGCTCAACACCTACACGTTTCCGGAAGAGTGTCGTTTCGTTGATCGCGCCTATGCTGACGAGATCGCCCAGGCCTTCATGGAGCAGCTGCTGGCCAATGGTGTCACCACGGCACTTGCCTTTTGCACCAGCCACCCCAACTCTGTCGACGCCCTTTTCAGTGCCGCTTTCGAGCGGAACATGCGTATGCTGGGCGGCAAGGTCATGATGGACCGCAATGCTCCAGCGGCGCTGTGTGATACACCCGAGAGCGGTATCCGTGATAGCCGCCGATTAATCGAGCAGTGGCATGACCGTGGTCGTCTCGAGTACGCGATCACCCCCCGCTTTGCACCCACCTCGACGCCGCAACAGCTGGCCGCCACCGGTGAGCTGTTGAGCGACTATCCTGGCATGGTGATGCAGACTCATCTGTCCGAAAACCGACAGGAAGTGGAGTGGGTTAAATCACTTTTCCCAGAAGCCCGTGACTATCTGGATGTCTATTCGCGCTATCAACTGGTACGTCCGCGGGCAATTTTCGCTCATGGCATTTACATCGATGATGATGTCCGCCAGCGGCTTGCCGATGACGGCGGCGCCATCGCCTTTTGCCCGAGCTCGAATCTGTTTCTGGGCAGTGGCCTGTTTGATTGGCACCGGGCACGCGAGCAGGAAGTGCGCGTCGGGATTGCCAGTGATATTGGCGCCGGCACCAGCTTTAGCCCTTTTCAGACCCTTCAGGATGCCTACAAGGTCGGTCAGCTCTCAGGTCAACCCCTGACACCATGGCAGGCTTTTTATGCCCATACACTGGGTAACGCCCGTGTGCTTGACATTGATCAACACATTGGCCGTCTGACGCCCGGAATGGAAGCAGACATCACCATCATCAACCCGCGCGCGACACCCATGCTGGCACGCAAGGATCGATACGACCCCACCCTGATGGAGAAGCTTTTCAACCTGATGATTCTGGGTGATGAGCGCTGCATCAGTGCCACCTACGTCATGGGCAAGAAGCTTTATGATGCCGCCTCCTGTTGATCTTCAGCGGTTACAATGACCGCCCTCCTTTCCACTACCGGCGTCCGAGCGCCACGAATGCCCCCGCGGAACACATTGAATGCATGACAATGAGTTGATCTTTCGACACAGCGATCGACCGCCGTTTCATACGGCTTTTCTGGTCGCCTTTCAGCATGTATTGGCCTGCTTTGTCGCCATTATTGCGCCTACCATTATTGTCACCGGTGCGCTGGGATTACAAAATGAAGCGCCCTACCTGATCAGTCTGGCACTGTTGGTTTCCGGCATCAGTACGCTGATCCAGACTCAGCGTCTCGGGCCTCTGGGATCGGGACTGCTGTGTGTACAGGGCACCAGCTTTTCGTTTGTTGCCGCGCTCATCTCGGCCGGCCTGATTGCCCGGGAGCGCGGCGCCTCCGACCACGAAGTACTGGGTGTGCTGTTTGGTATCTGCATGGCCGGCAGTCTGATCGAGATGGCATTGGGCAGCGTGCTGCATCATCTCAAACGCATTATTACCCCGACAGTTACCGGCGTGGTGGTCACCCTGATCGGGCTGAGCCTGATCAGCGTTGGCGTGACGGATATCGCCGGTGGCCATGGTGCCGAGAATCCGGGCGACCCCATGAATCTATTGCTCGCTGTGATCGTGATAGGCGTCGTGCTGATCTGTCAGCTCAGTCGTCATCCCATGCTGCGGGTAGGATCCGTTTTTGTTGGCCTTCTGGCCGGCTGCATTGCCGCGGCGCTTTTGGGCCGGCTGGATCTGAGTGGCGTGGCACAGGCGCCACTGTTCCAGTTTCCGCAGCCGTTGCGTTACGGACTAGGCTTCGATGTGGCGGCCTTTATTCCGGTTGCGTTCATCTTTGCCATCACGGCCATCGAGACCGTGGGTGACCTGACCGGCTCATCACGCGCATCGCATTTGCCCACCAGCGGGCCGGAATATCAAAAGCGTATCCGCGGTGGCGTTCTGGGCGACAGTTTCAACTCCCTGCTCGCCGGCATTCTCAACACATTCCCCAATACCACCTTCAGCCAGAACACCGGAATCATCCACCTGACCGGGGTAGCCAGTCGTCATATCGGTCTGTTCGTCGGCGGTATTTTGATCGTTCTGGGTTTGATACCCGCCATGGGTGCCGTGCTTCAATCCATCCCACAGCCCGTTCTGGGTGCGGCAACGACATTGATGTTCGGCTTGATCGCGGTTTCCGGTATCCGAATGCTTGCCGAACAGCGCATGACCCGCAAACGGGTCATGATCATCGCGCTGTCTCTCGGTGCCGGCCTGGGCGTCGAGCTGGTGCCGCAGGTACTTTCAGGACTTCCGGAGCTGATACAAAGTGTGCTTTCTTCCTCGATTACCACAGGGGGACTGCTGGCCATTTTGATGCACCTGATTCTGCCCGAGCATCAGGTGACGGAAGAGGACGCGGTATCTGACGCGGCTCAACAGGGTGCAGACACCCCGTAAACCATTCCCCAGTCACCTTCAGCGCCTTCCGGATACCCGGTTATCGTGACAGCTCCGGCTGTCACGATGAACGCTGTATCCCCAGGGGCTGACCAGCAGAACGATGGTTTCACTGGCGCCACGTGACAGCGTGAATTCGACCGGTATTCGATCAAGCAGCGGGCACTCCACGCCCCGGCTCAGAAAATAGTCACGCACGTGATAGATGAGACGATAGTGCCCCCCGCTGCCATCCTGAAGCAGTGTCTCTTCAAGCTCCCCCCGGGCATTGGTATGAAGCGTCATAATGGGCTCGTCATCGCCATGTGCTTCAAGCGACACCACCATCCCCTCCACGGCAATACCATGGTATTGGTCAAGTACCCGCGTCGTCAGCGTAGCCATGTCTGTCTCCTGAAAACCTGTCTCCCTCTCCCATAGAGCGCCTTGAGGCCGTTCAAAAAACGATAACGCATTATCTCGGTCGCAGGCGTTTTCAGCAGTTTGATAATACTGCGAGACCGGAGACCTGCGGGTAATCACTTTCGTCCAGGCCATCATGGGTGCCTGCAGTGGCAAAAAAAAGGCCGCACCCATAGGTGCGGCCTTCGATGAACAACAGTGTCGCCTAGCTTCGACGATCGTCATCGGATGCAGATGTTGAGCGTCCGGTAGAGGCTTGCGCCGTATTACCCTGCTCTTCTTCCTGCTTTTGACCAATGCCCAGCTTGCGACTGGCCCATTGTGATCCCTGCATGATGAACACGTAGGTCGCCGGCACAAACAGGCTTGCAAGGATCGTAATGGTGATCATGCCACCCACTACAGGTGTACCGATGTGATGTCGGCTTGCTTCGCTGGCACCACTTGCCAACGCCAGTGGCAGCGTACCGCCAATGAAGGCAAGCGATGTCATGACGATCGGACGGAAACGCTGCAGCGCTGCATGCTTGGCGGCCTCCACGATCGATAGCCCTTCACGGGCGCGCTGTTGCTGCGCAAATTCCACGATCAAAATGGCATTTTTTGCAGCAAGTCCCACTACGACCAGCAGGCCGACCTGGAGATAAACGCTGGTATCAAAATGGCGCAACCAGACAGCAAACACCGATCCCAGGAAAGCAAAGGGCACGGCAGCGATGACCGCCAGCGGCAATGTCCAGCTTTCGTACTGAGCCGCCAGAATCAAAAAGACCATGATGATCCCGAAGACAATGGCAATCGTGGCCGCGTTGCCCGCGTTCTCCTGCTGATAGGCCTCACCCGTCCAGCCCATGGAGTATTCGCTGCCCAGTTCCTCCTGCACGATCCGTTGTACGGCATCCATCGCCTGACCGTTACTGTAACCGGGCGCAGCAGCAATCTGGAACTTGGCGGCCGGGTAGACGTTATAGCGATCCAGCGTGGTGGGTGCCTGCTGACGGGTCATCGTCACCAATGTCGAGAGCGGAATACGCTGCCCCTCACCACCACGAACATAGACCTTGTTCAGATCTTCCGGTGACTTGCGGAACTCATCCTCTGACTGCAGATAGACCTGAAAATTACGGCTCTGGCGTGTGAAATAGTTCACAAAGGAGGTACCAAAGGTACTGGAGAGCGTGGTGTTGAGATCACTCAGATTGACACCAAGACTTTGCGCCTTCTGTCGATCCACCTCGATATGATAGGTCGGCACCGTGGTATTAAGCGTGCTGAAGGCCTGTGCAATGGCCGGATCCTTGTTGGCCGCCTGCATGATCTTGAGCGTCGCCTGATAGAGCTCTCCAGGACCCGCGCCACCCAGTGTCTGCAGATAGCCGGTTAGTCCGCCGGTAGGCGACAGCCCGATAATGGGCGGCAGATTGAAAGCCATTGTCTGGCCACCGGAGATACCTGCTCCCTTTTGCATGACCGTACCGATCAACTGATCAGCTGTGATGTCACGCTGCGACCATGGCTTCATGGAGATGAACATGGTGCCCTTGGCGGTATTGGCCGCCCCAGATACCAGGTCGTATCCGGGTATCGAAGTGACATACTCGACGGCATCAATGCTTTCAAGCTGCTTTGAGAGCTTCTGCATGTACTCATCGGTACGCTCGACGGAAGATCCATCCGGCAACGACACGGCTGAAATTACGATGCCCTGATCGGTGGTCGGAATTAGTCCCTGGGGCAGCTGGGAATAGAGCCACCAGGAGAGCACACCACAGCCGATAAACAGCGCCAGAGTGATGATGACATGGCGGATCAAAAATCCGACACAGGCCAGAAAGACATTGGTGACCTTGTCGAACCCCTTGTTGAACCAGACAAAGGGCTTTTTGATCGCGCGCAGCCAGCCGGGTTCGTTGCCATCCTTGTGACGCTTGATGAAGATCGCACTGATGGCTGGAGTAAACGACAGCGCGACCAAGGCTGAAATCCCGACGGAAATCGCAATGGTAATCGCAAACTGTCGATACATCTGACCGGTCATGCCGGAGATAAACGCTACCGGAATAAACACTGCTGCCATGATAAACGAGGTCGCCAGAACCGGTCCGGTAACTTCCTTCATCGCCTTGAAGGCCGCATTCAAGGGTGTGATATCAGGCTCTTCCTCGAGTATGCGTTCGATGTTCTCGATCACCACGATGGCATCGTCCACCACGATCCCGATGGCCAGTATCATCCCGAACAGCGATAGCAGGTTGATCGAGAAGTCCAACAGATACATCCCGCCAAAGGTTCCGACCACCGAAATGGGTACCACGGACATCGCCACCAGTGTCGAGCGCCAGTTCTGCAGGAACACAAAGACAATAATGGCTACCAGTATCAGTGCTTCGATAAAGGTATGCGTAACCGACTCGATGGAGGCATCAATGAAGAGCGTTGTGTCGTAGGGAATGACGTAATCAAGTCCCGCCGGAAAGCGCTTTTTCATGTCAGCAAGCGTGGTTTTAACCTCTTCAGCAACATCCAGTGCGTTGGCACCCGGCTGCTGATAGATCGCGATGGGCGCAATGGGTGCACCATTGACACGCCCGATGACACCATAACTTGAAGACCCCAGCTCAACGCGGGCAACGTCACTGAGCTTCAGCGATGAGCCGTCTTCATTGGTACGCAGGATAATATTGCGAAACTGCTCGGCAGACTCCAGACGACCCTGTGTGGTCACTGTGTAAGTATAGGCGCCCGGATGACGCTGAGGTGCCCCATTGAGCTTACCGGCAGACACCACCGTATTTTGCGCCCGGATGGCGGAGGAGACTTCGGCAGGCGTCAGATCATACTGGGCCAGCTTGTCCGGATTGATCCAGATGCGCATTGCGAAGTCCTGATTGCCCAGTACTTCGGCATTACCCACGCCCGGCAGACGCCTGATTTCATCAAGGATGTTGATGTTGGCGTAGTTATTCAGGAACAGGCGATCGTATTCATTATTGGGCGAGTACAGCGCCAGGAACAACAGGATGCTGCTGGACTGCTGCTCAACGGTGACACCCTGACTCTGCACTTCGCTGGGCAGCTGTGACAGGGCGCGCTGTACCCGGTTATTGACGTCGATGGTGGCCTGGTCCGGGTCGGTTCCGATCCGGAAATAGACCTGCATGCTCATCTGTCCACTGTCGGCGCTGGTGGACGTGATGTAGATCATGTTCTGGACGCCGTTGATTTCCTCGGTAAGCGTGGACGCCACCGTGTCCGACAACGTCTGTGCATCAGCACCGGGAAAGCTTGCGCTCACCGAAACGCTGGGCGGTACAACCTGCGGATACTGCTCGATTGCCAATCCTCTGACCGACATGAACCCGATCAACGTGATGATGATCGAGATGACGGTCGCAAAGATCGGCCGATTGATGAAAAAGCTCGATATATTCATCGACTCGGCTTACCCCTGGTTGTTGCTGCGCTCGTCAGCAGTGGTCTGTTGAGATTCGCCGCTGACGCTGGTGCCCTGTCCCGGAGTCTTGCTGGCACCGTTGGCATCCTTGCCGGAAGGGTCTCCCGGGGTTTCGTCAGTATTGCCATCAAAGGGCTGCGGATCGACTCGATCACCCGCAGAGAGGCTGCCAATGGCACTGACCACGACTCGCTCGCCAGGCTTGAGTCCTTCAGAAACGATCACCCAGCCACGTGACTGTTCACCCATGGTGATAAAGCGACTCTGAACCTTGTTGTCATCGTCAAGCACGTAGACCTGTGGGCCCTTGAGACCTTCGGTAACGGCCACTTCGGGTACGGCCAGCACATGAAAGCGCATCAGGTTTTCAAGCTGGACTCTTACAAACTGACCCGGCAGGAACAGGCCCTGCGGGTTGGCAAAGATGGCTCTGGCCTGAACGGTACTGGTGGATTCATCGACGCGAGAGCCCAGAAAATCCAGATCTCCCTTGAGGGTGGTATCGGTGGTACCACTGTCACCGGCATAAGGGAAATCAAGTGCCACATTGACACCCGGAGCATTTTCCATCTGGCGCTGACGACGCAGGGCAAAGGCATCTTCCTGCGGCAGTGAAAAGCGCACTTCAAGCGGGTCTACGGGCGTGACTTCGGCAAGCTCGGTCTGCATCGGTACATAGTTGCCGACATTGACCTCATTGAGACTGACCTGACCACTGACCGGGGCCGTCACATCGGTATAGTTCAAATTGATCTGGGCACTATCAAGCGCAGCATTGGCCTGAGCGACAGCTGCCTTGGTGGTTTCACGCTTGTTAAGGGCCTGATCGCGCTGCTGCTGACTGATCGAGCCATTCTGGTAGAGTCGCTGGTAGCGCTCGTAGTCACGCTGAGCTTCATTGTAATTGGCTCGGGCGCTTTGCAGGTCGGCGCGGGATTGCTCAACAGCTGCCTTATAGGGTGCCTTTTCAATGGTAAATAAAAGATCCCCCTTCTCCACGACATCACCCGGCTTGTAGTGCTGTGACTCCAGGTAGCCATCCACGCGTGCCACAATATTGACCGACTGGTCGCTGCGCACCATGGCAGGATAGGTCTTGTTCATTTCCAGGTCGAAGGGATCAAGAGTCTGTACCTGCGCCTCTCTGGGTGGTTTTTCCTGCTGCTGGCCACTGCTCTGGCTTTCTTCACTCCCCCCGCATGCCGTGAGCAGCAGGGAAATGACACCCACCAGCCCCCATCCCTGAATCCTTCTGGCAAGATTCTGATTCATTTATTAATTTCCGTCTTTATATAGTGGTCAGCGCACACCTTTGACAAGGTATGGTCAATACAGGCGCCGTTGGATCAAGAAGAATGGAAGCCAGTTTAGATGCATTCCTGTATGTATGTAAATTCACGTTGGACAACATTATGTCTCGATGCTTCCCAACCAGCATGAAGGTCTCCTCTGCTTTTATCAGAAGCGATCGCTGGATGGCGCGCTTTCTGGCCATACTAAACGGCCGCGCCTATAGAAAGTAGCCGCGTTATCCCGCTTTGCCCGATGTCAGGCCCGGAAACAGTGCAATAAAAAAACCCCGCTTGGGCGGGGTTTTTTAGCTCATGCTGATCAACAATTTCAGTCGAGCGGCACGCGCAGTTCAAGACTCTTCATGCCGGCATCGCGCATGCCTTCATGATAGATAACGCGAGAATGATCGACACGAATCTGCTCGTTGTGTTCCTGCGCCCAGCGAATCGCCATATGCTTGAAGCATTGCTCACGATCCTTTTCACTGCCAAGTGTCGCGCTCATTGAACGACCGGCGGGCACGGTAACCCAGCGTAGCGGCAGCGGCGGATTCCAAGTCGCGCGCTTTGTCATGCGATAGCCTACATCCTTGCGCATGCGATGCGCCGGCGTGATGTTGGGATCATCGTAATAGAAGCAGACCGATTCAACGATGGATTCCTTGGCATGCTGAGGGGACATGGCCAGCAGCATCTGACGCAGGCTCTCTTCACTGTTCTTGTCTTCGCCAAAGGAGCGCATGACCAGGAAATGCTCTTCGTCGTGCTCGACCACGTTGACCGGTGTAGCGTCATCACGCACCAGGCCGTTGGTGGCAATTTCCATACGCATGCTTTCGCGGTAGCCACGGGGAGAACTACCGAAGTGGCGGCGGAAAACACGGCTAAAGGCGGCATGATCCTGATAGCCACACTCCAGCGCGACCTCCATGATCGACTTGCGGGTATAGATCAGCAGCATGGCTGCACGGTCGAGACGAATGGCTGCGTGATAATCAGTAGGCGTTACGCCGAAGGATTGCTTGAATTTACGCCTTAGATGCGAGCAGGACAGACCAACCTGCTGGGCAACCAGCGTCATGGGCATCAAGATATTGGTGTGCTCGTGAAGAATGACTTCAGTCGCGGCAACGTCAAATTCTCTGCTATCCATCATCATATCCATTCCCTCGGCAATAACGCTTATATATGGCACGACGCATCTGTGCGTCAGAATCATCAAACTGGAGAGCGCGGCGTTTGCAGCATCGATGTCTTCAGTTCAGTAATCTTTTTTCAGGGAGTCACGGATATTGTCGTGGGTCGGTGCTGCATAACCTGCTGTTTGCATGACGACAATATTTCAGTGCTGACTCGCTGAAAGTTGTACGCAGAATAAGGGAAGGGCTGATCAAGTAAAGTATGAAACTGGCAAAGATTATTAAAATCGCGCTTTGATACATTAACCAGGCAGTTAAAAGCTAAACTCTCCAGAACTACGAAAAACAATAAAAAAGAAGCTTTGATATTAATTTAATAATACCAAATATTTTAAATAGTATTAGTTTTCTAATGCGAGCGCTCAGATAAGCCATGTTTGACCAGCTTTTTTCAGCATCAATCATTCGACGAGATCAGGCTTTAACAGCCATATGGATGACAATAGTGTGAACAATGAAAGAAGCATCAATGACATACCCATTCTTTGGTCATACGAACTTTCGAAAGCTGCAAGCCATTGATTGCAATGAAATGTTTCATTAGGTAACAACTAATGCAGGTTTGCGTATGCCGATTCGTTCTGGCAATGCCATCCATAAAACATCAATTTTTTTTATGGTGAGATAGCAAATTGCACGAGCGATTTTTATATCATCAGCACCTGTCCCTGATGGATCATGACCAGATTCAAAAGCAAAAAAAGGCGCCGATTTAGGCGCCTGAACAAATATGGGTGACTTGACAGAATCAAAAACCATCAATCATTACTGTTCACCAGTGCTGATCGAAGCCTGGCCACCGCCTGACCATGAAGCTGGCAGACACGAGATTCGCTCACCCCCATGACCGCTCCGATCTCCTTGAGATTCAGCTCTTCCTGATAATAAAGCGCCATCATCAGCTTTTCCCGCTCGGGCAGCGCTTCAATGGCTGCCATCAGTTCATGGCGTTCGGCACCTGCAATCCAGACATCATGAGGATCAAGCGAGGATTCGACATCTTCGGACAGACGCGATGCTTCCGCCTCATCAGAGCTGGCATCCTCATAAGTCATTAAAAAGCCGTTATTGGTATCACTCAGCACCTGCTGATACTCACGCAGTTCGATACCCAGCTCAGAGGCCACCTCACGCTCGGTGGGCGCCCGCCCATCTCGCTGCTCAAGCTTCCAGATCGCGCGGTCAATATCACGCGCGCTGCGTCTCACACTGCGCGGCAACCAGTCGCGAGAGCGAAGCTCATCAATCATGGCACCACGAACCCGCTGCGATGCATAGGTCGAGAACGCTGCCCCCTGATCGGCATCAAAGCGCTTGAAGGCGTCCAGAAGCCCCAGCATACCTGCCTGTATCAGATCATCCAGCTCCACACTGGCCGGCAGACGAACCTGCATCGAAAGTGCCTGACGTCGAACCAGTGGCATATAGTCGTCCAGCAGCTGCCTCTGATCGATCCTGCCTTGAGCCGTATACATGCCCATATCCTGAAATCCGTTTGATGAGGGGGCACACGATGCGCCCAGCCTGTCTTGTGAACACATTATTGACAGGACAAGGCAAAAACGATCGGAAAAAGAGCCATAAAAAGTACGGCTTTCTTTAGGGATTGGCGTTATGGCTCTAGCAACACCCGGGTTACCGTTTATCCCCACCATCTCGCACACACCTGTTTCACACCTTTTTCTTGCCCATGAAGTGACCAGCTCGGAGCCATCACCTGCCTTTAACACACCTCTGGCAGGTGGCCTTGAGTGCAAACAGAAATTGTCTATCAGCTTTTCATGAAAGCCGCGAGTTCAAGAAATTACTGCTGTCTCCCATCGCACCGCAAAAAACGGCATTTGCGCTCTTAAATTAAAAACACACTTCTATCAATGCGTTAAAAACAAAATAAATTGATAGACAATGGCATTAATGAAAGACATTTGTTTTAGGGCTAAAGCGTTTTCTCGAAAGCGTCGTTAATGATCCTGCAAGCACGATGAACTGCTCAGGCAGTGTGCAGGGATGGGTGATCCCGAATAGAAATCACCTTAACCGGGAAGGTACAAAACTTTCCGGAAGCGCCTAAAGAAATGATCACGCAGCACCGATAACTGCATCAGGCGGCAGGTGCCGCGAAAGACAGGCTCACAGAGCCGCTTCCTTTTAGAACACGTATAGGAAATCGCAAACATGGCAATGGTCGTCAATACCAACACCCTGTCGCTGACCGCTCAGCAAAACCTGAACAAGTCACAGAACTCCCTGAACAGCGCCATCGAGCGTCTGTCCTCCGGTTCACGCATCAACAGTGCCAAGGATGATGCCGCCGGTCAGGCGATCGCCAACCGCATGACCTCACAGGTCACCGGTCTGAATCAGGCCAGCCGCAATGCCAACGACGGCATCTCACTGGCCCAGACGGCCGAAGGTGCACTCGATCAGGTCAACGACAACCTGCAGCGCATTCGTGAACTGACCGTTCAGGCCCAGAACGGCACCAACTCTGCCAGCGACATCGACTCCATCCAGAAGGAAGTCAACCAGCGTCTGGAAGAGATCAACCGCGTGACTACCGATACTTCTTTCAATGGTACGGATGTCTTTAGTGCGGGCAGTACTGGTACTTCCTTCAGCATTCAGGTCGGCGCTAACGATGGCGAAACCATCAGCATCAAAATCGGTCAGTCCGAAGGTGCCGTAGGCAGCACTGGAGGATCAGGCTGGAACATGTACACGACTACCGCATCCAGCGGAGCTGGCAATGCCAACATCACTGCAGCTGATCGGAAAGTTGAAACCCAGGGCTTTGATGTCTTGAGCTCCGGGGCTCTGCAAACTCTGGATGACAAGCTGAAGTCAGTCGACAACAATCGCAGCGATCTGGGTGCCGTTCAGAACCGTTTCGAGTCGGCCATTGAAAACATCAACACTACCTCGACTAACCTGAGCGCTGCCCGTTCTCGCATTGAGGACGCCGACTACGCGACCGAAGTATCGAACATGTCCAAGGCGCAGATTTTGCAACAGGCCGGTACCTCGGTACTGGCGCAGGCCAACCAGACCACGCAGGGCGTGCTCTCCCTGCTGCGTTAACGGTTTCAGAAACAAATGGAAAGGGCCGGCTCATGCCGGCCCTTTTCTTTTTGTCTGATGGTAGCACTTCAGGGCTTTTTATTTGCCGGTGCCCCCTTTATCTCCTCCTTCTTTTGTGCGCTCCGGCCTTTTATGACTTGCCCATTGCCTCAGCACAGCTAAACCACTTGTCGAAAACCGTCAGCAAAAATCAATCCTTGGAACTAAAGCAATTCCTGCTTTGAGCCGTTAATGAAGTTACAAGCACGGTGACCCTGTTACGCAGCGTGCAGGAACAAGTGGACCCAAGCTGTAACCACTTCATCAGGAAGAGCAAAAATTCCTGAAACAGCTAAAGAAAAGATCACGCAGTACCGATAACTGCATCAGGCGGCAAGTGCCGCGAAAGACAGGCTCACAGAGCCGCTTCCTTTTAGAACACGTATAGGAAATCGCAAACATGGCAATGGTCGTCAATACCAACACCCTGTCGCTGACCGCTCAGCAAAACCTGAACAAGTCACAGAACTCCCTGAACAGCGCCATCGAGCGTCTGTCCTCCGGTTCACGCATCAACAGTGCCAAGGATGATGCCGCCGGTCAGGCGATCGCCAACCGCATGACCTCACAGGTCACCGGTCTGAATCAGGCCAGCCGCAATGCCAACGACGGCATCTCACTGGCCCAGACGGCCGAAGGTGCACTCGATCAGGTCAACGACAACCTGCAGCGTATTCGTGAACTGACCGTTCAGGCCCAGAACGGTACCAACTCTGCCAGCGACATCGACTCCATCCAGAAGGAAGTCAACCAGCGTCTGGAAGAAATCAACCGCGTGACTACCGATACTTCTTTCAATGGTACGGATGTCTTTAGTGCGGGCAGTACTGGTACTTCCTTCAGCATTCAGGTCGGCGCTAACGATGGCGAAACCATCAGCATCAAAATCGGTCAGTCCGAAGGTGCCGTAGGCAGCACTGGAGGATCAGGCTGGAACATGTACACGACTACCGCATCCAGCGGAGCTGGCAATGCCAACATCACTGCAGCTGATCGGAAAGTTGAAACCCAGGGCTTTGATGTCTTGAGCTCCGGGGCTCTGCAAACTCTGGATGACAAGCTGAAGTCAGTCGACAACAATCGCAGCGATCTGGGTGCCGTTCAGAACCGTTTCGAGTCGGCCATTGAAAACATCAACACTACCTCGACTAACCTGAGCGCTGCCCGTTCTCGCATTGAGGACGCCGACTACGCGACCGAAGTATCGAACATGTCCAAGGCGCAGATTTTGCAACAGGCCGGTACCTCGGTACTGGCGCAGGCCAACCAGACCACGCAGGGCGTTCTCTCCCTGCTGCGTTAATGGCGCCTTAAGTAGATCAGTGAAAAAGCCGGCTTATGCCGGCTTTTTTTGTTCCCGATCACCCTCTCTTTCGTTTCCCTTAAAAATTGAAAAGCCAAAATTTTTAGCGTTTGTACTCAAGCGTTTTCTCTCTCTTGTCGTTAATAGGTTTGCAAGCACGATGAACTGCTCAGGCAGTGTGCAGGGATGGGTGATCCCGAATAGAAATCACCTTAACCGGGAAGGTACAAAACTTTCCGGAAGCGCCTAAAGAAATGATCACGCAGCACCGATAACTGCATCAGGCGGCAGGTGCCGCGAAAGACAGGCTCACAGAGCCGCTTCCTTTTAGAACACGTATAGGAAATCGCAAACATGGCAATGGTCGTCAATACCAACACCCTGTCGCTGACCGCTCAGCAAAACCTGAACAAGTCACAGAACTCCCTGAACAGCGCCATCGAGCGTCTGTCCTCCGGTTCACGCATCAACAGTGCCAAGGATGATGCCGCCGGTCAGGCGATCGCCAACCGCATGACCTCACAGGTCACCGGTCTGAATCAGGCCAGCCGCAATGCCAACGACGGCATCTCACTGGCCCAGACGGCCGAAGGTGCACTCGATCAGGTCAACGACAACCTGCAGCGTATTCGTGAACTGACCGTTCAGGCCCAGAACGGTACCAACTCTGCCAGCGACATCGACTCCATCCAGAAGGAAGTCAACCAGCGTCTGGAAGAGATCAACCGCGTGACTACCGATACTTCTTTCAATGGTACGGATGTCTTTAGTGCGGGCAGTACTGGTACTTCCTTCAGCATTCAGGTCGGCGCTAACGATGGCGAAACCATCAGCATCAAAATCGGTCAGTCCGAAGGTGCCGTAGGCAGCACTGGAGGATCAGGCTGGAACATGTACACGACTACCGCATCCAGCGGAGCTGGCAATGCCAACATCACTGCAGCTGATCGGAAAGTTGAAACCCAGGGCTTTGATGTCTTGAGCTCCGGGGCTCTGCAAACTCTGGATGACAAGCTGAAGTCAGTCGACAACAATCGCAGCGATCTGGGTGCCGTTCAGAACCGTTTCGAGTCGGCCATTGAAAACATCAACACTACCTCGACTAACCTGAGCGCTGCCCGTTCTCGCATTGAGGACGCCGACTACGCGACCGAAGTATCGAACATGTCCAAGGCGCAGATTTTGCAACAGGCCGGTACCTCGGTACTGGCGCAGGCCAACCAGACCACGCAGGGCGTGCTCTCCCTGCTGCGTTAACGGTTTCAGAAACAAATGGAAAGGGCCGGCTTATGCCGGCCCTTTTCTGTTCCGGTCTATCTGCTGTCACGATTAGCCCCCTTCTGGATGCGCTATTCATGCTTTGACCAATATAGAGAGTCTCTAGAATCAGCAGATATCTACTTTCTCAGCTAGGTCAGTCATTCCATGAGCAAGCGTAAACTGCGGCAGATCCAAAAAAGCAAAAAGCCCATTTTCAGAGCAGCCACGCCGGAAGAGCAGAAACAGTTTCTGACGTTTTATAACGTCAATGATTTTGCCCAAGCTCAGCGTTACGCAGAGACCCTGACCCAGCGTTACCCAAAGGACGCTTTCGGATGGAAAGTATTGGGTAGTTGTTTACATAAAAATGGGGATATCGAATCCGCAAAGGAAGCACTGGAGCAATCACTCAAACTCAACGCTGAGGATGCCCAAACTCAACACATTATGGCGCGAGTCTGGTATGACCTTGGCGAACCATTAGCGGCCCTAGAGTTTGCAGAGAAAGCAATCAAACTTGAGCCCAATTTTTCTCAAGGGCATTTCACCTTTGCAGAAATTTTAACTGAGAGTGATCAAGACGACGATGCTCTTGAACATGCATTAAAAGCTGAATCACTAGGGTATAGTATTAATTCCTGCCTATTTATTCGAGGTCATATTTATACCAAGCGCCGCCATTATCAAAAAGCCTTCGACACTGTTTCAGAATTGCTAAAAAGCGAACCTGATAACGCTTTTGTCCAAAACGAAATAGGCAATCTTTATAAAGACCTTGGCCAGTTTGACGAAGCAGAGACTGCTTTCCGCAAGGCGCTATCGCTGGAACCGGACTTCGACACTGCTTTTTCTAACCTACTGGTTTGCATGCATTACAACCCTGAAGTTAGCGCAGAAAAAATCTTCAGAACTATTCGCGAATGGGAAAGTCATTTCAATCAGGAGGTAACAGCGTTTACGCATCAGCCTGCCCTATCGGACGCTACCAAAACCATTCGTATCGGACTGGTATCACCAGGGTTTCGCATGCATCCGGTTGGTCAGATGGTGCTGACAGGCTTTGAAAATCTTCAGCCGGATTTTGAGCTTCATTTTTACAGCACCAATAACGCAGATGATGTTTTAACTCAGCGACTTAAGCAGGTTGCTACACGATGGAACTTGGTACGCCATCTTGATCAAACCGCACTGGCTGAGCGTATTTATCAGGACGGCATCGATATCCTGATCGACCTTTCAGGCTTTGGGGAAGGGAGCCGGCTTCGGACCATGTCGCTTAAACCTGCCCCACTCATCGTCAAATGGGTTGGCGGTCTAATCAATACCATGGGCCTACCCTGTTTTGATTACTTGATATCAGACCAGCATGAAACTCCTGAAGGTAGCGATGATTGGTACACCGAAAAGCTTATTCGACTGCCGAATGATTATATCTGCTATTTTCCAGCCCAAAACGCCCCTACTATTAAAGCGCTTCCTGCCATGAGCAATGGCTATATCACACTGGGTTGTTTCAACAACCCTGCCAAGATCAATGCTGAACTGCTAGGCGAATGGGCAAAGCTGATGAATGAGCTACCCAATAGCCGACTATTTTTGAAAAGCGGACAATACGAAAGCGCAGAATATTGCGAGCGTATATACCGCGTTATGGGCAATCATGGCATCGAGGCAGAACGACTTATTCTTGAAGGTCCTTCAAATCACAAGGATCTGCTCGATGCCTATAACCGGGTTGATATTGCGCTCGATACCTGGCCCTATTCGGGCGGGCTCACGACCTGTGAAGCTTTCATGATGGGCGTGCCTGTCGTCACACTGCCCGGGCCCACCTTTGCAGGCCGGCACTCGGCGACTCACCTAATCAACGCAGGCATGCCGGAACTTGTGGTCCAAAGCTGGGATGAATATCGTCAGCGTGTTGTCGAACTGGCCTCGGATATCCCCAACCTGAGTGTCATTCGTGCCTGTCTGCGTCAATTTTTGATTCAATCCCCAACATGCGATGCTGAGCGATTCGGAAAACACTTTTCAACGGCCATGCGCGCTATCTGGCAACGTTATTGTGAAGGCAACAGTGCCGCAGCGCTGACACTGGATCAGCAGGGCAAAGCCTATTTTGAAGACAGCATAACAGCGGTTGAAGTCGATCAGCCCTCATTTCAAAACAACATAAAAGCTGATTTCAGCTGGCCGTTACAAGGAAAGATTGTTGCAATCGATAACGGCGCTCGCCTGCTGGGCAATCCTGTTATCGAAGAGCTTTTGAGCAAGGAAACTCTTGAACTGGTGGTCTTTGATCCAGCCAGTCGTGAAACAAAAAATCCAGCTTCGAGCAGGGAAGGTATTCACTACTACGCCAACAATAGTCTTGGCGATGGTCAGTCAACGACGTTGAAGGCTACACTGGATCCTGCCATGAGCAGTCTGCTTGAACCATTGGCCGTAAGTACGGAAACAGATGGTCGGCGTGTGCTGGCGCGACTCCCCTTCAATACGGTAGCGCTGGATAATATTGATGGCTTGCCAAGTCTGGATTGGCTGGTAATAGATGAGTTGAGCGACAGCGCGACCATACTTGAGCATGGCCAACAATCATTAAAATCCAGCCTGCTTATTCAAATCAATGTGGCCTTTCAACCCACACATGAACGTCAGCCCAATCTGGACGAAGTTCAACGTTGGGCCAGCCATAATGGATTTCGATTCTATCGGTTGCATGATCTCAAGCATCGCAGCCTTATGCCGGCGAGCTTGAACAATAGTGGGCAGCCATCTTCTGAATTGCTTTCCGCACAGGCGCTACTGCTGCCCGACCACGGAAGAATGGCAGCACTTGACCACCGGCAGGCAACCAAGCTGTCCTTCCTCCTCCACACTGTTTACGGTCTTCAAGACGCGGCCTGTTCTTTGCTGGCTGGCCCTGCTGAACAGCAGCAATATCTGGATACCGTAGAAAAAGAGGCAGGTAGCGCTCTGATGTCGGCAGACACTCAGTGGCAGCCAATGGTACAAGCCATGATGCTGGCTAATCGTCCCGTCAAACCACGCTTTCATGGTTTGCCAGGCGATTTAATAGTATCCCTCACTTCTTATCCAGGGCGCTTTTCAACACTATGGGCAACACTACAAAGTTTACTGACCCAAACGGTAGCGCCTGACCGGGTTGTTTTATGGATTGCACAGGACGATAGGGAAAAGTTGCCTGAAAATGTTTTGTCATTAGTGGCTAGTAGCGGTCTTGAAGTTCACTACTGTGAAGATATTCGATCCTACAAAAAAATTGTGCCAACACTTAAAGAATGGCCCGAAGCCTACATCGCTACGGCTGACGATGATATCTATTATCCGCCAACCTGGCTTGAAGAACTCGTAGAAGCCACCCAGCCGGGCAAAAAAGAAATTGCCGCACACCGGATTCACAAGATTCAGATGAACAAGGAATTAGAGATTCTTCCTTATAAGGAGTGGGAGTGGAATTCAACTCGTGCATTCGATGCAGATGCACTTAATTTCCCAACAAGTGGTGCAGGGGTACTTTATCCGCCAAACTGCTTCCATAAAGATGTATCAAACGAATCAATCTTCAAAGAAGCCTGTTCAGACGCAGACGACATATGGCTTTACGTGATGGCGCGCCTAAACGGCTATAGCTTCAAACATACCGGACGCATAGGTTTTGTAACTTGGCCAAGCACTCAGGCTGAAACGCTATGGCATAAAAATATTTCCGAAGGCGAAAACGACATAAAAATAAAAAGACTATTTTCAATATATGGAAATATTCATAATAAAAATGCTTCAACCCACAAAAGCATAGAAAACAAAATAATTGAG
Source organism: Kushneria marisflavi (assembly GCF_002157205.1). NCBI lineage: Bacteria > Pseudomonadati > Pseudomonadota > Gammaproteobacteria > Oceanospirillales > Halomonadaceae > Kushneria > Kushneria marisflavi. The sequence continues at coordinate 3,605,511 of NZ_CP021358.1, read as the reverse complement.
ACTAGAGATAAACTTTTTGACGCCTCAAAAACAAACAAAGAAAGAAAAATAAGCATTATACAAAAAATTAGACGGCAAGCTCTAATAAAAAAAGTCACCTCAGAAAACACATGCTCTGAAGAAATTAAAAAAATTAACAATATTTCTAAAGAAAATTTTAAACACATTAAAGAACTATTTGACCTTAAGCTCCAAAGCGATATGGCAACGGTAAATTTTAAAATACCGTCCATAAATAGTTACAGTTGGAACAAAGCTTACAAAGAAAAATTTGATCTTATTCAAGAAGAGGTGGATGAAACTCTTTTTGACGCCATACTTCATGGAAGTATGGCAGATCGTAGGTATACGGAATTTAGTGATGTAGATATTTCTTTATTTATAAAAAACGAGGCCTTGGCCACTGAAGAAAGTATATCTCGGGTGCGCAAAAAAATATCCAACATCAACAAAATAATACTTGATATCGACCCGTTAGGGCATCATGGATGCTTCATTAACCATGAGTTCGATCTTAAAAACTATTATCCAGAAGCCAATATGCCTTTGAAAGTTCTGGCGAAAGGCGTTAATTTCTCAAAAAAAGAGATAGAGGTTTCATCTACCCCAAGAAACTCACTTGACGAAGCTTTTTTAACGCTGTCAGAACTATGCTTATTTTTTAAAAACTTAGACACAAACAATGAAATAAGAAGCGCTTATGAACTAAAAAATATAATAAGCAGATTCTTTATGATCAATCTACTTCACTATGAAGTAATTACAAATGATTTTTCAGATAAGCGATCCATCCTAACTAAAAAAATAAACAAGATATTAACAAAAAATCAGAAAAAAGCTCTTACTAAAGCATCTGAAATAAGAGAAATTTGGAAATATAGGCAGCCGAAACACCCTGTTTTTATTTCGCAAGACATTTTAACGACGTTCTCCAAGGTAGGTTCTGAAATACTTGAGGACGTTGTCAGAAGAGAAATTACTCACAAAATAGAAGCTGATTTCCTAATCAACGGAGCATTTAAATAATGATCGGCATCGAAGAGTACGATGAAGCATTAAAAGAGATTAATCTTTTTATCGAAAGAGAAATTCCTGACACTCTTCAACCAAAAGAGATAATACGAAACGGTAACATAAAAACGCCAGGGATATCTGATCTTGATATAATTTTTGTTTTCGACAATGAGTTTTGTCTTGGAGATGAATTTCTGTCTCGATACAGTAAATTTACAAGCAACCATCAGCATGGAAAAACGCTATTCGTTCATGACCCTATGCTGCTCAATGAAAGCTTACTTCAAGAAATCGGATATTTTACTCTAAATCCTGAAAAAGATTTCTTATTCATAAGACAAAAAGAAAAGAAGAAACAGATGCATAAAGGATACCCTAACAGACATCAATCCCTATTGATATCAGCAGAATTTATGCAATTCAGAATCATACAGCTAATCGGGCAAATATTATCAAAAAATATTTCTTTGCAGGGAGTTCTATTGCGAGGACACTCCTTTTCTCACTCATTGAAACTAGCCGTTAATGGAGGGGTAAAAACCAATTCGGAAGAATACCCAGCATTTAAAGAAGTCGAAGACATCAGGGAAAAACAAAAACCCTTTCCTGTTAAACAGGCTGAAATTTCGAATTTACATGAAGGGGTAATAAAAGACTTCTACACTCTTTACAGAAAAATTTGCAGCGAAATAACAAAAGAAGTCAGCCATTACAACCCCCAAAAAAACTCTTACAGCTATGACTATGGATTAACCATTGAAAACTGTTTGTCACAAAACAAAAACAACATCTCTATTAATAAGTCAATAGATGGGGTTGAAATATCAGGACTAGGGTGGATTGGAATGATGCTCGAAGACTTTTACTTTCGAGGGAATGGCAGTATATTAATGGAAAGCAAACTAAATAAAGAACTTAACTTAAGAAGAAAATTTCACTACAGATTACTTAACTGGAACAAACAAGCATTTGGAAATCCCCTTAGCGGCCTTCATCCTTTTCCTGGCATCATGGGAAGTAAGCTAAAAGATAACTTTTTAAACCTTAATACAAATTGATAGATTAGGTTCTGTCTGAAAAGTCGGCTCTCATGCAGCGCTCGATACAGGCCTGTGTCACCATGGCCCTGAAGCTGCTTGCCAGCTTGTCGTAACGGGTATTCAGCCGGCGCTTTTCCTTGAGCCAACCAAACAGCCGCTCTAACACATTGCGCTGACGATATTTTGGCCGGTCGAACTGATGCGGTAACCCCGGGCGCGGCCGGCGATGCATACGGCGGCGGGGAATGATCGGGCGCATGCCGTAACGCGTGCAGTAGCGTCGCAATGCCTCACTATCGTAGCCCTTGTCCGCCACGAGATAGCGGCTGCGCTTGCGAGGACGGCCGGAACGACCCGGCAACCGGACCTGCTCCAGTAGCCCAGTCAATTGCGTCGAGTCAGCGCGCTGATCTGCTGATAAAGAGGAGGTGATTGGAAGCCCATGGCTATCGCACAGCAGGTGTATTTTCGTTGTCAGCCCGCCCCGGCTGCGGCCGAAGGCATGATCCAGCGGTTATATCGATCTCCCTTTTTACCGGCACCTCAGGCCGACCGGGTCGCTCTGATGGAGGTTGAATCCACCATCCAGATGCCGAGATCCATATAAACGTCTTCTCGTAGACGAAGATGTAGCCGCACCAGAATCTGGTCGAAGGCGCAGTTATCACTGCTATTGTCGAAAGCGCTGATAAACCGTCTTCCATGGTCCGGAACGCTCGTGGAGATTACCCCACTGCGCTCCTAGCAGAGACTCCACAGAACGCCGTTGAGCATCTGCCGGTCATTCCGGCGCGGGGTAGAAACGATATCCTCGATCATGTGCCAGCGCTGGCCAGAAAGCTCGTAACAACCTGCCATGACAGACTCCTGCTCGGTGAACAGAAGCAGCGCAGCAGTCATGACTTTTCAAACAGAACCTAGGGTCATTTTCTGCTCTAGACAATGGTAGCGTGAACTGAAGAGCTTTACTGTGCAATCGAATTGCCATCAGCGTCTTACCAAGGGTGTGATAATTATCGTAGCGAGCTGTTTGTTTTATTAAAATAAAATTACAATACCAACCTGAATTAAATAGCCAACCAAAATAGCTTTTAAAAAAATTTAAAGTCAGACTTTCAGTCCGCGCCTAATTATTTAATATATTCCCCGATCGGCCGATATACAATCTCAATTTTTGTATTTGATAGCGTCCATGTTCTCTATATCATCTTCGACATCGCTTTCCATCAATCAAAAGCTGAACAAAAGCCAGCGCTCTCTCAATCAGGCCATCGAACGGTTATCCAGCGGCCAGCGTGTCAATTCCGTACGTGATGATGCCGCAGGGCTTGCGATTGGCAATCGGATGGAAGCTCAGGTCCGCGGTACAGAGCAGGCGCAGCGCAACACCAATGATGGCGCCTCCATGGCTCTGACGGCTGAAGGTGCGCTCTCTCAGGTTAACGATCGCTTGCAGCGTATTCGCGAACTCACCGTACAGGGACTTAATGGTGCGCTTACGCTGGTCGATCAGGACACCATCCAGCAGGAAATCAACCTTAATTTAAAAGAGATTGATCGGCTCAACACCCAGGCACAGTTTAACGGCATCAATCTACTCGACGGCTCGGCCGGTATGGTCAGCGTACAGGTAGGCGCCAATGACGGAGAAACCCTGGGGGTGGATCTCAACCGCCCCGGCTTCAGCGTTGATGAACTTGGTTTAACTGATTTCACCGTCGCCGGCATCAGCGGCGTGGTGACCGATATCAATATCGTCACGGGTCGCGCACAGGATATCGCCGTCAGTAGTGGTGATTTTATTTTGCCGGCCGGTTATAGCAATCCAACACTGATGCAGGCCGCTCCCGCATCAACCGGTTACCCCGCCAACTGGTATACACGTGCAGAAGATAGTGACGGCAATACCGTTTATTTCGCTTCCAGTGTTACGGCGTCACACGATACTGCGACCGACACCAGCCAGGTCCGTATTGATGTCGGTCAACAGCTCTATGCGCCAGTGACACGCTATCAGGACTATCAGATCGAAGACGTGGACAGCGTTCTTCGTGATCGTCAAGGCAATACATTTGGGGGTGAAAGCCAACTGGTCGCTACGGGCAGTAACTATTTCATTAAAAATGGCAGTGGCCCCGAGGCTGGCTATTATCCGGCCAGCGTAACCACCCGACCGGCCGCCATTGATGCACAGCTAAAAAGCAATGACGCCATATGGCCGCCCTCACCGACCACAACCATCAATGGTGTGGCGTTCAACAATGACGATGTCGATTATTTCGACAGTTCAGGGCAACCCGTCAACGGTGCGACCCTGAGCCGGGTAGGCGATGACTATTATCTAACAAGCACTACTGGCAAGTTCTACTCAGCGACTGTCGAGAGCACGTTTGATGGCTATATCGTCAGGGCCAGCTCGGATCAACCCGCTTCAGCGCCACCAACCCAGCCAGTCATCGAGATTGATAGCCAGCCGATCGATAATGCACAGCATCGCTATCTTGATGCCGATGGCAATACGACATCCTTCAAGAATGCCACGCTTACACAGTCCAGCAATGGTCAGTACTACCTTGAGCAGTCGGGACGCTATTATGTGGTTGAGCCCGCGAGTGTCACTGCCAGCCGGCCTCGGGTCATTGCCAATGCCACCACGGATACACCCATCGTTTCCCCGGAAAAAGCCATCACAACCGAGCGCACCACCGTAGATGGTACCTCTACCATTACGCTCGATCCTCTCAATGTAACAGCAAACTATACCGACCGGGATGGGCAGCGCGTTGAAGATGCCTTGCGCATCGATGATAACGGACAATATTTTCTACGCGCTTCCAATGGCGATGATGGAACGACCGGCTATCGATCAGCAACACTGGTGAATACTCAGGAGATGGGCACGCTGCTCAAGACACGTACCGGCAGTGGTGATCTGATCATCTATTACCGAATGAACATTCAAGCCAGCACGGATGTACCCAATACACACAGTACGGTCGAACTGACCGAAATCAATCCCGAAATTCGCCTCAGGACTCCGGATGACCCGCTTGCTGCACTGGACCGTGCCATTGCCCGCGTTGACGACAAGCGCAGTACGTTGGGTGCCACACAAAACCGCATGAATGCGATTATCGATCAGCAGGGAAATACCGTCAGCGCCTTGAGGGATGCTCGCTCACGCATCATGGACGCTGATTACGCAGTGGAAGTCTCCAACATGAGCCGAGCTCAGATCACCCAGCAGGCGGGCATGGCCGTACTGACACAAGCCAACCAGCAACTTGATAGCGTGCTTGCACTACTGCGTTAAGCACCATTGTTCAAGCCAGCCAACAGATCGCTCTTAATTCTCATCCATTATTGCTTTTTCATCCTTCGGGCCGGCGCCGTCTTAAATATCAAGCATGCCCCTCCAGTCCCTATCCCAATGAGCCGGCCTCTCATTGATAGTATTTGCATATCCCCACAATCGTTACATCGTGTTAAAGGCCGACCAGTGAAGCGCCGTTACTACCACAACTCCTCATGAAACTGAGGCATCTATTTGGTTGCAGCTATCCGGTATTCCAGCTGACAGGCTGACCAACATATTTAGGATTTTTCACCATGTACCCGGTTTCAGGACATTTAAAAACGCTGTTTATCCTTTTTGCAGTCGTTGTGTCCTGTGCGCTACCCCATGCCGCGTATGCAGCGGCATATGGTACAACGCCCTCCCAGAGTGGCTTGAAACAGGGTGACTGGCTGATACGTTTAAAGGCCACCGGCGTTATTCCGGTCAATGAAAGCAGCGAAACAACCCCGTTGGGCGGACGGCTAAAAACTCCCTCCCAGATTTTACCAACGCTGGATATCAGTTATTTCCTGACCGATCACTGGTCAATTGAAGCGGTGGCTGGCGTCATCTCAGCGGATTACCGCCTGGAAGACAGCCTGCTGGGCGATTTCAAGGTCAGCCATACCAGAAGCGGTACTGCTTCATTGGTCGCTCAGTATCACTTTCTCCCCGACGCCGCGCTAAATCCGTATCTCGGGGCAGGTGTTAACCATACCTGGCCCATTAGCGTCGAGTCCGCCCCAGGCGTGCCAGAGATAACTTCGGAGGCCATCACCAGCCCGCTTCTTGATGCAGGCCTGGATTACCGGCTTTCCGAACACTGGTATGCAAGCGCCAACGTTCGCTATGTGATAACGCCTGTTCAGCATTTCAGCGGCGATGGTTTTAACCGATGTGCTGGTACTGGGTGCAGGCATAGGTCTGCGTTTTTAAGCATTAAAAGACAGGGTCAGATAAGCGCCACAAGGTACGACAGACACCCCACAACGTCATCGGCACGATTAAAAATGCCGGTTTTTTATGGGAATACGCCAATTCCATGCTTGATCTCACAACATTAAGCTTTTCCAGTGTGGTCAGCCGGGCGGCCTATTGCGCGGTTTTTCTGGTACTGGCGCTGCGTCAGCGGGAAAAGTCCTATCTCTGGCATTGGCTCGGGGCAATTCTGGCCTCTCTTCTGGGCGCCATCATGCTGACCAGAGAGCCTACCAACCTGACGCTGCCAATGCTGGAAAGCATGCTGATCTTTACCCTCTACATGATCAGTCTTGTACTATCGTGGAGCGGACTACGGCGCTTCTACGGCCTCCATTTTCATACATATGCCATTGTGGCGACGATCATCCTGATCGTAACGCCTGCACTGGCGTGCCTGCTGGGGCCCTGGTTTAACGTTTCGAAGACCGCCATATCGAGCATTTACTTCCTTTGCGCAACCGCCGCTTCCATCATGGTGGTGGCCGAGATCCTGATTGCACGGCGGGAAGATCTCTGGTCACAGATCGTGGTCGCCGTTGCCTTCAGCATCTATGCCATGGGCTTTGCCTTCTCTGCCGGCATGCTGATATTGACAGATCTGCAGATATCGACAGAAACCGCTCGTGTAACGATCATTTTTGATCAGGTCAATAGCGTTCTGGTGTATGTCGGATATGTGGCGATGAGTGGGGAGCGTGCCAATCTACAGCTCAGACATCAGGCTGATACTGATGCGCTAACCGGACTTTTTAACCGGCGTGGCATTCAGCATGCATTGGCGAAGCTTGATTTAAAGCATCCAGAGAGCACGGTATGCGTGCTTCTGGGCGATCTCGACCACTTCAAAAAAATTAATGACACACTTGGCCATGAAGGCGGAGATGCCGTGTTAAAAATCTTTGCCAAGCGCTTGAAAAACCTGATGCGTCGCGATGATATCGCTGTACGCTGGGGGGGCGAAGAGTTTCTGATCGTACTGACTCATACCACCATTGATGAAGCAGGAGCTTTCGCAGAACGCCTGAGAAGGCATATTGAATCCGAGCCTTTTGTGATTGCTTCACAAGCCATCAACGTGACCATCAGTATCGGCGTGGCTGAAATTGAAAGGCCTCAGGAGACTTTTGACAAGGCTATCGGACGCGCTGACGACGCCCTCTATCAAGCCAAGCATAACGGACGTAATCGCGTCTGCCGCTAGCAAACAAACCTGCAAAACAAGGCTCATTGCAATGCAGGTTCATTCGAGACCCTACTCTCAGTATCGATTACCTTCCATGTCTTCATAGCCAAAGTCCCTTGTCATCGGACGATGGTCAAAGAGCTCACCCCAGGCACGATCATGTGCCGCTGACCGGAAGTTTTTCATGCCACCGGTAGGCGTAAAGGTAATCTCACCGAAATAGATCGCATCACGCATTAGATAGAAGTCAACGCGGGCAAACCCAAACCCTTCAGACAGCTTGAGCGCCAGTTTCATGGCCCGATCCAGCTGAGCCGGTTTCTCGATAGGACAGCCAGTATTGAACCGCTCGTTGACAACATCCACAAGATTCCAGTCCTGGTCATAATAATCGACGTGAAAATCGGTGAAGCGGTCATGTGTCACTTCAATAAAGACTTTCGGCGCCTGACCTTCGGCACGGAAACAGTAGAACTTGTAGTCCTTGGGAATCTTGCCATTCTCATCGAGCAGCATTTTTTCACACATTAGCCGAGGCGTAATACTTTGGTAATGCAGCTCTCGGCTGTCACGATAAAAGTTGCTGGCCAGCCAGTGATCGCTGAGCCGACGCATCAGCTCATAGCTGTAATCGGCCTTGTTGCGTACGACCAGATTATACCCCGAGCCATGATTGGCCTTGAGGACGAAACTGTTCGGCAGCCTGTCATAGTCGTGCCGTGTAAAGGGCTGAGAAATTGGATACAACGGCAACAGGGTTTCATTGCCAATCTTCTGACGTACGTAATCACGTACCAGCAGCTTGTCACTCAGCGGCGAAAAAATGGGCTCGGGATGCAGGCGGCGATAGCATATTTTTTCATTAAAGGTTTCAGGATTGACCAGGTTGGGCCTGAATCCAAAATGCTTCTGGTAGCGGTGAGCAATATAAAGGCGATCCGGTATCCAGCGAGAAATACTCCTTTTCACCGAGCGCAGCAGGCTCTGCCCCCTTCGAGGGAGGAGCTTTGCTGTATCAGCATCAAAGCCCTGCATTACTGCCTTGGCGTCCTGACTTGCGTTTGAGAACACGTGTAATTCCGCCATTGCCATCCCCTGCGAGGTCAATTGATATTTCAATAAGTAACTTTGACTACACAAAAGGTAAAACGAGTAACGAAAAGAAATTGTGCCGCAGCGCGCATTGTCCTTGGCTATAGCTGATGTCATCACAATTTAAAGGAACTCATGGCTGACAGGATGTCATGAGCCAGGCGGTAAGCGCGGGCCACCTTCAGACTGGCGTCAAAAATATGTATAAGCCCATGATATTTTAGTTAAAAAAGTTTTTATATCGGCAATTCAGCATCTTCATAGCGCTTTTTGAATCAACAACATGCCGATTTTTGGCCTCAGCTGATTCGATATTTCAGGGCTCAAGATTCGTCTTTTTTTGTGATTTATTGTATCAAGGATTTTTCATATAAAAGCGTTTCGGCACAGTTTTGCCGACACCTCCAAAAGATTTCAACGCAAACCCCGGAAAGGGATCATCACCATGAGCATCACGTCAGTCATCTCCGGCATGTCCAGCAGCCTGCTCTCCAGTAACTCATTTCCAGCCTCCTCTCCTGTCTTGCCGGTACCTTCAAGGCTCGGGCCATCTTGCAAAACGGATAATCTCGAAGCGCTGGAAGAAGCCATAACGCAGTTAAAGCAGGGTCTGGAACGAGTCGGTATCGACATTGATATTCATGATGACAGCGGTCGGATTGTAACGCGCGTGATCGACCGTGAAAGTGGCGACGTGATTCGTCAGATTCCAACGGAAGAGGTGCTTCATATGGCACGTATGGCGGCATATCAGCAGGGGCAGCTTCTCAAGACCACCGCCTGAGGTCATCCCGACCGAAAACAAGCGGGTCAGAAAGCCAACAGGCGACCTGCAAGGGCGCCTGTTGGCCTTTTAAATTGCGTCAGGCAGTCTTTGCCAACTTTTAAAGGTGTGTCACACCTGCATGCTCATGATCTCGCGGTAGGCGCTAAGTACACGGTTGCGAACCTGTATACCCATTTCCATTGAAACGCTGGCTTTTTGCATGTCGACCATAACGTCGTTGAGTGCCACGTTACTATCACCTCTCGAAAACGCGACAGCCTTGGCTTCGGCGGTCTGTTTCATGCCATCGATGCGATCAATCGCCCCCTTGAGCTCGCCTGCAAAACTGACACCGCCTGCCTGTTGCGCAGCAGCTTGATGACCGCCTGCCTGCTGCGCCACGCTTTGCATCTGCTGAACAAGGGCCTGAAGGCCCGCTGCTGCCACTGACATGTTGGTAACTCCGGAAGAGTAAAACGTAACTGAAAGTAAAGTTTGTCAAGGAATGTGGCGCAGCTTAAAGGTGAAATGCCTTTGTCGATTGTTCTAAATAGTGAAAAAAACCACGGCTATTCGGTCCTTCAATCTGGTTACTTACCGTAATAATGACGCCACTCCCGGTATAGGGCGCCACCGTTTCCGGTGCCCAGCGCATAAAGAGTCTGCCGATGCCCATCGAGCTGAACCCGCGTAACCCCAATAACACTGAGGCGATGTGATGAGTGCTCAAGCAACACAAGGCACCGATCAGAAGTTGTCCGGACTGATGGATCGCCTCAAGGCCAATCCGCGTCTGCCCCTCATTGTGGCCGGCGCTGCAGCCATTGCGATTCTGGTCGTGCTTTTTTTGTGGGCACGCTCTCCTGATTATCGTGTGCTGTTTTCAAATCTGAGCGATAGCGATGGTGGCGTCATCATCGCGCGCCTTGATCAGATGCAGGTCCCCTACCGCTTCTCGGAAGGGGGGCAGGCCATTCTGATTCCGGCCGAGCAGGTCGAGCAGACCCGTATGGCACTGGCCAGTGAAGGCCTGCCCAAGGGTGGCGGTGTCGGGTTTGAACTGATGGATGGCCAATCCTTTGGTATCAGCCAGTTTGCCGAGCACGTTAATTACCAGCGCGCATTGGAAGGTGAACTGGCACGCTCCATCGAATCCATCGACTCTGTGCAAACCGCACGTGTGCATCTGGCCATACCCCAGGAATCCGTTTTTGTACGGGATCGCCGTCAGCCGTCGGCCTCGGTCATTTTGACCCTTTATCGCAACCGCGCGGTGGGTGAAGGTCAGGTCAACGCCATCACACACCTGGTATCGGCGAGCGTCTCGAACCTGCCGGTCAATCAGGTCACCGTGGTGGATCAAAATGGAAACCTGTTGTCACAGCCGGCAGGCTCTGACACGCGCAACCTGAATGATGCGCAGCTCAAGTACACAGCCCAGGTAGAAGAGAGCTATCGCAAGCGCATCGAAGCCTTGCTTGCAACGATTGTGGGTCACAGCAACGTACGGGCTCAGGTCACCGCCAGCATAGATTTTTCGGTCGGGGAACATACGCAGGAAACCTATGACCCCAACCAGGACCCCAATCAGGCGAGTGTTCGCAGCATTCAATCGAGTAAAAGCGAGCAGATCGGTAGCAACAGCGTTGGCGGTGTGCCTGGTGCTCTGAGCAATCAGCCCGCCCCCAATGTGGCGTCGCCGGTTCAGAATGCCAACAACCAGAACAACGCTCAAAACAACCAGAATAACCAGAATAATGCACAAAATGGTCAAGCAGCAGGCACACAGGCGACAACCGAGGCTCAGCCTGTACAGCCGCGCTCATCGACAGACAGCAGCACGACCAACTATGAGGTCAATCGTGTCATTCGCCATGTGCAGGAGGACACCGGACAGGTACAGCGTCTTTCCGTAGCTGTTGTGGTGAATTACCGCGATCAAACAGGCGAAGACGGCCAGACCCAAATGGTCGCCCTTTCCGATGACGAGATGGCACAGATTCAGCGACTGGTCCGTGAAGGAATGGGCTATTCCGAGGCCCGCGGCGACTCACTTGAAGTGGTCAATGCCGCCTTTAGCCAGCAGGCTGAAGTTCAGGCGCCGGTGATTGCCTGGTATGAGAACCCGGACATTATCTCGCTGGCCAAAACGCTGGGTCGCTACCTGCTGATCGCCATTGTAGCCTTCATTCTCTGGCGCAAGCTTCTCAAGCCACTGGTTGAACGTCAGCGCACCCTGACGGCGCCAGCAGGAAGTTATGGTGAGGCAGGCAGCAGTGGCACCCTGCTCGCCACGGCCGGAGATGATGATGAAGACGAGTCAGAATCGTCCGATATCGCCGAGCAGATTGCGAAAAAGCAGAAACGACGTCAGCGCATCGAACATGAAACCCTGCTGAGCACGGTTCGCGACCAGGCTCAGAAAGATCCCAGAATGGTCGCAATGATTCTCAGAGGCTGGATCAATGGCAAAGACTGAAGGCAATGAAGAAGGCATCGAGCGCAGCGCCATCCTCATGATGGCACTGGACGACGATACGGCCGCTGAAGTCTTCAAGCACATGTCGCAGCGTGAGGTGCAGAAAGTGGGGCTGGCCATGGCCGGGCTCACTCAGCTCACCAACGAACGCCTGATGGAGGTGCTGCGACAGTTCGACACCGAGATCGAAGAGCTCGGTGGCCTGAACCTGCAGTCAAGCGACCATATTCGCTCGGTACTGGTCAAGGCGCTGGGTGAAGAGCGCGCGTCGAGCCTGCTGGAAGACATTTTCGAATCCGGCAATGACTCGGGTATTGATGCCCTGAACCTGATGGAAGCCAGCGTGGTCTCCGAGATGATCCGCGATGAACACCCGCAGATCATTGCGACCATCATGGTCCATCTGGAACGCCATCAGGCCTCTGAAGTACTGGCACGCTTCGATGAGGGACTGCGTAACGACGTGATTCTGCGTATTGCCACCTTCAGTGGTGTCCAGCCTGCGGCCCTGCAGGAGTTGACCGAAGTACTCAGCGGCCTGCTGGATGGCCAGAATCTCAAGCGCAGCAAGATGGGCGGCGTGAGAACCGCGGCAGAGATCCTCAACCTGATGAACAGCACTCAGGAAGAGAGTGTCATCGAAAGCGTGCGCCACCATGACGACTCTCTGGCGCAGCAGATTCTTGATGAGATGTTTGTCTTTGACAATCTGGCCGATGTTGATGATCGCAGCATCAAGCGCATTTTGCAGGACGTCGACAGCAACTCGCTGGTCATCGCCCTCAAGGGCGCCCCGGAAGAGGTTCGCGACCGCTTCCTTACCAATATGTCCTCCCGCGCGGCAGAGCTGCTGCGCGAAGACATGCAGATGCGCGGGCCGATTCGTCTGTCGCAGGTCGAAGCCGAGCAGAAAAATATTCTGCAGCTGGTGCGGCGTCTGGCCGATGCCGGCGAAGTAACCCTGGGAGGAGGCGACGACGCTTATGTCTAGGACAGACGATCACTCATCATGGCAGCGCTGGGAGATGGGTCGGCTGGAAAGGCGTGAGGCGCGACAGCCGGCACCTGAGGTCCTTGAAAAAAACAACATTCCACAGCGACGAAAGGAAGACGATATACGTCGCGAAGCTTTTGAAAAGGCACGCCAGGAAGGGTTCGAGCAGGGCCGTCAGGAAGGACACGAAGCCGGCTACGTCGCAGGTCTTGAGGCCGGACGGGAGCAGGCACAGCAGGATTATCTGCTTGAGCTTGAGTCACGCCTGCACGAAGCACTCGCCCCTGTGGGCGACATGGTGCACGCCTTTGAAACGGCTGCCGGCAGACTCAAGGACGATATCGCCTATAGTCTGGTCGAGCTGGCACTGGAGACCGGGCGCCAGCTGGCTGGTCGATCGCTTGAACTGGCGCCCGAGCATATCCTCGATGACATTGAAAAGCTGATGATGGAACACCCGACACTGGGCGGTTCCCCACGCATCTGTGTGCACCCCGACGATCTGGCCATGGTGCAAAAAGAGCTGAGCTCACTGCTTGGCGATGTTGGCTGGCAGCTTAAAAGCGATATCTCACTCTCACGCGGAGACTGCCGACTGGAAACCGATCAGCTCGAAATCGATGCTACCCGCGACGACCGATGGGAACGGCTGCGACACGCCGTGGGCCACGGCAAGCACTGATGAATTCCAGTACAGGAGTGAGCCTTCATGTCATCAAACAGTGACGCCATGCTTAGCCAGTGGAAGCGCACGCTGGAGACCGCCACTCGACGAGTCCAGAAACTGCCGGCCAATCGCGAGCGTGGCCGGCTGACCCGGGCGACCGGACTGGTACTGGAAGCGGTCGGTTTGCGCCTGCCGCTGGGATGCAGCTGCATGGTTGAGCTGGCCGACGGTCAGGGAGAAACCGAAGCGGAAGTTGTCGGCTTCAATGGCGACAAGCTTTTTTTGATGCCGCTGGTTGAAACCAGTGGGCTGGTCCCTGGCGCTCTGGTCTGGCCGGCTAATCCTCGACCGGGTGCCGGGCAATCCCAGAGCAAGCAGTTGCCGGTCGGGGATGCCCTGCTCGGCCGTGTCGTTGATGCTCGTGGTCGAGTACTGGATGGTCGCGGCCCACTGGTCGAGCCCGATAACGTCTCTCTTAATGCACCAACGCTAAACCCGCTTCAGCGAGCTCCCATCGAGGAAGTGCTCGATGTGGGCGTGCGGGCCATTAATGCCCTGCTCACGGTCGGCCGTGGTCAGCGTCTGGGACTTTTTGCCGGCTCTGGCGTGGGCAAGAGTGTGCTGCTGGGCATGATGGCTCGCTATACCCAGGCCGATGTTATCGTCGTGGGACTGATCGGTGAGCGTGGTCGCGAGGTCAAGGATTTCATCGAGAACATTCTGGGTGCCGAGGGTCAGCGCCGCGCCGTGGTAGTGGCCGCGCCGGCCGACATGTCGCCACTGCTGCGTCTGCAGGGCGCCGCCTATGCCACCCGCCTGGCCGAAGACTTCCGTGATCGGGGCAAGAATGTTCTCTTGATCATGGACTCCCTGACCCGCTATGCCATGGCCCAGCGTGAAATTGCACTCGCCATCGGTGAGCCCCCGGCCACCAAGGGCTACCCACCCTCGGTCTTTGCCAAGCTGCCCGCACTGGTCGAACGGGCCGGCAACGATGCCCCGGGCAAGGGGTCGATTACCGGCTTTTATACGGTACTGACCGAAGGGGATGATCAGCAGGATCCGATCGCTGACGCGGCACGCGCCATTCTTGACGGCCATATAGTGCTGTCCCGAAAGCTGGCCGAAGCCGGTCATTACCCGGCCATCGACATCGAAGCATCAATAAGCCGTGCAATGACAGCGCTTATTGATGAACCACATTTCGAGTGCATCAAATACTTTAAGCAGATGTTGTCACGCTATCAGCGCAACCGCGATTTGATCAGCGTGGGGGCCTACGCCGCAGGCAGTGATCGACTGCTGGATGAAGCCATCAGGCTATATCCAGCACTGGAGGCCTTCCTGCAGCAGCGCATGAGTGAGCGCGCCGATGTCGAGCACTCGGTAGAGGGGCTCAAGTCGCTTTTGACCTCATAGCGCACGGGATACCGACCAACAGACAGCCAACGGGCTGACTGCCATTGATACCGAGGGGACCATGTCCAATCACTCATCACTTGAAATGTTGATCGAGCTGGCTGAAGGCGATCGGGATGCCGCGGCCAAGCTTCTGGGCCAGCTGCGCTCGGCACACCAGCAAAGCCATACACAACTCGAGATGTTGAGCGATTATCGCAATGACTACCTGCGTCGCTTCGAAGAAGCGATGCAGCGTGGGCTGACCATGGCCTCCATTCAGAACTATCAGCGCTTTTTGTCATCGCTTGACCGTGCCATCGAGCACCAGCGCCAGCAGGTCGACCAGCATCAGGGACGCATCACGCGGGGCATGACGAACTGGCAGCAGCAGCAAAAGCGTGTGAACTCCTATGACGTATTGATCAATCGGCGTCGTCAGGAAGCAGAACACCGCATGAACAAGCTTGAACAGCGCCAGAGCGATGAATATGCCAGCCGGGCCACCTCCGCGCTGGGTGGGTTCTAATCACGTTTTTTCTGTCAGGAAACATGACACATGTTGACGCCAATCAATGCCCAGGTCACCTCTCCGGCCCCTACCAGCGCCAATAGCGGCAATGCCAGGGGCAGCGATGGTGACAACGGTTTCGGGTCACTTTTAAAAGATACGAAGGCGCGCCGCCAGAGCGATACCGAATCTGCCGGCACCACCGCAGAGACTCGCAGCGGGAAAACGTCCCAGGAGCACGCTCGCGGTGAGGACACGGGCGCCGACAAAAAAACCGTCACCCCGCACCACGGTGCCGGCGGTGGCATTACCGAAGGTAATCAACCAGCACAGGCGATTAATGCTCGTAGAACGCTGTCCAATGCGCTTGATCAGCTTCAGGGCAATCGCCTTGACGGTCGTGAACGCCCTGATGAAATGGCGCTACATCAAGGTACTGACCGTGCCCGTCCAGCGCAGGCCAACCTGAAAGGGGCCGATGATTCGCGTCAGATCAGGCTTGCAGCCCTGTCAGGCGATCGCACCTCTCTGGAAGCGCTCAATGCCGAACGTGCCGGAAGCGCTCTATCGAAAACGGACAAGTCTGTGGCCACCCGCGGTGACGGACGCTCCGACACGATCAATGACAAGGGCAAACGTCTGACAGAGCATGACCAGACTGACGATGCCAGCGCCCTTTATGCACTGATAGACACTGGTTTTGTGATGCCCTCTCCGGCGGGACAAAAAGGCGTTGCCGGTCGTGAGGGCGCACTGCCTGCTCGTGGTGCCATGCTCGAGCAGGGTCTGCGCGGTCGTGACAGTGCAGGTCTTGATACAACGCTTTCCAACCTCAAGGGCCGTGACCAGGACGTTAGAGGCGACCGCCTCTTTGGCGAAATCCTCTCACAGCGCGAGGGACTACTGTCACGAGCAGGGGGCACCAGCAATGACGCCACCTTTGGTACCCAGTTCGGCCAACAGTCCAGCGCCCCGACCGCCAGCGACAATCCGCTGAGCAGTCTGACGGCCCTGACCGGTCAGTCAGGCACCAACACAATGGCTGCCGGCACCGCCCAGGCCGTAACAACAGCCACACTGCCGGCCATGGACAGTGACCAGTGGAGCTCGGCCTTTGAGCGCCAGGTCATTAGCCTTAGCATGCGTGGCGGCGGTGAAGCGCGGCTGAACATGAACCCGCTCGAGCTGGGCCCTTTGTCCATTTCACTGAAAATGGGCGAGCAGAGTGCGCAGCTGCACATTGCCTCGCATCACGCTCAGGTGCGGGCCGCCATTGAAGCCGCCCTGCCTCAGCTTCGCGATGCCTTCAGCGCCAGCGGGATCGAGCTGGGTCAGACTTCAGTCAGTGACCAGGGTAGCTTCCAGCAAAGCGGTTTCCAGCAACAGCAGGAACGCACGCCCGGAGGACTGGCGACACGTGATGGCTCGAACACGATCACGGGTATTGATACCGATGCCGATGTGATTTCGATCAGCGCTCCCCCGGGGCGCTCACTCAACGGCGGTATCGACCTTTTCGCCTGACCGCCCTTGTAGCACCAGGGTAAAAGCTTCAACAGCCGCGCTGGTATCCGCCTGCGCGGCTTTTTCATGTCATCGCCGGATCGCCTCACGGGCTGTCCTGAATTTCAAAACGTCGAGATAACCGTATGAGACCGCGCTATTTGATCCATCGTTTAGCGCGCCAGTCCGTACCATGGCATCAACCCGAACACATGATGTTACGGATTAACGAACAAGTGTTCTCAACCCTCACTGGATTGATCTAACGCCATGACGACATCTACCGCAACGCCCCCGGCCAAAACCGGCAGTAAAAAACTTCTCTGGGTCATCGTCGCGCTGCTGGTCATTCTGGTCGGCCTGGCATGTGCGGCCGGTGCCTGGTATTTCCTCAAGGGAGACGCGTCGGCGACCACCGCACAGGAGACCGAGCAGGCAGCACCGGCTCCCGTTCCAGTGTTTGTTGAGCTCAAGCCGTTTACCGTAAACCTTAATGATGGCACCGGCCGTATTCTTTATGTCGGTATTACCCTCAAGGCAGAAGGCGAAGAGTCCGCCGCCACTTTGAGAGAGCAAATGCCCGAGGTGCGCAATCGTATCCTGATGGTGCTGACCAGCCAGCAGGGTGATCAACTGACGACACCGGCCGGCAAGCAGGCGCTGGCGAGTGCGTTGATCGGCGCCTTCGAGAAGCCGTTCAATGGCGAAACAAGCAGCGTCGCGGTCAGCGATGCCCTCTTCACCGATTTCATTGTTCAGTAGGTCCTCATGGCAGATGACATGCTGTCCCAGGAAGAGATCGACGCGCTGCTCAAAGGGGTAAGCGGCGAGGAAGAAGAGACGCGTTCCGGGGACATTGGCACCAAGCGTATACGCCCTTTCGATCCAGCCAACCAGCAGCGTGTGGTGCGCGGCCGACTACAGTCGCTCGATATCATTCATGAGCGTTTTGGCCGTCGCTTTCGCATGGCGCTGTTCAATTTGATCAGAAGGACGGCAGACATCACGGTAGGCCCGGTCAAGATTCAGAAGTACAGCGATTTCACGCGCAATCTACCGGTGCCTGCCAATATCAACATGATCGCGATCAAGCCGCTCAAGGGCAATGCACTGATCGTGTTTCCGCCCAACCTGGTGTTTCTGGTAGTAGACAGCCTGTTCGGCGGAGACGGGCGTTTTCTGACCAAGTCAGAAGGTCGGGAATTTACCCATACCGAGCAGCGCATTATTCGGCGTTTGTTAAACCTGACGCTTGAAAGCTACGCAGAGGGCTGGCAATCCATTTATCCAGTGGAGCTTGAATATCAGCGCTCGGAGATGCAGGTGAAATTCACCAACATCACCAATAGCGCCAATGAGCTGGTGGTCAATACGACCTTCCACGTTGAGGTGGGCGCGTTCGGCAGTGATTTTCATATCTGCATGCCCTACTCGATGATCGAGCCCATCCGAGAGACGCTTTCCGGGCCGCTGCAGCGCAACGATCCTGAAGAGGATCGAGAGAGAATGCAGCGCCTTGCCGGCGAGGTGAAATCTTCAAGTGTTGAGCTGGTCGCAGACTTCACAGCGATCGAGACCACTCTGAGCAAAATCTCGAAGCTGGCGGTGGGTGATGTACTTCCCATTGACCTGCCTCAGGACATCAACGTGCGCGTTGACGGTGTCCCGGTCATGGCCTGCGATTATGGCAGTCTCAATGGCCAGAAGGGTCTGCGCGTCAAAAGATTGATCGACCATCGTCCCATCGATGCCCACAGGAATACGCATCATGACTGATCCCAAAAATCCGGATTCACTTAACGACAAGCCTGATGAGATGCCCGATGACTGGGCCAGTGCCATGCAGGAACAGGGGGCATCCACCGACGAGGACGATATCGACTGGGGTGCGGCCTTTGCAGAAACCGGTGAAACACCGGAGCACTCTGTAGAGGAGTCTTCTGTCGGTGCGTCCGCCGAACCGGCCAGCGACCGTATTTTTCAGCCCCTGTCAGGTAGTGGTGCTCACGGTCAGTCGCGCGAGCTGGACGTCATCATGGAAATTCCGGTCACGCTGTCGGTCGAGCTGGGCCGCACACGCATGACCATTCGCGAGCTGCTTGATCTGGCCAAAGGATCGGTCGTGGAGCTGGATGGCCTGGCCGGTGAGCCCATGAATATCCTGATCAATGGCTACCTGATCGCTCAGGGAGAAGTGGTCGTGGTGGAGGATAAATACGGCATCCGTATTACTGATATCATTACGCCTTCAGAGCGCATCCATAAGCTTAATCGTTGAAGTCATGCCTCGCTCGTGCTAAGTCGTGTCCCTTGAATGAAACGAGATGAATCATCCCATGACCGACAGTCCCACGCGCGAGGCCACCACCTCGCCCTCTTCAAGCAACGACCTCTCACTTGCCAACGGTCCGTTTGATGCTGCCGCATTGAAAAGCGCTGGCCATATTGGCAGCGCACACATTGCCGTCACGCCCGCAACGTCATCACCCGCCTTCGCTCAGGACAATGATCTGGGCATGGCAGGCCTGGGCAAAACGGCGCTGGGTCTTGCACTGGTACTTTTGCTGATCTGGGGGCTCGCCACGCTCGTCAAACGCTTTAAACCGGGACATCGTCTACAGGGGCAATCCCTTCGCGTTGTGGCAAGCCAGAGCGTCGGTGCGCGTGAGCGCGTTGTTGTGGTAGAGGTCGATGACACATGGCTGGTCCTCGGGGTAACCCCCGGCAGCGTTAACCGCCTTCATGAGATGCCGGCCAAATCACAAGATCCCGTGGACGGTACCGGATCCGAAAATCCAGGCAGTACTTCACGACCCACCTTTTCCGAAAGCTTCAAGCGTGCGCTGTCTCAGCGCTTTGATAGGCGATCATGACCCATTCAGCCCTGTTCCGTTTGTCTCACCGGGCCCGCAATACATTGATGGCACTGCTGCCATTGCTGGTGATGCTGATATCGCTGCCATCGCATGCTTCGGCAGAATTACCGGCCATGACCAGCCAGCCGCTTGATGGCGGCGGGCAATCCTGGAGTCTCTCCGTCGAGACGCTGGTACTGTTGAGTTCCATGGCCTTTCTACCGGCCGCACTTTTGATGATGACCGGCTTTACCCGCATCATCATTGTGTTGGGGCTTTTGCGAAGTGCCCTGGGCACTCAGTCCTCCCCACCCAATCAGATCCTGGTCGGTCTGGCGTTGTTTCTGACCTTTTTCGTCATGTCGCCGGTCTTTGAACAGATCTATGAGACGGCCTGGCAGCCGCTGTCAGAGGGCAATATCGGCATGCCCCAGGCCATCGAAACCGGCAGCCAGCCACTGCGTGAATTCATGCTGCATCAAACGCGTGAAACCGATATCGCCATGTTTGCCGGCATTGCCAACATGCCACCGCTGGAAGGCCCGGAAGATGTGCCCATGCGCATATTGCTGCCCTCCTTTGTCACCAGCGAGTTGAAAACCGCCTTTCAGATCGGCTTCACGATTTTCATTCCCTTTTTGATTATCGACCTGGTCGTGGCAAGCGTTCTGATGGCGCTCGGGATGATGATGGTGCCACCGGCCATCGTGTCACTGCCTTTTAAACTGATGCTTTTTGTATTGGTTGATGGTTGGGGGCTTTTAATGGGCTCGCTGGCACAAAGCTTTTATATGTAGCCATCCCGAGGGATGGTTTTTCCAACGACTGTCGGGGCATGCCCCTGCGTCCTGAAGACTTCCAAGGGAGTGGCGCCATGACACCGGAAATGGTAATGAGCCTGGCCTATCGCGGCATGATGCTGACACTTTTGATTGCAGCGCCACTGCTGCTGGTGGCACTCACCGTGGGTTTGTTGGTGAGCCTTTTCCAGGCCGCTACGCAGATCAACGAAATGACACTGTCCTTCATTCCCAAGATTCTGGCGGTCTTCACGACGTTGATCATTGGCGGCTCATGGATGCTGGGAACGCTCTCCGACTTCACTCGAGAGCTTTTTAACAACATCCCGACCATGATCGGCTAGAGGGCGCTCGCTTGCTGGAGATCACTTCCGCCCAGCTCGATGCATGGCTGACGGCCTTTCTCTGGCCGTTCGTCAGGATTCTGGCGTTTATCGCCACCGCGCCCATCTTTGGCGAGACCGCGATCCCTCGAACGGCAAAGGTTGGGCTTGCCTTTGCCCTGACGGTGGTCGTGGCGCCCGTACTCCCTCCCATGCCCGATATTCCGCCAGCCTCCTGGGCGGGCATCATGATCATCATTCAGCAGTTCATCATCGGCGTAGCACTCGGACTGGTCATGCGACTGGTCTTTGCCGCCATTCAGGCGGCCGGTGATTATATCGCCCTGCAAATGGGGCTCTCCTTTGCATCGTTCTACTCTCCCGAAGCTCAGGGGACGACCACGGTACTCTCCCGCTTTCTCAACATGATCGCGATTCTCATGTTCATGGCCCTCAACGGCCATACCATCATGATCCGGCTTTTAATCGAGACCTTTACGCGTTTGCCGATCGGTCAGGTGGCGCTTGAGCCGGCAGGCTTCGATGCCATTGCGCGCTGGGGGAGCTTCATATTCTCGGCCGGATTTCTAATGTCCCTGCCGGTTTTGACAGCGCTTTTGATGATCAATATCTCGATGGGCATTCTCAACCGTGCCTCTCCCCAGTTCTCGATTTTCTCGGTAGGCTTTCCCATTACCCTGACGACGGGCGTCATTCTGTTGACCTTCATGACACCGGAACTGGGTGCAATCTTCCAGCGCATGTTTGAAAGTGCCCTTAATCAGATGGTCAGCGTCACAGAACTTCTGTCATCGTCCTGAGCGCCCGCCCTTCAAAAACCAATGTTCAGGCCGCCATACTCGATTCAGGGATAATGAAAAGCCCCCATGTCGTTGCCGACATGGGGGCTTGATCCTGCCTGGTGACAGAGATTAGCGAATCAGACTGAACAGCGACGTCTGCTGTGTCTGCATGAACATCTTCTGTGAAGCTTCCAGTCCAATCTGACCCAACGTGTAGCGAGAGATGGCTTCGGCGTAATCCAGATCCTGGAGGTCTGAAAGCGCTCCTTCGTTGCTGATCATGCGGCTGGTACCAATATTGCCGAGGATATCAAGCTCGTTGAGCTTGCTGCCAACGGTGGTCTGTACACTCCCGATATTATCCAGACCTGCATCAAGCTGACGATTGACCTTATCCAGGTCAGCCCTCAAGGCGTCCTGATTGTCTGGTGTTTTGGGCGTTCTGAGTGCCGTAATGGCGGTCTGGAAAGCAGTAAACAGATCGCTTTCGGCATCCCCGGCAGCTGTTGAAGGAACCTTGAACACATTGGTGCCCGTGGCATTGACATCCATCAGGCGCGACGCATCCACCTTCATGTTCAAGGGTTCGCTGTCGCCTGCGTAGTTCATGACAAAATCGCCGTTGGCATCGGTGCCGGGCGTAAATGGCTGTACGTCTCCCTTCGAACCGGAAAACATGTACTGCCCATTGCTGTCCTTGCCGTTGGCCAAGCCCGTCAGCTGGTTATAGAGACCTTCCAGCTGGGTTGCGACAGAAGCCCTGTCGCTGTCGCTCAGCGCACCATTGCCCGCCTGAACGACCAGCCCCTTACCCGTGTACAGCAACTTGTTCACACTATCCAGCGTGTTGTCCTGCGCTTCCAGCGCAGAAGTGGCGCTGGTACGGCTGTTTTTGTACTGCTCCTGAATGGCCTGATCCTGCTTGACGATCAATGCCTGCGACGACGCACGTGGATCATCAGAGGGAGATACCACACGCTTGCCGCTGGCCACCTGCTCACCTACTTTCGACAGATCGCTCTGCCGACTTTGCATGGCATTCTGGCTACGCTCGAACATCATTGAGGTACTGATACGCATTTGCTTTATGCCCCTTAACGCATGATGCCGATCAGTGAGTCAAACATCTCCGAGGAAGCCCGGATCATCTGAGCACTGGCACTGTAAAGCTGCTGATATTTGAGCATGTTGGCCGCTTCTTCATCGATATTGACACCTGATACCGACTGCTGAGCGCTTTTCAGCTCCTGAGAAATCTGGGTCTGAGCAGCATTGCTGCTTTTGAGTGTGGCCGTCTTGTTGCCGACATCACTGACCAGAGAAGCGTAAGCTGTATTGAGGCTTGTACTGCCGTTGATCAGGTTTTCGCTTTGAATATTGGCCATCGCCAGCGCGTTGCTGTTACCTCGCACGCCCTCACTCTGACTCCCTCTGGCCGCAATGCCCTCCGGCGTGATTTCGCTATTAACGCTCAGTTGTCCGGCCGCGTTATTTAGCGGCTTGATGACAAAACTGTCGCCATTGGCCAGACCAGCCGGAAGAGTAATTTCAAGGCCGACGTCTGCTGCATTGACGGCCTGGCCACTATCCAGACGCGTCAGCGAGTAGCCGCTGCTTTCATTGCTGTTTGCGGTCAACTTGTAATTGCTTGCAGCCACTTTGGAAATATCGTCGGTAAACGACACCCCAGGTAGACCATTGCCGCTATTGGCACTGCTGGCTACCACGGCAGGCGTGCTGGTAGTAAAGAGTGCCTTGCCAGCATCGCCATCCAGGTCAAAACCGCCAGTCTGCAGATCATTGATACTCGTCGCCAGCGTATGGGCAATCTGATCGAGTCGCAGCTGTGTCGGTTCAAGCGACTGGGTTCTAAACTGCGTAAGCCCACCCAGCGTGCCGCCGGTCAACTTGCTCTCATCGAGCTCAAAAAGATTGCTATCGGTTGCTCTGAGCGCCACGGTACGCCGTGTCGGGTCATCCTCGGCATCGACCATTTCAAGCGTCTGTACCTGCTTACCGGACACCAGCGACTGGCCGCTCGATAGCGATACTGTATATTGGCCATCCTGATTAACGACCGAAATACCAGTCAGCTCGCTGAGCTTCGCCACTGCCAGATCCCGCTGATCGAGCATGTCATTGGGCGGGGTTCCAGTCTTGGCCTGTGTCTGGGTAATCTGGACGTTAAGCGTGGCAATCTGTTTGGAGTAGCTGTTGATCTCGTCAACCACGCCCCCCATTTGCGCCACGGTGTTGTTCGACATGTTCTTGAGATAGCTGTCGGTCGCGCGAAACTGTGCGGTCATGCTTTCGGCATTACCCAGCATGGCCTGACGCGCTGAAGTATCAGCCGGATTGTTGGCCAGGGTCTGCATGCCGGCAAAGAAGGACTGCATCTGCTTGTTGAGTCCGGCATCCCCATCTGCCAACAGATTATCAATCTGGGAAATCTGGGCCAGATGTGACTGGCTGGCCCCAAGCTCACTATTGGCATCATTGAGCTGCGTGCTGAGGTACTGTTCGTACTGGCGCTGTACACCGGTCACGCTGACACCACTGCCGGCGAAAAGGCCACCGGCATTGGTGCCCTTAGCTTCGGAAAGCCCGGCGATCTGGCGGTTATAGCCCTGAGTATTAACGTTGGCAATGTTATTGCTTGTGGTATTCAGGCCAATCTGAGCAGCTCTCAGCCCGCTCAGCGCTGTTCCCATCAGTGAACCGGACATGGTGTTTCCTCGCACGCGCCCTTAAGGGTGTTATCTGTCATGTACTATCGGCCGATCATCAGAAAATTTTAGAAAGTTATGCCCTGTTTACAGGGCATCGATAAATCAAAAAATTCTGCTGGCTTCATTTTCAACGGCATAGGCCATGGCTGCCCGTCGCTGTGTTACTGCCGAAACATCGCTGTCCTGACGTCCCTGCGTTCGCGTGGCATACAGCGACTGAAGCGAGGCAGGCTCGTCATCCGGTATCTGTGACATGATCGACACCAGTTTTTCGCCATAGCGGGGATCGGTCGCATAACCACATTTTTGCAGCGCATGCGCCGCGGCTTCGGGCGTACTCGCCTCCAGTACCGGCTGGTAACGCGGATTGTCGGTTAAAAGGCGCGCATAGTCGGAGAACGCGGCTTCGTAGGAGTCGTAAACGCGAAAGGCTGCCCGCTCCTTGTGCGCCGTGCCCGCCTCAAACTCCGTAGTCATGACACTTGCACGATCGCCCTTCCAGCCACCGGTTGCCTTGATGTTGAAAAGATTGTGACTGGCCTTGCCATCGCCTGTTTGAATTTCCTTGGCCCCCACCCTGTTTCAAGCGCAGCCTGAGCCAGTATCAGCTGGTGCGGGATCCCGGTACGCTCGCTGACGGCCCGCGCTGCAGCCCCCATTTTCGAAACAAACGACGACACATGTGGTGCGACATCTGCCATCATTGTCTGATGCTCGTGGCGGCTTTTCAGGCCACGCTCCAATGAGGCATAGCCTTCAATCAGCGGACCGCGCTTTTGTTCGGCAGGCTTGACCACCTGGCTGCTCGCTTCAAGCGCCGCGTTACGCTTCAATTGCTCGTCGCTCAACGGCATGGCCATCGCTGAAGGAATATTACGTGACTGCGCCTTCAGCTTGCCCAGCGAATCGTTGGGTGACGGATCCGCACCTAGAGCGCTGTCCTTCGACAGCTGCTTGACCATCATGTCGGATAGCCCGATCCCCTGCTCGGAGAGGTTCTGCGCCCACTGCTTATCCAGCATCTGGGTGTAGGTATCCATGCTGTCGCTTTTGAGCAGATCACTTTTGGGCATGGCATCGCGCATGCTTTTCATCATCTTTTGCAGAAACAGCGCTTCAAACTGCTGCGTGGTTTCCTTGAGGCTTTCCTGCGGATTGTCACGCGCGCTGTACTTGAGCTTCGATAAGCCCTGCACGTCGAGCGCAAAACTCCCACGACTGTCGATTGCCATTAGATGATCTCCAGATCCGCGTTAAGCGCACCCGCCGATTTAAGCGCTTGAAGAATCGCCATCAGGTCGTTGGGGGTCGCGCCCAGACGGTTCAGGGCATCCACTACCTGACTCAGATCTGCTTCGCCGCTAACCATATTCAGCGCCCCGGACTCTTCCTGCACATTGATGTCAGCATTGGGTACCACAGCAGTTTGCCCGCCTGACAAGGCATTCGGTTGGCTGATAATGGGGTTGGAATCGATCGTAATCGAGAGATTGCCATGGGCGATGGCGGCACGACTGAGCGTGACCCGGGTATTCATCGCCACCGAACCGGTACGGGCGTTCATGATGACTTTCGGCGTCACCACACCCGGATCAACATCAATGTTTTGTACCCGGGCCAGAAAGGACACCTTTGAAGCGCTGTCCAGCGGCGCTGCCAATGAGATGACCCGTGAATTCTGTGCCACGGCAACGCCCTGACCCATGGCATTATTGATGGCGTTCATGGTGCGCAGGGCCGTATTGAAGTCAGCGTCCTTGAGCTCCAGATTGATGCGCCCCTGCTCGGCCAGCTGGGCCGGCACGGTACGTTCAATAATGGCACCAGCCGGAATGCGACCCGATGAGGTCTGGTTGACCTGGACGCTGCTGCCGGCGGCCTGAGCGCTGATGCCCGGGATGACCATATTGCCCTGTGCCAGCGCATAGATCTGTC
Source organism: Kushneria marisflavi (assembly GCF_002157205.1). Lineage (NCBI taxonomy): Bacteria > Pseudomonadati > Pseudomonadota > Gammaproteobacteria > Oceanospirillales > Halomonadaceae > Kushneria > Kushneria marisflavi. The sequence goes on along the minus strand of NZ_CP021358.1, from coordinate 3,579,101 downwards.
CATCTGCGCCCTTGAGTGGCGTCATCAGCAGCGTACCGCCACGAAGGCTACGCGCGTTGCCGACCGAGGAAACAGTGATGTCCAGCTTCTGCCCCGGGCTTGAAAAGGGAGGCAACTCGGCCGTGACCATGACGGCTGCAACGTTTTTGAGCTGCATGTTGGTACCAGCCGGGATCGTCACACCCAGCTCGGAAAGCATGTTGGTGACTGACTGACCGGTAAAGGGAGCCTGCATGGTCTGATCACCAGTATTATCCAGACCTACCACCAGGCCATAGCCGACCAGCGGGTTGGAGCGCACGCCTTCAAAGGTGGCAATGTCGCCCAGCCGGGCTGCCTGCGCCTGACAGGCCAGCCCCATCAGGGCACAACCACTCAACAGCAGTGCCGCACAACGCAGGGAAACGGATTTCAACATGGCCATCATTGTGAAGTTCCTCGATTAAAACGGTGAAATATTGAGGAAGAAGCGCTGCAGCCAGCCCATTGTCTGCGCCTCGTTGATATAACCGTCGCCGTAATATTCAAGACGCGCATCGGCGACCTGGGTTGACGGCACGGTATTGAGGCCGGTGATCGTGCGTGGATTGACCGTACCGGAAAAACGGATGTACTCGGTGCCCTGATTAATACCGATGCGCTTTTCGCCGGCGACCTGGAAGTTGCCGTTGGGCAACACATTCATGACGGTTGTCGTGATGGTGCCGGTAAAGGTGTTGGACGCATTCGCGCCGCCCTGCCCCTGAAAGGTATTGGTGCCGGTCAGGCTGGTGGTCTGACCATCCAGCAACCCGCCGATGACGCGAGGCGCAGCATCAAGACCCAGTGTTGTCGCACCATTACGACTGGCATTGGCGGCCGAGCTCTTGGTGGCACTGACATTTTCGTTCAGCACGATGGTCAGGATGTCCCCCACCCCACGCGGCCGACGATCCTCAAACAGGGGCCGGGTGTAGTTGCTCTGATAGATCGAGCCGTTGGCAATCGGCATCGGCGGAAGCTGAGGCGGCGCCGTTGTCGGCCCTTCCACCACGTTTTGTCGCGGAATCTGGGCGCATGCCACCATCATCATGGCCATGCACGCCACCAGAAACAGCTTCCATAAACGCATGTATCGCATCATTGATCCCCGATTGCCCGTACGCGAGTGCATCCACATTCCCTGTTAGAGCTGAGTCAGACGGCCCAGCATCTGGTCAACGGTCGACACGGCCTTGGAGTTGATTTCGTAGGCGCGTTGCGTCTCGATCATGCTGACCATCTCCTCCACCACGTTAACGTTGGAGGTTTCCACAAAGCCCTGATAGATCGTGCCGGCACCATTGTTACCGGGAATGCTGTCGTTACGCGGTCCCGAAGCATCGGTTTCGAGGTACAGGTTGTCACCAATGCTCTCCAGACCGGTCGGGTTGATGAAGGTGGTCAGCTGAAGCTGGCCGACCTGCTGGCTGGCGGCACTGCCCGGTACCGTGACCGAAACAAGGCCGTCATTGGCGATTGATACTGACAGCGCGTTGGCCGGGATCACGATGCCCGGGTCGACCGGGAAACCATTGGCCGTGACCAGCTGACCGTCCTGATTGACCTGAAAAGCGCCATCGCGGGTAAAGGCGTTGGTGCCATCAGGCATCTGAATGGCGAAGAAGCCGTCGCCACGAATCGCGACATCCTTGGTATTACCGGTCTGTTCCAGGTTGCCCTGGGTGTGCAGGCGCTCGGTCGCAACAGCGCGAACACCGGTACCGATCTGGAGACCGGAAGGCAGATTGGTCTGCACCGATGACATCGAACCGGGCTGACGCAGGTTCTGATACAGCAGATCCTCGAACACAGCACGCGAGCGCTTGAAGCCATTGGTCGAGACGTTGGCAAGGTTGTTGGAAATGACGTCCATATTGGTCTGCTGGGCATCAAGACCGGTCTTTGCAATCCACAGGGCATTAATCATCGTTGTCTCCACTCATCGGGCAGCGCCCGGTGACATCTGGTATCTGGTCAGGGCGCTGTCATGCCCCGGGGAATCAATTCATCGAAAGCAGCGAGTTGGCGCGCTGATCGTTCTCATCGGCAGTCGTCAGAACCTTCATGTTCATCTCAAAGCGCCGGGACGTATCGATCATGGCGACCATGGCCTCGGTCGGATTGACGTTGCTGCCTTCGAGTGTGCCGCTGATGACCTGAATATTTTCATCACGCGGCAACGCTGCCATGGGTCCGCCCTGGGCATTCCACGGGCCAAACAGGCCGTCATCGCGGCGGGCCATGCGTCCATCAGGATTACTGGCCAGCATCAGGCGGCCGACTTCCGCCTGCGCCTGGGTCCCCGCTTCACGAGCAGAAATGGTGCCGTCTCCGGCAATCGAAACTTCGGCATTGAGCGGCAGGATAATGGGGCCATCTTCTCCCATGACCGGACGTCCCTGTGACATGAGCATGCCGGTAGGATCGACCTGCAACCCCCCATTGCGGGTATAGGCGGTGTCCCCGTTATTGGCCTGCACCGCCAGCCAGCCATCCCCATTGATGGCCACATCCAGCGCCCGCCCCGTGGTCGAAAAGGAGCCCGGCGTAAAGTCGGAGCCTGGGGTTGAATCCGTGGTGACGGCACGTGTGGCGTAGCCCTGACCGTTTACCGGTACCGCGCGAGCGGCACTGAGTTCGGCACGAAAGCCACTGGTCGAGACGTTGGCCATATTGTTGGCAACGGCAGACTGCCGCTCCAGACTCTGCCTGGCGCCCGACATGGCGGTATAGATGATTCTGTCCATGACCCGCTCCGAAAAGCTTGAGGGAGATCTCGGCTGACATTATCAGGTGTAACTGAATGCCCGCCCTTTGTGACGCCTAGTAAACACGCAAAGGTGCTCTCTTAAAGGCACAAGAAAGGCACGAGAAAGGGCGTATTTCGTGAGCTGTCATGATGGCCATAAAAAAGACCGGCCACTGGGGCCGGTCCTTTCAACGCATTGAGGGTGATTAACGCAGGTTGACCATGGTCTGCAGGATCTGATCCTGGGTCTTGATGGTCTGCGCGTTAGCCTGATAGTTGCGCTGTGCCACGATCATGGTGACAAGCTCCGAGGCCAGATCCACGTTGGAGTTTTCAAGGGTTCCGGAAAGCAAGGACCCCAGCTGACCGGTGCCGGCACTGCCCAGCAGCTCCTGACCGGAGTTGGTGGTGGCCAACCAGGCGTTATTACCGTCGGGCTTGAGACCCTGCTCGTTGGTGAAGCTGGCGAGTGCAACACGGCCCAGTGCGCGACTTTGATTGTTGGAGTACTTGCCCAGTACGTCGCCATTATCGGCAATAGAGATGCCGGTCAGACTGCCCGCGGCATAACCGTTCTGGCTAGCCGCATTGACCACAAAGCTGCCACTGTTCTGAGTCACACTGGTCAAATCAATATTGGCGTTGATCGGAGCTGCACCGTTGCCCGGGTTGATGGCCAGATTCAGCGTATCCCCACCGGTAATCTTGCCGTTTTCATTAAACGTGAGGTTGGAAGTACCTACCTCGTTGCCCTTGTTCAGAGCATGCACGGTCCAGGAGTTGTTATCGGTCGCGGATTTGACAAAGTACATGTTGACCTGCTGAGCATTACCCTGCGAGTCATAGGTTGTCAGCGAGGTCTGCCAGTTGTAGCTTTTCGGGTTGGTCGCATCAAAGGCGAGCGCATTACCGTTGGCATCTACTCTGGCGGTGTCGGTTGAATCAAGGTTAAAGGTCATATTGCCAGTGGTGGTAGCGCTGGCATCCAGGTCACCCTGGGCCACCTGAAGTGCCACTGGCTGTGCACCGGCCAGCACGACAGGGTTGGCAGAGGCCGGGTCATCGACCGGGTAGCCCATCAGCTTGCCACCGGTGTTATTCACCAGAAAGCCGTTGGCATCCATCTGGAACTGACCGTTGCGTGAATAGGTGACCTGCTGACCGTCAGTCAGACGGAAAAAGCCGCCGCCCTGAATGGCCAAGTCGAGATCACGATCGGTCGTTTCCATCGCACCCTGAGAGAAGCTCTGAGTGATGGCAGACACCTGCACACCAAGACCCGCTTTTGCACCGGCATAAAGATCGGCAAATTCGGTACGGCTTTTCTTGAAGCCGACAGTCTGAGAGTTGGCAATGTTGTGGCCGATGGTATCCAGCTGGCTGGATGCTGCGTTAAGGCCACTGACGCCCTGTGTAAAAGCCATGGTTCATCCTCTGATTGAAAGTCGTCTCACCGGCCTTTGCCGGATGGATCATCAGGACGCGCAACACCGCGCCCGGTGTGCGTTACAGAATCTGTTTGACGTCGTTGAAGGCAACGCTGTCCATATTGGGCCCCAGATCCAGCTTCGTGGTGTTATTGCTAGTCATGACGCCACTGACATATCCATACTGCAGCGCGCGCGAGGCGACAGCTCGACCACTGCCATCAGTTGCCGCAATAGTGACCTGATAGGTACCGTCTTCAACGCGAGCCTTGCTTTCATCAGTACCATCCCAGCTGAAGGACTGTACGCCAGCCTTGATTGCCCCCAGATCGTACTGATTGATGGTGCGACCCGAGCCATCGGTAATGGTGGCAGTGACCCTGGCCGCATCGTCATCAAGCTCTATACCAAAGGGCAGCACGGTGTCCTTGCCGACCTGAATCCTGTTGCCTTCCACCAGTACGCCACGGCCGACCATCGCGCTGGCCTGCAATTTCTGGGAGGCATCGATCTGACCGGTAATGCTTGAGAGCGTGTCGTTGAGCTTATCAATCCCGCTGACTGTATTGATCTGCGCAATCTGCGAGGTGAACTCGGAGTTTTGCATCGGGTTGAGCGGGTCCTGGTTGTTGAGCTGTGCCACCAGCAGGCTCATGAACTCTTCGCCCAGTTCACTGGCGCTGGTCGCGCCCATGCCGCTGGTGCCACCCGTGGTACTGGTGCCGTTCACACGACTCACCAGAGAGCTGTCAAATGCCATGATTTACTCCTTGATGATCCGGTTTACTGACCCAGTGTCAGCGTCTTGAGCATCAGTGACTTGTTGGTGTTAAGGACTTCGACGTTGGCCTGATAGGAGCGTGCCGCAGAAATCATGTTGACCATTTCAGACGTGGTATCCACGTTTGGCATATTGACGTACCCCTGATCGTCAGCGGCCGGATTCTTCGGATCAAAAAGACGTCGGAATTCGCTCTGGTCTTCGCTGATGCCCGCGACGCGAACGCCACCAATCTGCTGCCCGGGCTCGGCCGCCATTTCAAAGGTCAGCTGTTTGGCACGGTAGGGCTGGCCATCGGGACCAGCCACGCTGTCAGCGTTGGCCAGGTTGCTGGCCGTCACGTTCATTCGCTGTGATTGCGCCGACAGTGCCGACCCGGAAATGTTGAAAACGTTGAAAAGACTCATTGACGATTCTCCTGTCGGTTATCAGGACTCGCGCTGCATGGCGTTTTTCAGGCCCTGCAATCGACTGGTCAGAAACTGTACGTCGGCCTGGTAGTGCACGGCATTGTCTGCAAAATTGACGCGCTCCATATCCATGTCGACCGTATTGCCATCCAGACTTGGTTGAGTCGGATTGCGATACATCATGTCGATACCGCCGACGCTGCCATTGGCCTGCGCCGGGATATGACGACTGGACGTCATGCTCAGTGACAGCCCGCTCTGCCCTTCTGCCCGCCCTTGATTGACAGCCCGGTCCAGTTCGGCCCTGAAGTCAAAATCGCGCGCCTTGTATCCGGGCGTATCCGCATTGGCGATATTGGCGGACAGCACTTCCTGACGTTCGGCACGCAGGTTAAGAGACTGCTGCATAAAGTTGAGTGAGGCATTGAGCCGGTCGATCATGGGGAATCACTCCGTTGCGCCACGAATCATTAAGACAACAAAGGTTACTTTCACTTACCTTTTGGAATGAGCGCAGCATAGAGAGCGCGCAACCTTCACCATTGAATGAAAAGGCCGCTTTTTAGGGGTTATTTCGCGCACTGTTTTTTTGGCGGCTTATTTACAATGCACAGCATCCGGGTAACCGTTTGATTACAACAGGCCATGTCATGCCGCTGTCCTCCTTGCGCTCATATCGCCAACGTTACTGCCATGGTGCCGCAGCATTGCTGATGGCAATGGGGATGGTCTGTACTCCCGCTCAGGCGAACGAACAGCTTATTTATGATGTCGTAGAAGGTTTTTTGCTGGAACAGACCGCCGGTGAAAGCGGCGAAGTTTCCATTGAAATCACGCCATCGCCGGCTGCTGCCATGGCCTGTCAGGCCCCTTCAGCCTTTCTGCCGGGTCGCGGTGGCAAGGTTTCAGGCCGTACCTCAGTAGGTATACGCTGCCCGGGCGATGCCCCGGAGACGCGCTACTTTCAGGCCTACGTGCATATCAATGGGCAATATCCGGTGGTCAATCGCAACATCATGCCAGGCGATGTGATTGAAGAAGGTGACCTTGACTGGCAGGAAGGCGATCTGACCCGGCTTTCCAGCCGTTTGATTACCGATGCCTCGCAGCTGGTGGGCCAGGTGTCACAGCGGCGCATTGCGGCCGGCCAACCGATTCAGGCAGGCATGGTCAAGGCGCCTGTTCTGATTCAGCGTGGCGCCGAAGTAGCCCTGCTGGTTAGGGGCAACGGTTTCATGATCAGCAGTAGTGGCCAGGCATTGAACGACGCAGGCCTTGGTGAAAATGTTCGAGTCAGAATGCCCTCTGGCAGCATTATCAATGGTGAGGCAAAACGCGAAGGCATAGTGGAAGTCCACTAGCCTACAAGGCAGACGCATTACATTATGATATCCATTCGACACCTTTCGTTACCATGACGGGTTAAAGAACCTGCCTTTAATGTCGATAATGGAGTCAACAGCGCTTGCCTGCGCACCTTTATCAGCTCACCCGAGAGAGCATGAAGATGAAAATTGACAGTAACAACGGTTCCATCAACCGAATTGCCAGCCCGGCACCGGCATCTCGTGTTAACACACCCGAGGCCGCAAAGACCGAGCAGAGCGCCGCGACACGCTGGGTACCCTCCAGCGCTCACGATGGCTCGCACGACATTGATACGGTACGTGTCAACGAACTGCGTCAGGCCATTCGCGATGGCAGCTTTGAGGTTGATACCGGAAAAATTGCCGACGGTCTGATCGCAAGCGCGCAGGAGCTGCTTTCGAACAAGGGCTAAGGCACCTCCCCTGCTTGAATGCCTTTGGAGAATACGTGGATGAACGATTACGCCAATATCCTGAATCAGATCGATGAGGCCCTGGGGCGCTTCATCGATCTACTCGACCGCGAAGCCGAGATTCTGGATCACCATCCGGTTGATATTGAAGCCCTGCTGCAGACTTGTGAGCACAAGGGCACTTCAATGGTTCGGCTGGATCAGCTTGAGCGTGCTCGAAGTGCGCTGCTCGAAAGCCGAGGCCTTGGCGCGGATCGAGCCACCAGTGATCGAGCAGCCATCAAGCTTGAGCTCAACGAGACATGGCAGCGTATCATCGAGCGCACAGAAGCCGCTGCGCAGCGTAATCGCCTTAACGGATTCGTCATCGGCAGAAGACTCGACTTTCACAGTCGGGCGCTCAATTTCCTTCAGACCGCTGCCGGCATGACCATGTACGGCCCGACCGGTCGCCAGCATAATATCGGCCGTTCCAGCACTCATCTTGTGGGCTGAGCAAGACATCAAAACTGCCGACTAAAAAGGCCGCGCCATGAAAATGGCGCGGCCTTTTGCTTTCAGTGTCGTGATCTATCCTGGAACCTCTCTATTCTTCCAGTAATCCTCGAAGCTGATGCTATTAATCCTGCAGGCGGTAGTTAACGAATACCTGCGCGACCCCGCCCCGGACAGGACGCTTGAGCATGCCCTTTCCAGGCAGCACGAAGTGTAGTGACAACGGCGTACTGCTCGGCAACCCGGCGAAAGCCGCTGTGCTCCCCTGCGCCATATTCAATGCCACACACTCTGAAGGCACGCACAGCCAGGCCTCGGGTAATATCCCCTTTGCGGTCAGCTCATAACGCCAGGAGAGCTCGGTCAAATGGCTGCCTGCCGGCGCGCTGTCCGCCGACGACAATGCCACTCGATATTCCCAGCCTTTCTGTGCCATATCAGGAATATGGACCTGAACAGGAATTGCGCCGCCGGTCGCGGCCTGAAGGCAGCCGATAGGCCCCATTAACCCGGCAGCCACGACCAGCCACGAAGCAAACCGGGGCTTGATCATGACTGCGATCCGATGATGGCCGTCACCCGAATCTGACGCTCTTCCGGGATTTCTGCCTGAGATAGCACGACCAGACGTGGCAGACGGCGGCGCAAAAACCGCGACAGCAGCGAGCGTACGCCATGCTGGACAACCAGTACGGCCGGCAGACCACGCTCTTCCTGACGCTGTACGGCCGTTTCGGCCTGTTGAATCAGGGTATCGGCAAGGCCTGGCTCAAGTGCCCCGCCATTGTTGAGCGCCTGCATCAGCATTTTCTCCAGATCCACATCTAGACTGATGACTTCAGCAGGCTCCTGTCCCGGGAAATACTGCTGGGTAATGGCACGTCCCAGTGCCAGCCGCACGGCGGCGGTCAGCTCCATGGCATCCGTGGTATGGCCGCCATGATCCGCCAGCGTATCAATGATGGTGCGCATGTCACGGATCGAGACATCCTCGGACAAAAGCTGCTGCAGGATTCGGGTCAGCGTCGTCAGCGAAATCAGCTTGGGCACGACCTCCTCAACCAGATTGGGGGACTCTTTTGACAACCGATCCAGCAGTTTCTGGGTTTCACTGCGTCCCATCATTTCGCTGGCGTGCTCACCCAGCAGATGATTGAGATGGGTCGCCACTACCGTGCTGGCATCTACCACGGTAAAGCCTTGCATCTGAGCCTGATCACGCTGATTGGCATCGATCCATGTCGCCGGCAACCCGAACGCCGGGTCCTTTGTCACGCGGCCCTCGAGATTGCCCATTGCCTGACCGGGGTCAATGGCCAGGTATTGGCCGGGCCAGGCCTCGCCTTCGCCGATCAATACGCCGTTGAGCGCGATGCGATACTGCTGAGGCTGAAGTGACAGGTTGTCGCGAATATGCACCACCGGCGGCAGAAATCCGACCTCCTGGGCGAACTTCTTGCGCAGGCTCTTGATGCGTTTCAAAAGCTCGCCATCCTGATTCTGATCCACCAGTGGAATCAGGCGATGCCCGACTTCAAGCCCCAGCGGATCCACCAGCTGTACATCATCCCAGCTCGCCTCGTGGCTGTCCGTGGTGGCAGCAGGCACCGGCTGAGTCTCTTCAACGCTCGCCGCCTCCTGCTTTTTCTTGTTCAGATACCAGCCCAGGCCACCCAACATGGCCGTAAACAGCAAAAATACGATATTGGGCATGCCGGGGATAATCCCCAGCAGGCCAATAACGCCTGCCGCCAGATAGAGCACGCGAGGATTGTTGAACAGCTGTCCCAACAACTGCTGCCCCACATCCTGTTCGGTATTTACACGAGAAACGGTCACACCGGCCGCAGTGGAAATGATCAGAGCCGGGATCTGGCCGACAAGACCATCACCGATGGTCAAAAGCGTATAGGTATGGGCGGCGTCCCCAACGGACATTCCATGCTGGGCAACCCCTACCACCAGCCCGCCGACAATATTGATCACCATGATCAGAATACCGGCCACGGCATCACCACGCACAAACTTGCTGGCACCATCCATGGAGCCGAAAAACTCGGCTTCCTGAGCGATCTCCTTACGCCGCTCACGCGCGAATTTTTCATCGATCAGACCGGCATTGAGATCAGCATCGATGGCCATCTGTTTGCCGGGCATGGCATCCAGAGTAAAGCGCGCGCCGACTTCAGCAATACGTCCGGCGCCCTTGGTGATGACCATGAAGTTGATGACAACCAGAATTACGAACACCACCAGGCCGACGGCGAAATTGCCACCGACCAGAAACTCGGCAAATGCCTCGATGACCTTGCCCGCTGCATCGCCGCCATTGTGTCCTTCCAGCAGAACGACACGCGTCGAGGCGACGTTCAGAGACAACCGCAGCAGTGTCGAAAACAGCAGTACCGCCGGAAAGGCGGCAAACTCGAGCGGTTTGGTGGTGAACATGCTCACCAACAGCACCATGATCGACAACGCAATGTTGAAAGTGAACAGCATGTCGAGCAGAAATGGTGGCAGCGGAAGCACCATCATCGACAGGATCATCAGAATCAGAACAGGGCCGGCCAGAAACTTCAGCTGGCTGCTCTGATTCAGACCGCCACGGGAAAACAGTGCACTCAATGCATTCATGTCAGCGATGACCTGTCATGGTGGATAGGTTGTCCGGCGCCCAGAAGGGGCCATTCAGAGCCCGGGTATTAGTCTTCATTGTCATCGTCATCCGAGGGTGACGGGGTATAGGCCATCTCTTCAGGGACCTCGATATGGCCGGGCCGTTTTGGCGTTTTACCCCCTTCGCTGCGATGGCGGCGTAGCTGATAAACCCAGGCCAGTACTTCAGCGACCGCGGTATACAGTGCTGCGGGGATTTCACGGCCCAGCTCACCATGGCGATACAGCGAGCGTGCCAGTGCTGGGGCTTCCAGAAAGGGAATACGGTTTTCCTCCCCCAACTCACGAATTTTGGCGGCCACGGCATCTGCCCCTTTTGCCAGCACACGGGGGGCCCCCATCTCGTCATCCTTGTAAGCCAGTGCCACGGCAAAGTGCGTCGGGTTGGTAATAATGACGTCGGCCTTTGGGACTTCACTCATCATGCGGCGCCGGGCGATCGCCTGCTGCTGCTGTCGAATACGTCCCTTGACGTGAGGATCACCTTCCGACTCCTTGTGCTCCTGACGAATGTCCTCCCGGCTCATGCGCAGCTTTTTGGTATGACTCCACAGCTGATAGGGAACATCGATGATGATGACAAAGATGAAGGCCAGCAAAATCAGGGCACAGCAAAAGACCACCAGCAGCAACATGTGGCGCATGGCAGATTGGATGCTTTCTTCGGCAAGCCCGAGCAGCTCGCCCTGATGGCTATAAATAAAGTAGGCCGCCACCAGGGCAATCAGCAGCGACTTGGCAATGGTCTTGGCAAGTTCCGCCAGCGCCTGGCTGGAAAAAATGCGTTTTAAACCGGCGCCCGGATTGAGCTTTTTGATATCAACCTTGATGGATTTGGTCGAAAACAACCATCCACCCAGCGCCATGGGCGCCATCAACGCCACTAAACCCATGATGCCCAGAATGGGGGCAATGGCCAGCAGGGCTCGCCCACCCAATGCCGACACATTGATCATCATTCGAGTGGGATCACGTGCCACGTCGGCATCAAAGGTCAACCCATCACTCATGACTCCGGACAGCGTCTCGCCCATCCAGCTCATGCAAAGGGCCAGGCCGGCAGCCCCGACGGCCAGCATCAAAAAGGTGGTCAACTCGCGTGAACGGGCTACCTGCCCTTCTTCACGGGCCTTTTCAAGTCGCCGCGCCGTGGGTTCTTCGGTTTTTTCTTCGTCGCTGTCGCCGGACATCTCGACCCCATGAAATCATGTAGAGCATTGTGCTCACTGGCCGACATTGTGCGAGGAGGGAGTGGAAAACAATCGCTCGAATAGCCCACCCGAGGGAGAGCTATTCGAAACATAAGCAGGAACCGGGATTAAAATCCCAGACTGTCGAGCAGGTCGTCGACCTGTGACTGATCGGTCACGATATCGGTACGCCCTTCTGTCTTGATCTGCGGCCCATTGAGCAGCCCTTCCGAGGCAGGCTTGCTGCTTCCTTCCCTGGCACGCTCGCGCATGGCTTCAGACGGCATATTGTCAATCAGCACCTGCAAAAGCTCACGTTCGATCTCGCGGATGACCTCCATCATTTTCTTGATAACCTGACCGGTCAGATCCTGAAAATCCTGAGCCATCATGACTTCCATCAACTGACTCTGGGTGGCCCGGGTCTGTACCGGCACCCATTCAAGATAAGCACGAGTGTCCCCGACCAGATCACGTGCTTCAGCCTGCTCAAGCGGCTTGTCGAACCACTGATCCCAGCGCCCTGCCAGCTCGGCCGACTGTTTTTCGATGCTGTCCTGAATGGGCTGAGCAATTTCGATCGCATTAAGCGAGCGCTCGGCAGCCTGCTCGGTCATCGAGGCGATATAACTCAGGCGATCGCGGGAATCGGGGATGGCCTGGGCGGCCTTCTCGACTTCCTTGTCCAGGCCGAGCTCTCGCATGTTGTCACGCAGCGCTCGGGTCAGATGACCAATCCTGGCGATAAGGTCCGGCGGGATCGTATCATCGACGTTCTGCGGTTTGGCATTGGCTGTCATGTCATTCACTCCCGATGGCTATCCGCAGACTTATTTATCGAGCTTTTCGAAGATCTTGTTCAGCTTTTCTTCGAGCGTTGCGGCGGTAAAGGGTTTAACCACGTAACCATTGGCGCCGGCCTGTGCCGCTGCAATGATGTTTTCCTTTTTGGCTTCTGCCGTCACCATCAGCACCGGCAGGTGCTTGAGACTGTCATCGGCGCGAATCTGCTTGAGCATTTCCAGACCGTCCAGGTTGGGCATGTTCCAGTCAGAGACCACAAATCCAAAGCTGTCGCTGCGCAGCTTGGCCAGACCATCGACGCCGTCTTCGGCTTCATCGACATTGTTGAAGCCAAGCTCCTTGAGGAGATTGCGTACGATACGACGCATGGTAGGAAAGTCATCTACCACCAGAATGTGAATGTTCTTGTCAGCCATGTCCGTTATTTCCTTTTCAAATAAGTGCGCTCGCGCGCGAGTCAACGATTCTGTAGTGCCGCGCTAGACGCGCAGCGCCTGACGATTGTTGCCACCCAGCTGTGCCAGCGCCCGCTCGCACATGCTGGTAATGGGCACAACCTCACATGCAGCGCCCAGCGCGATGGCTTCACGCGGCATGCCAAATACCACACAGCTGGCCTCATCCTGGGCCAGCGTCCAGGCACCGGCTTCACGCATCTTCAAGAGCCCCTGAGCACCATCCTTGCCCATGCCGGTCAACAGCACACCGATGGCATTTTTGCCGGCACTGATGGCGGCAGATTCAAACAGCGCGTCAACGGAAGGCCTGTGGCGATTGATGGGCGCTTCATGGTCCAGCGAAATGACATAGTTGGCACCGCTTCGAACCAGACGCAGATGCGCCTCACCACCGGGTGCGAGGTAGGCATGGCCGGGCAACACACGCTCACCATGTACAGCTTCTCGCACACTGATGCGACACAGGCTGTCCAGACGTGCGGCAAAGGATTTGGTAAATCCGGCCGGCATGTGCTGGGTGATCAATATCGCCGGGCTGTCCGAAGGCAGTGGCATCAGAAATTCTCGGATGGCTTCCGTGCCGCCCGTGGAGGCCCCAACGATCAAAAGTTTCTCGCTGGAATACAGCGGTGCACGAAGCGCGGCCGGCGCAGGATTCGATGAAGGCTGAGCCACCTTGAGCCTGGCTTTTGAGGCCGCACGGATCTTGTCGGTGATGGCATGCGCGTACTCGGCCATACCCTCACGAATGCCCAGCTGAGGCTTGGTAACAAAGTCCACCGCACCGAGTTCGAGCGCCCGCATGGTGATTTCCGATCCCCGCTCCGTCAGGGAGGAGACCATAACGACTGGCATGGGGCGTAGACGCATGAGTCTTTCCAGAAAATCCAGTCCATCCATGCGCGGCATTTCGACATCCAGCGTCAGCACGTCGGGATTGGTCCGCTTGATCAGATCACGAGCCACCAATGGATCCGGGGCCGTGGCGACCACTTCCATATCGGGCTCCTGATTGATGATTTCGCTGATCAGGCTTCGGATCAGTGCCGAGTCGTCAACACACAATACCTTGATCTTGCTCACCGTCCTGCTCCTTTCATGCCTGCAGCCGCGACCAGCGGATGAACTGCATCTTCAACCAGCGCATTGATCAACGTCTTTTCACGACGACAGACCGTGTCACTACCGTTGAGACGCCTGACCCTTACCTGACCCGTTCCCGGCAGATAGTGCACGCGACGTGCATGGCTACCATTGAGGTCCTGCGCAAGCACACGAATGTTTTCACGATCAAGCCACGCCATGACAAACTCGGCATTGGCAAATCCGATGCGCGATGCCATACCGGCAATGACCATACCGCCCCCGAACACCTTGGCTTCCAGCCTGTCGCGACGACCGCCCAGCCGACAGATTTCGTCGATCAGGGTACGCATGGCATGTTCGCCATAGCGCAGTTTCGGCCCACTGGTGTCATGGCTGCCATCTCCGGGCAGCATGTAGTGATTCATGCCACCGACACCTGCGACACTGTCGCGAACACACGCAGAAACGCAGGAGCCCAGCACCGTCGACAGCACCATGGGTTTTGAAGCCACGTAATACTCGCTCGGCAACAGCTTGACGGCGTCAAGACTGTCATCACGGTCAAAGTAAAAGTGGTTGGCCAGGCCTTCCTGCTCGCGAAATTTCATGGCCGGGAACCCGGACCTGAAGAGAGCCCATAAACAGTATGTCCCTGCAGCCGGAAGGCATCGGTCAGGTAAGTAAAGTTTTCGGAATGCCCGGCAAAAAGCAGTCCGTTGGGTTTAAGCAATGGCGCAAACCTTTCCAGAATCCGTTTCTGGGTAGGCTTGTCGAAATAAATCATGATGTTGCGGCAGAAAATGGCATCAAAGGGCCCTTCTACGCTCCATCGTGCTTCCAACAGATTCAGCTGCTGATATTCCACCATGGCCGCCAGCGCTGGATTGACCCGTGCCACGCCAGACCTGGCCCCCACGCCACGCATGAAAAACCGCTTGCGCTGCTCCATCGACAGCTTCTCGATCTGAGCGATCGGATAGATACCGGCCGCCGCCGTGGCAAGCGCCTTGGTATCAATATCGGTGGCCACAATTTTGGCGCTTTGTGCCTTCGACCCGAGCGCCTCGGTCAGCGTCATGGCCAACGACCAGGGCTCTTCGCCAGTAGACGCCGCGCAGCACCACACCTTGATGTTGCCGCTTTGGGCACGGACGTGATCGGCCAGAATCGGGAAGTGATGTGCTTCGCGAAAAAAAGAGGTCAGGTTGGTCGTCAGCGCGTTAACGAAATGTTCCCACTCCGAGGACTCGGCATGGCCATCCAGCAAATCCAGATAGGACTTGAATTGATTGAGCCCAAGCGTGCGCAAGCGACGTGCCAGACGGCTATAGACCATCTCTTTTTTATGTAACGCCAGTGCGATACCTGCACGCTCATGGATCAAGCGCCTTACACGCTCGAAATCCTCATGCGTCAGTTTTAAATCGCGGCTTTCAGCGACTTCTGTCACGTCTTTTACTCCGCATCACTTGAAGTGATTAAAAGGTTGTCCAGTCCTCTTCTGCCGCCCCGGACACTGACTCACCCTGTGAGCGAGCGATCCCTGTCCTTGCAGGAGCAGAGGTGCCGGGCCGGCCAGACCTGGTACGTGACGACGTTGAAGCGTGTTTGCTCGATTCTCCGTCGTGGGCTTCTCTTCCATGTTTTGATGAGGAAGCTGCCCTGCCTGAAGCTATTATCGGCGTGTGAGCGCTTTCCTTGATCCTGAAAAGACTGACAATTTCATTAAGGTGATCGGCGTTTTGACGCATCGACTCCGATGCCGCCGAGGACTGCTCGACCATGGCAGCATTTTGCTGCGTCATTTCATCCATGCGCTGAATGGCCTGACCGATCTGATCTATGCCATTTTTCTGCTCACGAGTGGCTGCTGAAATTTCCTGCATCAGCGTCGTGACTCTATGTACGCCGCCGACGATATCAGTCATGGTGGACTGCGCTCGGGCCACCAGTTCACTACCGGCGTGGACTTCAACCGAGGATTTATCGATCAGATCACGAATTTCACTCGCGGCCTGGGCGCTACGACTGGCCAGTGAACGCACTTCGTTGGCGACCACGGCGAACCCCTTGCCCTGCTCGCCGGCGCGGGCCGCTTCTACAGAGGCATTGAGCGCCAGGATATTGGTCTGGAAGGCAATACTATCGATAACCCCCACGATATCGGAGATGCGCGCCGAAGCCTGGGTAATGCCCTCCATGCGCGTGACGACATCGCCCATTTCGCTGCGGCCACGTTCGGCCACGGTCGATGCCTCATTCGCCAGTTTCGAGGCATCACTGGCATGCTCGGCGTTGTGCCCGACCGTTGCAGTCAACTCCTCCATGCTGCTGGCCGTCTGCTCAAGTGATGCCGCCTGCTCCTCGGTGCGTCGGGAGAGATGCTGATTGCCGGTCGCCAGCTCGCTACTGGCGGGAGAGATCACACCAACGCTGCCCTTGACGTCACGAACCACACCCAGCAGGCACTTGCGCATGGTATCCAGGGCAACCATCAGGTGATCCTGGCTCTGACTGGTTGCCTCAAGATTGCCACTGGAAATCTGTCGACAGCACACCAGGGCCTGTTCAAGCGAGCGCTGGGCACGTCGTATCATCAGGGTGCCTGCCGCCGCGGTACCCGCCGCCAGCAGCGTGGCACCGATGGTAAGCGTGCTCATGAGCGCCGATAGTGATTGTTGGGTCGACAGCATCTGATAATCCGCCACCAGAAGACCCAGCAGGAACAGAGACGAGACCGCACACGCGCTTCCCAGCCATCCAGCCTTTTGGGCCGGCGCCATACGATCTATCCGATGCGCCCAGCCCAATGGCCCTGCCGGCGTAATGACCCCATGGACCAGTGTCCACCCCTTGCCCTGACCGCTATTGATGCGTCGATATACCCGTTCGGCATATGCAATGGACGCCTCATCAGCCTTGATGCGCACTGATGCATATCCCTTGAGCTGGCCCTGCTCGACAATGGGCATGACCGTGGCTCTGACCCAGTAGTAGCCACCATCCTTGCGCCGGTTCTTGACCATGCCGGTCCATGTCTCCCCATCGCGCAGGGTCTTCCAGAGATTGGCAAAGGCAATGGGCGGCATGTCCGGATGGCGCACAAGGTTGTGAGGCGCCCCGATCAATTCATGACGCTCGAATCCACTGACTTCGATAAAGGCGGGGTTGGCATAGATGATATTGCCGTCCGTATCCGTCTGGGAGATCAGAAACTGCTGCTCATCAAGCACGTAGTGCTTGTCATTGATCGGTTGATTGTTACGCACGGCTCGATCTCCTGAAATGAACTCGATGGCCGGCCATTGCCTGCCGACATGTCTGGGCATATCAAACTATGTTTCGGGCAAAACAAACCAAGGATTAGCGTGTTTTAAAGTACGCTATTTTCTCAGGCATAAAAAAAGCGCCAGCACATGCTGGCGCTCCTGGAAGCAGCCGGATCGATCAGACAGCCTTGTCGATCAGAGCCATCTCTTCGCTGCTCATCAACTTTTCAATATCCACCAGAATCAGCATGCGATCGTCCAGACTGCCCAGCCCCATCAGGTAATGGGTAGAAAGGGTCGAGCCAAATTCCGGTGCCGGTTTGATCTGCTCACCCGTCAGCGCCAGAACATCAGAGACGCCATCGACCACCACACCCACCACGCGGTGGCCGATATTGAGCACGATCACAACGGTTTGTGCCGTATAGTCCGCGTTGCCCAGTGCAAACTTGAGGCGCAGATCCACGATCGGAACAATGACCCCGCGCAGATTGGTGACCCCCTTGATAAAGGAGGGCGCATTGGCAATGCGCGTGACCCCTTCATAGCCGCGAATTTCCTGCACGCTCAGAATATCGATGCCGTACTCTTCCGAGCCCAGGCGAAAGACCAGAAACTCATGACCCTCACCTTCCAGCTGTACCTTTTCGATAGCAGAAGCTTCCATTATCTCAACTCCCATGTGCCCGACTCATCGAGCAGAATTAAAAGTGACTGTTCGTTTTACGCCTGGATCAGTGCAGTGCAGCGGCACCACGATGATGCCCGGTGTGGCTGCCTTCACGATCCTGAGGTGTACGCGACAGTGCCGGAATGTCCAGAATCAGGGCCACGCTGCCATCGCCCAGTATGGTGGCGGCGGAGATACCGGGGACACGTCGATAATTGGTTTCCAGATTCTTGACCACCACCTGGTGTTGCCCGATCAGCTGATCGACCTGCAAGGCAAAGCTGCGACCTTCGCTTTGAACAATCATGACAATGCCTTTGGTCACATCCTGCTGCGCATCAGGAATATCGAAAACACGATAAAGCTCGACCAGCGGCAGATATTCACCACGAACATGCAGTACGCGATCATTGCCCGTCACGGTGCTGATATCTTCCGGTCTGACCTGCATGGACTCCTTGATGGCACCCAGCGGCAGGATATAGACCTCTTCTCCGACTCGAACTGACATACCGTCAAGAATGGCCAGCGTCAGCGGCAGAACGATCCGCGTCGTTGTGCCCTGTCCGGGACGGGAAAGAATGTCGACATGCCCGCCCATCTGGGCAATATTACGCTTGACCACATCCATGCCGACCCCACGGCCTGACAGGTCGGTGACCTGCTCGGCCGTCGAGAATCCCGGCGCAAAGATCAGCTGCCAGACATCGTCATCACTCATGGCATCCGATACGGCCAGGCCGTTCTCACGCGCCTTGTTCAGAATGCGCTCTCGATTGAGGCCTGCGCCATCATCACTGATCTCGATCAGAATATTGCCGCCCTGATGGCTGGCGGAAAGGGTCAGCTTGCCTGAGGCAGGCTTGCCTGCAGCCAGGCGACGATCAGGCGTTTCGATACCGTGATCAAGACTGTTGCGGACCAGGTGCGTCAGCGGATCGACAATCCGCTCGATCAACCCCTTGTCGAGTTCAGTCGACTTGCCCACCGTTTCGAGCTCGACCTGCTTGCCCAGCTTGCCGGCCAGATCACGTACCAGCCGCGGGAAGCGGTTAAAGACGACATCCATGGGCATCATGCGGATCGACATGACTGCTTCCTGCAGGTCACGCGCGTTACGCTGCAGCTGGTTCATGCCGCTGAGCAGACTGCCATGGGTGACCGGATCGAAATCGGATGTGCCCTGTTCCAGCATGGACTGGGTAATGACCAGCTCACCGACCAGGTTGATGATCTGGTCGATCTTTTCGATCGAGACACGCAGGGAGGCATTTTCGCTGCTGGCAGCAACCCTTTGCTCGGGCTTTTTGGCCGCAGGCGCAGCCGCTTTGGCAGGCTCTACCGGGGCCTCAACGCCAGCGGGTTCGACCGCAGGAGTCTTTTCTGCCTCAGGTGTGGCGTGAACAGGTTCTTCCTCGACAGGCCATTCCTCGGCTGTCATTTCCAGACTGTCGTCCGAGGACGCTGCTGCCGCGTTTTCAAACGTGATCTGGTCGTCGTCAACCACGAAACACAGTACGGCGCGGATATCTTCCTCACCCGTGGCGGTTTCCAGTCGAACGGTCAATACCTCACCGGCATGCTGCTGTTCCAGCACGGTTCCAAAAAGCGCCAGTTCTTCTGCCAGACTGGTGGCATTATCTGCCGCCACACCGGCAATTCGGATGACCATCGCACCGCCCGGTGCAGGGCCTGTCATGGAGGGCTGATCGGTCGTTGTGGCCGAAGCCGCCGCGCTACCGCCGTGGCCCTTTTCTTCGGCCAGAGCCTTCAGGGTGTTACAGATACGCTCGTAGGCGGCGCTGTCCGGCTCGGTCTGTTGACGGTAGGCATTGAGCTGATCGCTGAGCATATCCTTGGTTTCCAGAAATATGTCGATGGTGGTGGGGTCAAGGGTCAGTTCGCGATGTCGCGCCTTGTCGAGCAGGTTTTCGAACAGGTGCGTGGTTTCCTGCAGCACGGTAAAGCCAAATGTTCCCGCGCCACCCTTGATGGAATGTGCCGCTCGAAAGATGGCGTTGAGCTGTTCGCCGTCAGGATCGCTGGGATCGATCTGCAACAGCTGCTGCTCCATATCGCTGAGCAGTTCCTCGGCCTCTTCGAAAAATGTCTGATAGAACTCGGTAATGTCGATGCTCACGACTGATGCCCTGCCCTGCTTCTGGATTCGATCCCACGCTCGACTCGAGCGCACGCGAAAGTGCCTTCAAAACCTGCCGTCATGATGCTCATGATTGTGTCGTCTGTTCTGACGCCCCCGAAGTATTCAGAGCGCCCGCGCCCTGGGTGAGTCCGTCGATGGAAATCGGCGTTTTGTCACCATCAATAATGGCCGGCGCGCCCGGGGCCATGTTTTCTTCTTCCATCATTTTCTGCGCTCGGCTGTTGAGCACCAGAATGCTGATCCGACGGTTAAGCGCATTGTCTTTTTCACCCGGCATATTCATGGTGTCCGCCATGCCGATGACACGTAGCAGCTTCTCGGGCTCAAGCCCTCCCGCGACCAGTTCACGCCGTGATGCGTTGGCGCGATCGGTTGAAAGTTCCCAGTTGCTGTACCCCTTGAGACCGGCAGCAAAAGGGAGGTCATCTGTATGCCCTGACAAAGTCAGCTTGTTGGGCAGCTCATTGAGCAGCGGCGCAATGGCGGTAAGAATACGATGCATATAAGGTGCTACACGCGCACTGCCCAGCTCGAACATGGGACGCCGCTGACTGTCCACGATCTGAATTCGAAGCCCTTCGGGCGTCAGATCCAGGCGCATCTGTGAACGCAAATCGCGCAGCGCCGGGTCCTCCTGCATCAAGGCTTCAAGGCGAGCCTTGAGCCTGCTTAGCGCCGACATGTCTGGCGCCACGCTGCTGTTTTGCTCAATGGTGATCCGGGAGCGCTCACCGTCGCTGTGCATGACATCATCGCCCCCGCCCGGAATGGCACTGTCACTGGCCGAGTTGCGGTCCCCTCCAGCCAGTGCCACCTTGAGAGGCGTCCGAAAATATTCGCTGATCTGCTCGAATTCGGCTTTCGATGTACCGGCCAGCAACCACATCACCAGAAAGAAGGCCATCATGGCCGTCATGAAATCGGCGTAGGCAATCTTCCAGCTACCATGCGAACCATGGTGGCCGGCAGCCTTTTTGCGACGTACAACAACGGGACGGCGATGCTGGCTCATGATTTATCCCTGCCCATTGCCACTGGGCTGTGAACGAACGGCGCGAACATGCTCCTCCAGCTCGCTGAAGCTGGGTCGCTCGGTTGAATAAAGCACCTTGCGACCAAACTCGACGGCAATCGGCGGTGCGTAACCATTCAGATTGGCCAGCAGCGTGACCTTGATACACTGCAGCATTTTCTCGACTTCACCGATCTGATGCCTGACATGAGTCGCCAATGGCGTCACGAAGCCATAGGCCAGCAAGATGCCCAGAAAAGTACCGACCAGAGCCGCCGCGATCAGCGGGCCTACCTCTTCAGGTGTCAGACCTTCGGCACCCAGTGCATGTACTACCCCCATGACAGCGGCCACGATGCCAAAGGCGGGCAGGCCATCACCTACACCGGAAATCGCATTGACGGGAATTTCGGCTTCATGCTGGAACGTCTCGATTTCGTGATCCATAAGTGACTCGATTTCGAAGGCATCCATGTTGCCGCTGATCATCAGGCGCAAGTAGTCGGTCAAAAACTCCATTAGCAAAGGGTCTGCCATCAGTTTGGGGTAGCGAGTAAACAGTGGGCTTTCTGCAGGACTTTCAACATCGCGCTCAAGTGCCATCATCCCCTCCTGACGACCCTTGGCCAGTAACAGGTACAAAAGCGCCATGAGCTCCATGAAAAGCTCCTTGTTGTATTTGACGCTTCCCTTGAGCTTTGGCACGACCCTAAGAGTTGCCTTGATCGCCTTGCCATTATTACTGGCGATGAAAGCGCCCATGGCAGCTCCACAGATGATCACGATCTCGGCCGGCTGCAATAGCACGGCGAGATGACCACCCACCATCATGTACCCCCCGATTACCGAGGCAACAACAGCAACATATCCAAATAATATAAGCACGGTAATTCCTCAGTATTCAGAATCTGGAGATATCATCGGCCAAAAGTGGTTTGTCTTGAGCGCCCATCTCATCAGTTTCTTCAGGGGAAAAGGGATATGACGTCTGCTGCAATACGTACCCGACTCTCGGGAAGATACCGGCAAGGTTAAAACCTTTTATGGACTATCAAAGGCAGGACTAGCTTCTGAAAAAGGGGCTATTTTTCTTTTTTGAAGGGGTGAGCGCGAAAAGCAGATGGCATAAAAAAACCCCGACGGCGAAAGCTGTCAGGGCGGTGGAAATATTGGTAGCCACAGGCCATCAGGATGACGATGAAGCTATCCTGGCATCACTGCGCGCCACTTTCCTTTCTAATACGCTCTCTCTCGGCAGCACGACGGGTTTTTCCGGCTCGAGACGGCGGCTGGCAGATTCCACAGACAAAGTCCTGATCAAGACTATGTGCATGGTTAACGAATCTGCCACTGCATGAGGTGCACGAAGAGAGTTGCATCATGTCGCTTTCAAAAAAGCGTACCAGCGTCCACGCCCGGGTCAGTCCCAATACGGCTTCACCATCTTCCAGCATGGAGATTTGCTCAAAATAGAGCCGGTAGGCCTTGATGATGGCTTCCATTCGATCACAGCGACTCTGTTCCCGAAGAGAAAGATAAATATTGTAGAACAGTGACGAGTGGATATTGGGAAGCCACGTGATAAACCAATCCGTCGAAAAAGGGAGCATGCCTTTCGGCGGTGAAACACCCCGTACTTCCTTATAGAGACGGATTAATCGCCCACGGGAAAGGTCTGTTTCGGTTTCAAGCACCTGAAGCCTGGCGCCAAGCTCGATCAGCTCGATCGCCAGCTGGATATCACGTACTTCATTGATGACGCTTTTATCGGCCATGATGGTGCCCCTTTTTCAGCACCACCTCCTCCTCGTCATCATGCATGCTGCCGGCCAGCAAAATGGCAGCGTGGGTGCGCTTGAGATCGTCTTCGCGCTGCTGCGTCGTCAGCGATGCGAGCTGAGCAGGATCAACCAGTGCAAAGTGGCACAGCAGCTGATTGGAGTTCGCAAGCTTTGCAAGCTGTGAAATGGGTAATGATGCCAGGGTATCCGCCATCTGCTCGCTCAGCTTCAGTCTGAACATGGCAGCAGAACGGTCTTCGTTCAAAAGCCGTTGAACTAGAAGCAGATAAGACAGATTGACGTTACGAATATCGTCCAGCAGATGGCTTGTGGTCATCATGTTCCCTTCCCCTCGTCTTGAAAATTTATCCGTGTCGCGACAGGTACAGCGGCGATTGTTCACGCTCTTGACCGTTTTCCGTGACAGGATCATTGCCAGGTGAGGCGACACTATCCAACCGAAATGTAACGCCCCGTTACTTTCTGCAATATTGACACATCATACTTTACTACCACAACCCTTTTTTTGATTAGTACGGAAACAATGTTTTCCTACGACTCTTATTAAGACAATAGCAGAGAAATTACTCAATAAAATCAACGTTAGACGAAAAGGGCCCAAAAAGGGCCCTATTTCGTCAAATGAAATAAATTGTTTTGTATCTTTGCGTTAATATAGCGTTTCTTTGCGTGCTGCTAGAGAGAGGTGGCGTCACGCTCAAGCTCATGTATCCAGCACAGAAGCTCTGCCAGCGCCAGATACAATTCCCTGGGGATGCGATCATCGAGATCGACATGCAAAAGCAGATTGACCAGCTCTGGTGATTGATGCACAAAGATGCCGCTTGCCTGTGCTTTTTCAATGATGGCATCGGCCGTCGTACCATACCCCTTGGCCACCACACGAGGAGCGTCGTTGCCATCATGCGCGATGGCAACAGCGCGCTGACGATCATTGGGATAGCCTTTTGATGCTGTCATGTTGTTCCACTCCCATGATCATTTGAGCCCTGAGGAGTGAAATGCAGGTTGGCCAGTTGCAATCCGGCTCCGGCCATTCTTTCATCAAGCTGGCGCCCCTGAACGGTCATCCAAGCCAGATGAGGCAGCTCTACCCTACCGCTGACGTTGATGACCTTGTCCTGAAGACTGATTTCAAGGTCAACATGTCCCAGGGTAGGCAGCGTCAATCTCAGCTTCGAGCGCCAGATCCGAGGCGTTTCATCTGAACGCTCACTATCAGCCGCCTCGAACTGTTGCTCGATTTCCCAGTGCACAGGTATCTGAGGCGTTAGAAAGCCTTCCCATCGAACCAGAGAAGACGTCATGAGCTCCAGCTGATGACGCAGAACTCCCTGAAGGTCATCCTGGCCAGAGGTCATGGTGTGTTGTCTAACACCTTCTCGTTCAGAGGAAGTCATTGCGGCTTGTGCTGCAGGGCGCTCGCGCATGGCTACGAAGAAGGTATCGTATGCCGGATCGGCATCGGAAGGTGTCTGGCTTCCAGCCGCAGCAAGCTGGAAAAACCTGTTTTGTGGTTCCTTGAGCAACGCTTGTTGATTGTATTGCCCCAGAAGCCATTGACGAAGGTGCGACTCATAAAAAAGCCCGCTATGCCTGATCTGCGAGGCGAGCGTCGCTGCAAGTGCGGGCGCTTTGGGCGACTCTTCCGTCGGCAACAGGACCGAATCAGTGCTAATCACAGGAGCCGTGGCAGGAAATTTCTCCAGAATGCGCGAAATGGCTCTGGCTTCAGCACTGAAATGCGTTCTGGAGGATCCGGGCGTGCTATCCGAAGCGGTGTCCTGAAAAAAAAGACCCTGACTCGAAGTGGTCACACGAGCAGATGCCTTGTCAGGTAGTTTGGCTCTTGCCGCCGCATCATCGCTATGGCGCTCCAGCGTTTCATCAGGCGTATCCGAGGTACCATGACGCACGGCCGGTGCATAGGTCACGCTTCCCAACGGCAAATCGGGTTGCCTTGAAGCAACCCGATCCAGATCCGCACGACGCCCCAGAACATTATGAAGCAAGGTATCCAGCAGTGGCGTAATGGTACTCATGACTATTCACCCATTGGAGCTGATGTCGCACTATAAGCACGACTGACCTGCTGCTGCACCCGGCTTTTTTCCATGAGCTGGCTGAGCTCATCAAGCCTTTGCTGCAATAACAAATGAAGCTGTTGGTCGTTTTCCAGAAGCTGGGCAAGAATTTTTTTCTTGTAGGCCTGGCGCTCGCTATCCAGGGTTATCTGTTCGTCGCGCACTCGAAGCCGATCGATTTCACATAGATAATCATGCTCAAGCTCAATAAGTTTGTGCCACTGCCCAGTACCGGCGTGACCCAGCATTTCCTGGCTCACACTCAGGGCCCGCTCATAGCCATGGATGATCAGAGCACGTTTTTTTTCCATATCAGCCCTGAGCTGCTGCGGCAGGTTGCTGAGAAGCCGTACCGATTTCCTTCCATGCCCCGGAAATATCGCTTAAAAGGCTTTCCACATGCTCAAGCAACGCCTTGTCATTGGAGACATTGGCCTTGAGAAGCGAGCGTGACATATATTCATAAAGTGATGACAGCCGCCCTGCCAGCTCTCCACCACGCGTCATGTCCAGGCTGGCCCGCAACCCACCATCAATGATATCGATCGCCTTTGAAATGGCCATGCCTCTGCCAGCAATGTCATGGTGATCCATGGCCCATTTGGCCTTGAATATGGCCGCCATGGCACCGTCGAACAGCATGACGATCAACTGATGAGGAGAGGCGCTCATGGCCCCTGTCTCCACTCCTACAGATGCGTAGGTGCTTGCCCCTCTTTGTGTATACATAACTGGTATCCGTCGCAGTAATCGTATTATGAAGCTTTATTGAGTGCGTCAAGCTGCTGAGCAAGGTACGACTGAGTATTGTTGAGCTGAGACATCAGCGAATCGAGTTGCTGAAACTGCTTCTTGTAGCGTTCCATGGTCGTGCTGATGCTGTCCTGCATCTTGGCACTACGGTCCTTGAGACTTTCTACCGAACTCTTCAAGCCTGTTTGGGCACTACCGACAACCCCATTGTCAGACAGCATCTGCTTGATGCTGCTATCCAGCCTTGAGGCGATACCGTTGGTACCGTCTCCGCTGAAAAGCCCTTTCATGCCATCAAGGTTCGAGGAAAGCGCCTTGTCCAGCTTGGCTTCATCCGTAATCTCAAGCTTGCCACTTTTAGTGAGATCCTTGCTAAAACTGACGCCGGCTTCAAAAAGATAATTCATGCCGCCACCATCGACCGCGCTGCTCATGATGTTACGAAGCGTGCTTTGAACAGAGCGAACATTGCTGTTACCGGTTAACGCAGCGCCTCTGAAGCTATCCCCTTCGCCAGTAGGCTTTGTCAGAGAAGTGATCTTGTCAGCCAGGTTGTTGTAGGCCGTGACAAAATCCTTCACCGCCGTTTTGACGCTGTCAGTGTCCTGATTAACCGTCAGTTTTGTTGATGCTCCTGCAGCTGTCGTTTCGGCAAGATCAAGGGTGACCCCCTGAATAGCCTCTTTTACCGTATTGGTTGAGCTTGTAATGGCCAATCCATTAACGGTAATACTGGCATCCTGCGCTGTCACCGTCGTTTCAGCCCCACTGAAAAGCGACTTCAGATCACTATTGGTACTATCAAACGACATGGTTGAAGCGGCACCTGTCGTTTGAGAATTCAATACCAGTCGGTAAGGGGTTCCACTGCCGTCGTTGATGATGGAAGCTGTGACACCGGCATCGGCTTTATTGATGGCGTCGCGAATACCACTCAATGAACCATCGGTAATATCAATATCAGTAGACTTGCTTCCAAGATTGATGGTCAATTGACCGGTGCCAACAATACTGTCGGTGTCGGCGCGTCCCGCTGTAGCTCGTGATTCAGCTGTCGCAAGACTATTGACCTGAATGTCATAACTGCCTGCAGCTGCCGTACTGTCGGCTTTTGCCGTCAATGCCGAGCCACTGACCTGCGTTGCAAAGCCTTGATAGAGTTTTGAGTCGTTGAGCTTTTGGGCTGCAGTCTGAAAGCTTTCAAGCGAATTCTGAAGCTGGCCAAACGCAGATAGCTTGGCATTGGTCGACGAAAGCTTGGCTGTAATCGGTTGCAGCTTGGTTTTTTCAGACTTTTCCAGACCGTCAAGTAGTGATGACAGATTAAGGTTGGAACCGACACCCAGTGATTCGATAGCCATTTATAACTCTCCGGAATGGTGAATCCTGGCAGGCAGAAGCGGATTCATTGTTCTCTTGGTGACACTATCGGCAGCTATCGCAGAATATTTAAGGCGCGGTGCCAACATAGTGACTCAAAAAACCCGGTTCATTCCATTTCTCGGCAAGCCCTCGCCCAAGAGCAATGAAATCCGGGTTAATCAGTGAGTGACGCTGATTATATTGAAGCGACTCTTCAACCTTATACGTCTCGGTGTTCAATCGAAGAACGGTGCCGCCGGCTTCTTCGAGGATAATGTGCGCAGCTCCCGTATCCCATTCACATGTGGCACCGGGCCTTGGGTAACAGTCGGCTGCACCTTCTGCAATGCGACAAAACTTGAGAGAACTGCCTACGCCTTCAAGCTCATGGGGCGGTAGAACCTTCAAAAGGCGCTCGAGTTTGTGATTGCCATGAGAGCGACTTCCTACAATGCGAAGGCGCTGTTCGGGCTGCCAGGTAGTCGTGGCAATACGCTTTGCCGGCTCATCCGGATTTTGACGCCATGCCCCCTTATCTTTCACCGCATACCACATGGTGTTCAAAACAGGAGCGGCAATCACTCCGAGAATCGGCCTGCCCTCATGGATCAGCGCGATGTTGACCGTA
The DNA here is from genome assembly GCF_002157205.1 of Kushneria marisflavi. Classification (NCBI taxonomy): domain Bacteria; kingdom Pseudomonadati; phylum Pseudomonadota; class Gammaproteobacteria; order Oceanospirillales; family Halomonadaceae; genus Kushneria; species Kushneria marisflavi. Next base: position 3,551,480 of record NZ_CP021358.1, on the reverse strand, counting down.
AATTCACCGTTTCGGTTGATAAACTCCCTGGTGCCGTCCAGAGGATCGATCAGCCAGAAGGTTGTCCACGACAATCTGTCTTCAATGTCAGAGTCTACTGACTCTTCCGATAGCGTGGGCCATGAAGGAGTTAAAACGGACAGGCGTTGCGAGATTAATCGATGTGCTGACAAGTCAGCCTGAGTTAGAGGACTGGTGTCCTCTTTTTCAGTCACTTCTATCGGGCTCTGGTAGACCTCCAGGATAGCGTCACAGGCCTCCCAGGCAATTTTCTTGATGGACTCAACCAGCTTGTTCATGAGTTCGTTTCCTGTCCCACTTGTTTGAACACTATACGTGGTACATCAATGCCAGCCGAGCCTGTTGGGCTATTTTGCATAAGCCGAGCAACACTGATTTTGGGTGTCTTATCACGCAATCATCGTCTGAAAATCAAAAAGCCCCGATACAGGCTTTAAGCCTGTATCGGGGCAAATGTACTGCAATTACTTTATCAAGCGGTCGTATCAGGCCACCGGCTTTTTACGAAGAACGCCCTGGTAAACAGCAGCAAGAAGCTTTTCCGGCATGAGCCGCAACGGAGCTCTTTTGAGCACGTTCATACACATGGTACCGGGGCCTACAAATCCCATATCAAGAAACTTCTTCTGAAGCTTCACATCCTGCTTGAAATAGTGCCAGCCACGACGTCTTGCCAACATGCCATTACCAACACGAGCGTTGACCAGAATATCGCTGACATTATCGATATGGCTTCCCTGGCAAAGCAGGCGCGCCCAAAGATAATAGTCTTCAATTCCAAGAAAGTGCTGATAACCACCGGCCTTGAGAATAGCGGCACGGCGAAACATGACCGTCATGTGATTGACCGGACAGCGCGAACGAGCAAAGCGTGCCACCTGTTCCTTGCCGGTAGGTAGCTCACGTATGGCATGAGGTTTTTGCGGATCTTCGTTGAATTCGGCAATTGCACCACCCAGCATGTCAACTTCAGGATGGGCCGTCATATAGTTGACCTGCAATTCGAAGCGACCCGGACAGCAGTGATCGTCGGTATCCATTCTCGCCACAAGATCGTTACGGCAGTGTTCAAGCCCTGTATTCAGAGCCTCTCCCAAACCTTTATTTTGAGGGAGTTTGACAGAAACAATATTCAGTGTGGGGCGATAGTCATCAAGCGCGTCATGCAGCTGATCGTTGATGGGACCGTCTTCAACAATGACAACCTCATCAGGTTGCACACTCTGTGTCCTGATGCTTTCAAGGCACTCACGTAAAAAGCGCGGCGACTCCTTGTCATATACAGACATCAACACCGAAAATTTCATTTGATCGTTTTCCTGCTTATTGATTTGGCAGCCACATCGTCTGCCATACACCTGATATAGACTGCCAGGCGTAACAGCGATCAATGTCGGCATACTGTCTTCAAACGGATATTGGCATTCGCAAATAAATTACTTGCGCCCGGACATGACGTTGCTATAGAACTCGGCATATGCCTTGCCCATGGCTTCACCGGTAAACTTCTGCAAGTATCTCTTGTACCCACCATCGGCCAACTCTTCACGATGGTTGAGCGCAAAACGGGCCGCGCTGCCAAGAGAATCAGGATCTTCAAGGGTGAAGAAGGCAGCTTGATCTCCCATAATCTCTCTAAAAACATTGATATCACTACAGATGCAGGGCAGTTTGGCCTCCATTGCTTCCAATAAGGCAAGCCCGAAGCCTTCGCTCCGACTGGGCATAATGTAGGCATCATAATGCGGCAGAAAAGCAGCAATATTGTTGCGGTGTCCGGCAAACCAGCAGCGTTCTGAAACCTTCATTTCCTCGGCAAGCTCAATCAATGTTTGCCGATAAGGCCCATCTCCTACAATAACAAGAGCACAATCAGGCATATCGACCAAAGCTCTAATGACCTGATCTATCCCCTTGCGTTGAATAAGATGGGCGTTGGTCCCTAGAATGTGATATTGACTACCCAGCTTTTTAAGCCTGGTATCGTCTTCCGAACTAAGCGAACTTACATGAGGTAGTTGGCCAATTCCATTGTGAACCACATGCAGCTTTTCCAATGGCAAGCTACTCGAATAGAAATCCTTGGCATCTTGCGTTAATACTGCCAGCGAACTCATTCGACGCCACGTGGCCATCCATACGGGTGTAGCCAACATTGCCACTTTCGGTCCATAGATGTTGAGAAGCTCATCTCTTGCATAATTGTGCAAAGTGGAAACATGCAAGGATTTCTTGCTAAACATTCCTGCATAAGCTGACAGCACATCCGGGCGTATACCGTGAGAATGAACAATGTCGAAGCCTTTCAGCACATTAATATTACGAAAGCTTATTGGTTTAATGCCACAATTTGCTTCAAGCGTCGATGGTCCACGCAGATAAAAAATAGTCGATTCCATACCAGACGGCAGGTTATCAACAATGTTTTTAACAACGTAACCAGGCCCATTTGGCTTGAACTCAGTAATAATCTGGGCAATTTTCAATATCGTCTCCATGCCCTAACCAAACTGACGCGAGGCTGTAGTAAGAAAGTTGAAGGCCGAGCTGAACAGAAATGTTGGCGCGATGCCTACAAGGACGAACAAAATCCGCATGAGGAGTCGTTCACTTTGGGTTTTCATGGCCCGATCCAGATTCATGGCAAAGATCGGGACAATAACCACCAATAGCATCATGCCAATTCTTTCTGCCTGAGCTCCACCCAAAGCGGGTATAAACGCCAAAAAGGTAAAAATGGCGTACGACAGAGAGATATTGTTTTTCAAAAACCGCTTAAAATTGAAATTGGAAATCAAAAAAGCGATAAAGGACATGGCAATAAATACCATCAAATACGCGTAAGTCAATGGCAAACCAGTAGTACTTGATGATTTGGCAAACTCGCTATCTGCCAGAGAGGAATAGTAAACCCCGCCCAGCATCAACAGATACAAAAAGGAAAAGACGCCTTTGTGAAACATGCTGAGTTTTGGAACCGTCATTCCCTTTGTGACCGCAAAAAGATAGAGCAAAGGCATATATACAATTGATGCATTATGGGTAAACAGCGCCAGCAACCCAAAGAAGCCCGCTACAAAAAGATTTCTGGCTCCAAAAAACGCATACAATATAAACATACAGGCAATAAGCTGGCGGTATACGTTTTCATACCCCATCAGCACTGGAAAAAATACCAGCATAAATGGAGCCACATACAGTGGTATACCCAGACTCTGCTTGCGGTTGCCCACTGCATAGAAAAGAAGGGTTAACCATATAATATCGATCACCCAAAGTGTTGTGACATCGTCCCGAATCCATTCATACAAATATCCGGAACCAAACCAATACACAAATTCTCGCGTATAGTATGTTGACGCCGTCGCAAAGTCCAATGTACTGGAAAGATATTTAGCATAACCAGCCATATCGTAGTCAAACCCTGAATTACGAACAATCCAGAGATAGAAAATTGCAATACCATAAACAATCAGCACAAGTGGCGTTCTTTTATTTAAAAAGCAATAAATAAACGAAAGCACACACAAGACTAGATACCATGTCAGCTCAGCAGTCATATACTAACCCATCAGGATTTTTTTAATCTGGCTACGGCTTTATAGGTGCCAAGCAAACATGGCAACAAAAAGAATAAACCAAGCTTATCAAGCATATCTCCCGCCAACTTGATCGTTTTGAACTTTGGCTTCAAAAGTTCAGGCATAATGCGATCCGAGAAAAATCGATAGGCACCATGGTCCTTCAGAAGGGCTGCCAATACAAAATGACGCTTGGCAAAACCACTGATATGCCGGGGATCCTCAAGATATTTGCTCATGAATACCCTGCTGGCTTCCATGTTCATGGAACCGCTCATACGGCCATCACGATCACAGTTCAGGCGCACACCCGGAACGGGATCATACCCCCAGGATCTGCTGTGTTCGGCAGTATCGATTAAAAAACCCCAGTCCTGATGCTTGTTCAGACTTTCGTTAAAACGAAAGGTATCCTTGCGCTCTGCCAAGAAACTGATGGTCGACGTTCTTATATCCTTATCTTCAATGAAAAGGTAGTGACGCGGATCACGTACGTCAGGCTGTTCAATGAAATCCCTCTCTCCGTCAATTGAAACATCTGTATAAGCGCCGAAACAGAAATCATGCTGATGCTGGTTCATAAAATCCAGACGTTCACTCACATAGTCCGATTTAAAATGATCATCAGAATCCAACAGAAAAACATGACTGCCTGAAGCTCGCTCTATACCTATATTCCTTGACACGGCAGCATTCGACTTTTGATCTTTCTTTATCAGAATAGTATTCGGTGAATCTATAACAATAGATTCCAAAACCTGAACATCATCTGAGCAGTCATCTACCAGAATGACTTCATAATCGTGCCCACCTGCAGATCGATGAACACTTTCAAGTGTGTCTTTTATAAAGCTACTGCTACGGTAAGTAGGAATGACTACTGAAATTTTCATTATCTATGACTCGATTATTCTGAGCGTAACTTGATTTTTCTTAAGGGCTTTTTCAATATTCGAACAAAGAACATAATCGACTCGTTCTTAAGCACCCAACCTGCAGCCAAGGTAATAAACAATTGAAGAAACCCAAAGATTGTTAGCTCACAGAGACTGGAAAGCGTTTTACTATCCATAAAGCTAAATGGTGAAGGCATTATATATACAGCACCAAGCATGATGCCTAGAACAACAAGGGAAAGTAATGCTGTGGCGGGCATGCCTTTTAATAGCAAGCCCATCCTGAAATTCTCATTTTTCACATGCAATAACCAGAAGCACTGCACAAAATTAAGAACACTGGCGATTGAGAGCAACAATGCTACCAAATAAAGACTCTGTAGATAGACGCCCATTGCGATAGCAGAGACGCTCGTAATCGAAGAGAAAACCCCACAGTAGAATAGTGATCTCGTTTGCCCCAGGGTTTGCCATATCCCTCCGGTGGTCGCCAATACAATTTGAAAAATCAAAAAGGGCGTCAAACATTGAAGAATGACCGCCGACTTCTCCCATCCCGGACCATAAAGAACATATATAATTTTATCTGAAAACAGAAAAATATAAATGCCGACAAAAAGCCCGAGAAAGAATATTTTGTTTACAAGGCCATTATAACTTTTTGCAACTTCCTTCTGGCCAAAAGTACTGTATACCGGCTGGAGTGCTGCGGTCGCAATGCCTGCAATATTCTGGATAGGAAGCATCATCAAACGATAAGCCATATCGTAAAGGCCTACTGCCGCTTCACCAATGAATTTGGAAATCAGAATTTTATCAGAATTTCTGGAAAAGTAATTCAGGAAATTGAACATGAACTGGTAAGTAGAAAACCCCAGCACTGTTTTGAATCCAGTCAGTGCTATTTTACCTATCAAATTTTTCCAACCGGCATATATGCATACCAGAAAGAATCGCATACCGGTATGGATAATGGACTTCCATACCAATGCATATACGCCATATCCTCGATAAGCCATAATGCATGCGATAGCACCTGACACAAGAGCGCTAATAAGTGTAATAATCGCTACGGCGCTAAACCTTTTCTCCCGGCGCAATAATGTTTCAGGCACAATTGAAACAACAGAGAACAGAATCATGGCACCAATCAGCGGCATGACACTGAAATAAATATCGTTATCGAAAAAATCGACAGCGATAAAAGCGCCGGTTGAAAAAATGAAATATAGTGCGATTCCCAAAGCGAAGCAAATCAGGAAAAGCCCTCGTATTTCTTCAGCGGTCAGCTCTTTATGATAGATAATAGCTGGACCAAGCCCCATTTCCCCTAAAAGATTAAAGAAAAAAATAATAACCATAACAGTGGCAACAACACCAAACTCGCTTGGTGTCAAAAACCTCGCCAGCACCATGGTAACAGCAAACTGTACAATAAGATTCGAGTATTTTTCGATGAAGCCAAAAACAAAACCGGACTTTAAATCCCGGTTCATTGCATCCGTATTACTCATTTGACTTCCTCACACACCGCGATATAGCTCAAGTATTTTTTTACGATTGGTATCGGTACTGAAATTAGAAAGTAAATCGTCTACCTGTTCTTTTTTGAGCGGTGGATGTGAGCTTTCAATTATATTTATAACAGCCTGATAAATGGCCCGGCTGTTTTTTGCTTTGATAATCTGTGTCATCGGTTCATAGGGCGCTTCACATATAGTATCTGGCAGGCCCCCACTATCAGTCACAACTATAGGTAATCCAACGGATATAGCTTCAAGCACAGCGATCCCAAAGCTTTCCTCCTGACCAGTTTCTTCATCCTGAACAGAAGACTGAATATATATATCGCTGGAAGAAAGCTCTTCAAATATTTTTTCACGTGGCAGATCTATTTTAAAATCAACTGCACTTTCCAGTCCAAGATTGGCCGCCTGGTGCCTTAGCATATTTTCCAAGGGTCCAAATCCGATCAGCTTGAGGCTGACCTGTTTGTATCCATTGTCATGCAGCATCGACAGGGCATCGATCAAATATGTTTGACCTTTAAACCCTACAAATCGACCTATATTAACAATAGAAATTTCGCTATCAACTTTGATTTTCTTTTCTTCGAAGTCGGCCAGGGAGATATTGACACAATTAGGGAGCACAATAATCTTGTTGCTCGAAATGCCAAAAATATCCTGAAGTTTCTTTTTCAAATAATGAGACGGTGCCGTAAAAAAAATATTGTCATGCTGCTGACATTTATAGACCTTTTCGACGTATTGAGGCTGGCCATAAAGCTTATTATTCACAACATCGATACCATGTGTCGAAATAATAACGCGGCCATGAAAGCCTTTTTCGATCAAATCGTGTATATTTTCAAAAAAGTAATTAAAGTGACTATGCAGTACATCCGGCTGGAGATCATCAACTACTTTTTGCAGCTTCCGCTGCTCAAACACATGGTAATCGTTAAAGATCTTACGACGGCCACGCTTCGAAATTTTCTCAAAGATATTACGACTGTCTATGTCAAAACTAATTACCTTACTGAAAGGACGCTCAATCTTATTAATATGTCGATTGGTGACTACATGGTTATCGACGCCCAACTCTTCCATATCTACGATAAGATCGTAAATAAAAGTCTCGGAAGAGTTTGAGAAATCAGAAACAAGATGAAGCACTTTCATCAAGATACATCCTTGTTAACAGCTTCTCTGTAATTTTGAAGCTCTTGGTCGTCACCGTGCTGGAAATAACCATATCGCTCGTCAAAGTTAACCGGCTTTGTACGACCGAAGCCAAAAGGGAAAACGTCATATCCTCTGCCGTACTTGAACAACCAGTATTGCAGCTTGTTCATCAACTTGTTTTTGAAAGTACTGTAGTCTCTTTGAAAGAAGAAGCTTTCCGGCAACCACTGCGCTACTTTTGTGGAGGCGATCGCAAACTTCATCTCGGGAGTAATGACTTCATCAGTCGCCTTGATCCGCGCATAAGCATTTAAAAAACGAGGGATGGCAGATTTTCGAATGATCATCATTGATTGCTGCAAGGGCTGAGGTGTATTGCCTCTATCTCCAAACATAAAATCAGAATTCATATTGTCAATAGCATGTTCAACAATGCCATTGCCGAAAAGCAATGCGTCCTGCTCGACATACACCCAGTAATCAGCTTCACTCGCATAAGCATAAGCCAAGCCTACGAAAAAACACCTTGTGCAGCCGGCATATTTCCCTATATGACTTGTGGAGTGCCCTCCATTCACATCCATGCTGACAAACTCCATACGATCATCGTCAGGCAATTCAGGAATGGTAGGTGAAGCGGAATCAACCACAATAATTTTGGTGGGTGACGTATGACGATTTATCGATTCATACCACTCGCGAAAAAAAGCAACGCCCCTGATTTCACTTGAGCCATATTCAACCCTTTTTTCATTCTCAGGTGTCTTTTCACCACACCACCACCCAGAGTTGATTATATAACTATATTTAGACATGCTAATCCCACACAATACGAATCGTTTTGTCGCGCGATATTATTTTATACCGTGCGACACGTCATGAGTCTTTTGTCGAGTCGAACAGAATTATTATTTTAAAAAATAAATTCTGAGCATCGACTTGAAAGTCGATACCCAGAAAATATTACGCACGATCTTATCTAGCGCCGAAGCCTGTCAGCATGGTCTTGATCGTGCGGATAACAATAAGAACATCCAGCCAGAAAGAAAAGTTCTTGATGTAGTAAAAATCATGCTCGAGCTTTTTGGTCATTCCTTCCACTTCGGCAGCATAGCCAAGCTCTACCTGAGCCCATCCTGATATCCCGGGACGTACAACGTGACGGTAGTTGAAGAAGGGAACATCTCGCTCATACCACTCCGCCAGACTGCATGACTCGGGCCTTGGACCAATAAGACTCATATCGCCCTTGAGTACATTGAAAAGCTGCGGAAGCTCGTCGATACGATATTTCCTGATAACCTTGCCAACTCGTGTAATACGTGGGTCTTCACCTTCCGAGGTAAAGCCAAGACCCTCATGATTCATATACATGCTTCGAAATTTGAAAAGCTTGAACGGCCGGCAATGAAACCCCATACGCTGCTGATTAAAAAAGGCAGGACCCGGATCGTCTCTTTTAATAATAATGATGGTCGCCAGCATGATAGGCAACACCACCGGCAGCACCAGCAGGACCCCGAAAACATCGATTATGCGCTTGGCAAACTCATAGTTTTCGCTAGGGGTTAAGCTTCCGAACTTGTTCTCATATAGATGATCAAGATGTACTCGACCAGTAATGGATTCGTGAATCTGCCTTGCATTAAATACAGGAATGCGATGGATTGTGCAGTCAGCCAAAAATTTTTGCCAGCCGTCATCCAGGTCAGCGCGAAGGTCAGCGACAACACCATCTACACGCATTGTTTCAAGATCAGGCTTTTCCAGCCAGCGCCAATCGACGCTTTGATCGTGACAAAATTCGTGCACACGCCCAAAGGGGACCACAGCCAACTTACGTGTTCTGTAGCGTGTACTGATTTGATAACCCAGCGAGCAATAAAGCACCGCGATCAGATAAGAAAGAACAATCTGGGTTGTTTCGATTTGAATTTGCAGACTAAGCAATACTGCCATCATTACAATATATGAAATGGTAATGAAGGGTATGATGTATAAAAACGCTTTGGTTCTTGGAAAATTGACAAGGCTATGTACGGCAATGATGGCGATCAAATATGCCACAGCTGTACCCAGCAAAGTGATACACCGCTCTACTTGCCATTCAAGCGCAAGATTCCAGTTCCACTGAAACAGGGCTGGCAGCAGCACTGCAATCACCAGCCCCAGCGCCTGGTTAAAACGATAGCTCAGTAGAAGCTTTTCATACCACCGTGAATGACGACGATTTTGTTCCATGAAATTTGTGAACGTTTCCATGTTGCTTTTCTCACTTCCAATATGATCACTCTGCCTAAAGCAGAGTGATCACGAGGCGTTCTTTTAATACTTACGATTTTTTACCGTAACTATAGTGGTAATTACCGTAATTGCCGCCATACCGATGGGAGGCCGTTTGCTCTACACCATTAAGCACGGTTCCCTTGATGTCTACGCCACTATGTTCAAATCGACGTCTTGCCTGTTCGATTTCAGCTGGAGGATTCACTCCGTAGCGAGCCAACAGCATATTGGTACCCGCCTGCTTACCGATAATAGCGGCATCCGTTACTGCCAGGATGGGCGGTGTATCAATAATGATCAAATCATAGTGCTGATCTGCCCAGGCAAGAAGCTCACTAAAGCCGGCACTCATCAAAAGCTCTGCCGGGTTCGGTGGGGCGGCGCCACGTGAGATAAAGTCGAGCCCATCAACACCACCAGAGCGCACTACTTCAGAAGCCGTGGTCCTGCGTGCCAGGATATCACTCAGGCCCTTTTCCGATTTACCCTTGAAGGCATGATGCAGATGTCCCATACGCATGTCTGCGTCAATGACCAGAACCCGCTGCCCTGCCTGAGCGCAGACCACACCAAGATTGGAGACCACGAAGCTTTTGCCGGCACCCGGACTGGCGCTACTGATCATGAGTCGCGCATTGGGAGCCTCCATCATGGCAAAGTGGAGACTGGTACGAAGACTGCGCACTGCTTCAACAGATTGGTCATCCGAGTTACGCAGTGCCAAGACTCCGGTGTCTACCGTGTTTCTGGCGCCCTGGTTGCGCTTGATACGCAAACCACGATTGCTGCCCGTTCTTTTTACAAGACCGCCCTGGTTGCTGCTTAGCGGGATAGAGGCATAAACAGGTATGCCGATCTGCTCAAGCTGTTCAGGGCTTTCGATACTGCGATTCATGATTCGACGAATCAGTACCACAATGATGGCAACGACCAGTCCCAAAACAAAGGCAATGACGGTGATCAGAACCTTGCGTGGCGCAACCGGGCTATTCTGTAGTGTCGAGTCGTCAATGATACGGACATTACCTACTGCACCCGCTTTTGCAATGTTCATCTCCTGCATGCGGTTAAGCATCTGAACGTACATTTCCTGATTGACGTTCACATCGCGCTGAAGCCGCAGTACTTCTTGCTGTGTTTCGGGCAGGCTATCAACACGCTTTTGCAACCGGTCCTTTTCAGCATTGAGTTCTTCACGCTTTTGCAGCAGCGCCTGATACTGTGGATGGCTCTTGTTAAAGCGGCGCGACAGATCGGCTTCATCAAACTTGAGCTGATTAAGCTGGTTATCAATGTTGACGATCTGATTCAGTACAGAAGAGGTCTCTTGGTCAAGATCAACTGAATCCTGATTGACACGATAGTTATTCAGCTTGTTTTCGGCTTCCACCAGGCTGTCCCGAACACGCGGGGCCTGCTGGTTAAGAAAGTCGAGGCTCTGCTGCGCCTCGGCAGACTGCCTTTCAATATTCTGTGTGATGTAGATATCTGTAATGGCCTTGAGGCTATTACGAATTTCAGCCCGGTCGGTACCCTGCAGCGTCAGCTTTAAAATGCCTGTGCCAGAGCGCCCTACTTCCTCGACTTCAAAACCACTACGCAAGCTGTTGATGGCTGAAAGGCGCGAACTTTTGACAACAGTGAACTCTGCGCCCTGTCCGGCTGTCATGTCCATGACGCGCATTTCAACGTTGCCGTCACGCGACTGTGCAAGCTGCCCGACCTGACCTTCCAGAATCAGTTGACCATCGGCACGAAGTTCATATCGGTCATTACCAAGTGATTTGATCGTCAACGGTCTGTTGATCCAGCTGTCCGGTACGATAAAACGAGTAACGTTGATACTTTCTCCAGCCCAGACTGATGACCATCCCTGAGCAAAGGAGGGGCGCTCGATACCGCGGCGTGCCAGCGTGTCACCAAGAATCGGGAGCCCTTCCGGGGTGACATTCAACTGCAGATTGAGGCGATCAACCGTCTGCCCCAGTACCATCCTGGACGTCAGAATCTGCATCTCGGCAGTTGAGCGAGGTGTATCCCCGAAGACACCCAGGTTTTGAACCGGATTACTGGCCGGGTTGGCACGCCCTTCTATCTCGAGGAGTGCATCACTCTGATAGACCGGCGTTTTAAACGTAACGTAGAGAATCCCAAGAAACGTGAAGACACAAACGATCAGGGCGATCAGCCACTTGTTATCAATCATGAGACCGAAAAGACGGCCTAGATCAAGCTCTTCGCCGGAATCGGTTGACTGATATTTTTCAGTATTCGAGGCCATATTGATTTATCACTGATTCCATTTACGAAATGGTACATGAGCATATCTGTCAGTTTTATACAGCGCTCATTTCCGATACTGCCGACTCAAGGGACGCACTATCCAATCAACTGGATAGTGCGAGCGCCATTAGAGGTCGTTGTAGTCTCTGACTGAGCCAACCGTTTGACGGGTAAGGTTGGTTGATGGCAGCAACTGGCTGATAACACGGTTCCAGCGGGTAATAGGCGCGGTCGTGACATACACGATGTCCTGCGGTTCAAGCTCGAATTCCGTGCCAATAACAAATGAGGCCGCGTTGCTGGCATCCAACTGATATACGGTGGCCATCTTGTCGCCCGGACCGCCCTGCCTGATAACGAAGATGCCCGAGGCTCTTGCTTCAACCTCGTTGATGCCACCGGACTGACTCAATGCATCCACCAGACTGAATCGCTGTCCACCCATCGGCAGATCCTGCGGCCTCAGAACTTCACCCAGGACGTAAACCTTCTGAGAACCAACATCAGGCACGTGCAGCACATCACCATCATGCAGCAGACGGTTCTGACTCATCTGGCCGTTTTGCAGCATGTCATAGACGTTAATAATTTCTTCCTGACCATTATGTGTCAGGACAACATGCCGCCAATCAGCGTTTTCATTGAGGCCACCTGCACTGCTGATGGCATCGAGCACCGTAAGTGGCGTATTGGTGATGGGTTGTTGCCCCGGGTTGGAGACCTGGCCGCTAACGTAGGCCTTCTGGGACTGGAAGCTGGCAATGTTGACCTCGACCTGAGGCTCGGCGATGTAATCGGCTAATGCTGAGGCGATCTGCGTACGCACATCGGCCACATTCTTGCCGGCAACATGGATACGACCGACATAGGGATAGAAAATGGTGCCATCGCTATGGACCACATTCCCTGTCTCGACAGAGCTACGCTCTCCTCCGGCCGGAATGGTGAGCTCGGGGTGATCGTATACAACGATATTGAGAATATCGCCCTTGCCAATCCGATAGTTGTAATCGTTGGCACCGGATGCCATCTCCTGAGTGGCCTCTTTCAGACTTTGCTGAGAGATAAACTCCTTGCGGGCAGCATTCTGAGCCTGCACAAGACCAAAGGTGATGGGCTGGACATCTACCAGATCATCGATGGGTGGCCCAGAATTTTCGTAGGGCATATCACTGCCGGGAGAAAGGACACAACCTCCCAAAAGAAGGGAACTCCCCAACAAGGCACAACTCAGCAGCCGCTTCATTAACCGCTTACTCCTGTCAAAATTATTCCGGCGTCTGGACACGCTACCGCCACGGAATGTCGATACTGGCGTGTTTCCGAGGCCATAAGATACCGCCGATGTTGCTTTTTACTCGTCGGCGTTGCCGAGCGGTATCGCATGATGCAGCAGTCCATGACTGCAAGTCGAATCGACGCCTCAATAACATGACCTGAACTGACTAAAGGAATCGGCAAAAATACCGCGCACCTTTAATTAAAGATCAGATAAAATTATTCAGACTTCTGGATTGCTGTCGATGCTATCAGACCCCCATTGGCGAGGGTATGCTGCTTTGCGCATCAATATTTGGAGATTCTACAGCACCAGCATCTCACCTGCCATTAACCACATCCGCCTTTTACAGCTCGTCATGTCACGGCGTGTTACGAAACACTCTGAAAAACGAATGCCACTTCATCGCAAATAAGCGAATATTTCAAATAATGGTCAAACCGATATTTGTGCCGAACACATCATGCTTTCAAGATGCTGCCGAAAGGAGTGTGATGGTTTTCAAACGCTATTGTTAGATCAGCGGGCCACCAGGAAATAGCAGGCACAAAAAAAGGGCCGTCAAAACGGCCCTCCCGGAAAGAAAGAATTTACTCGGTACGCTCAAGCCATTGCTCAACCGTATCGTTACCATACTCTTCCTTCCATGCCTTGAGTGTTTTCTGATTACCGCCCCTAGTTTCTACAACTTCGGCAGTATGTGGATTTCGATACACTTTCAGCTTGCGCTTACGCCGACCAGGTCCCTGACTCTCAACAGATGACGGCCTTGGTGCCGACGTTACATCATCCGGTGCAAGAAGATCGATAACATCAGCAGCTGTTTTATCGTGCGCCTGCATCAGCTGCTCAAGCTTTTCCTTGAACTCGAGTTCACCCTTGAGCCTTTGGTCCTGCTCAAGTTGCTGCAACTCGTCTCGCAGCTGCTTGAGCAGTTGCTCTTTTTTCATGTACTCATTTAACAGCGACATTACCAATCTCTCCAGCTTACGCACATCTCTTGACGAGATGCCGACCCTACGGCCTGTTAAAATAATTTTATTTCCCTAGTACGCCGAATAATACGTCAAAGCAAACATACTTTAAAGTAAAAACTACTCTTAAACGCCTTCCTAACCGCTCCAGATTATATGTAACTATGCCATATCGATCATCGTAAATATTAGAGGATCATATAAAAAGATCTGTTGGTAAAAAGCACCTCAACACTTATAGAGCCGATTGAACACAAAAAAATTTTATAGCAAACGCTGTAAAGCCATTGCCAATCATCGATAAAAACTTATGAGCTTCATAGTCTTCGGCCCTAAAAATATTACACTCTTGCGCAACCATGAAGAATTCATGGGTCATGTACTCTATAATATGTATATCCGTACAGACACCCTCACGATACACGATGCGCAAGATCCTTCATGCTGACTGTGACTGCTTCTACGCTGCAGTTGAAATGCGCGATAATTTGGCTCTCCGTGATGTTCCCCTGGCCATTGGCGGAGGAGCGGAAAATAGAGGGGTCGTTGCCACCTGCAATTATCCGGCCAGGGAGTATGGAATTCACTCGGCAATGTCGATGGCGCATGCTCAGAGGCTATGCCCGCACCTCCAACGCCTTAGCCCTGACTTCGATAAATATCGTCAGGCTTCACAGCAGGTGCAAAATATATTCAATGAACTGACGCCGATCGTGGAGCCGCTTTCCCTGGACGAGGCTTTTCTGGACGTCACACACGTTGAACGCATGAAAGGCAGTGCAACGTGGATGGCACAATGGCTCAAGCAGGAAGTTGGGCGGCGCGTCGGGATCACAATTTCTGTAGGCGTGGCCCCTAACAAATTCCTTGCCAAGATTGCCAGCGACTGGCAGAAGCCTGACGGTCTCTACACCATCACCCCTGATCAGGTCATTGGTTTTCTTGACCAGCTTCCCATTACAAAACTTCATGGTGTTGGCCCTGCCACGGCAAAAAAGCTCGAAGCCAAAGGCATTCATACCTGCAAGGAACTTCGGGCAACCGAGCTTCCTGTCCTGCTTGAAGAATTCGGAAAATTCGGAGTACGGCTGCATGAACTGGCGCGAGGGATAGACGAACGACCGGTCAGGACAGAAAGGGAGAGAAAATCCATTAGCGTAGAAAGTACGTTCGACAGAGACCTTCCCTCCATGACCGTCTGTCAGGAAAAAATAGCCGAACTTGTTGTTCGCCTAGAGGAGCGCCTGGCTCGTAATCGATACCCTGCCATCAATAAGCTTTTCGTCAAGATCCGTTTTGATGACTTCTCGATCACGACCATGGAAACCGCCGGACAGACGCCGGCGATTGAAAGCTTCCTACCGCTTTTTGATACGGCCTGGCAACGGGCCGAACGACCGGTCAGACTGCTTGGCGTTGGGGTACGACTTGTCTCGGAAGATGCACAGCGACAGCTCGGGCTTTTCTAGCTGGCCACTTGCTATCGCTGACATCGGCCTCAGGCGAAGACAACCGTCTTGTTGCCATCGATCAATACACGGTCCTGCAAATGCCATCGCACGCCTCTTGCCAGAACCGACTTCTCAATATCCCTTCCCAGACGAACCAGATCACCCGCCGTATGACAATGAGTGACTCGCTGGATGTCCTGCTCGATGATCGGACCCGCATCGAGCTCCTGAGTCACATAATGGCAGGTAGCGCCAATCAGTTTGACCCCACGGATATGAGCCTGATGGTAGGGTCTGGCCCCCGCAAAGGAAGGCAAGAAACTGTGATGAATATTGATGATCTGCCCGCTGTAGCGCTCACAAAGCGATGGCGGGATGATCTGCATGTAACGGGCCAGAACGATCGTATCGGCCTGACTGTCTTCGATCACTCTTTCAATGTCTGAAAAGGCAGGGGTCTTGTCAGCAGCCGGGATCGGAATATGGTGATAGGCGATATCGTGCCACTCGACAATGCTGCGCATATCATCGTGATTGGAAATCACACCAGCGATATCACAGTCAAGCTCACCAGCCGTCCAGCGATACAGGAGATCCACCAGACAGTGAGACTCCCGCGACACCATGATCATCAAGCGTCGGCGCTTTTGCGCGCCATCTCGCCATTGCCACTGCATATCAAATTCTTCGGCAATGTCTGCAAAGGCGCAGCGAAAGGCATCGCTGTCAGAATTCATGTTCCGGGTTTCAACTTCATAACGCATGAAAAAGCGCCCGGTTTCCAGATCAGAGTGTTGATTGGCTTCAGTGATGGAGCCACCCTGCTCGGCGATAAACGACGAAACACGCGCGACAATACCTACACGATCAGGACAGGTTACCACTAGACGACAAAGAGACATCGGTATCACGCTACTCGGTCAAAGACAGGAATTGTAGCGAATTCAGACGCTTTTGAGCAGTGTTCGTTGTGAGCACCTGACGCGTTGCGTATAGTTGATATCAAACTATCGCCGGACCCGCCATGGATCAGACACGCGTACAAGTTCGCCCCCGTCGCCGCTCTGAGATTGAAATACTACCGCTTGGCGGCTGCGGTGAAATCGGCATGAACCTGATGCTTTACGGCTTTCAGTCTCGATGGCTGATCGTCGATTGCGGAATGGCTTTGCGTCAGGATCTTCCCGATACCCCACTGCAGATTCCCGATATCTCGTCACTGGCAACATTGGGCATTCGCCCTGAAGCCATTGTTATTACTCATGGGCATGAGGACCATCTCGGCGCCCTGGGGTGGCTCTGGCCTCGCCTTGGTTGTCCTATATATGCAACGCCACTGGCAGCAGGTATCGCACGTCAAAAGCTTGTGGAGCAGGGCCTGGCTACTGATGCCATCCGCACGTTCGCACCCGGTGATCATTTCAGCGCAGGCCCCTTTTCAGTGCAAAGCATCAATGTTTCCCACTCCATACCGGAAAGCGTGTCGCTGCTGCTTGAAGTAGATCGACATCGTATTTTGCATACTGGTGACTGGAAAATTGATCCTGACCCTGTATTGGGCGCTAAAACCCTTGAACAGGACTTTGCTCGGATTGCTCCTGTCGATCTTGTCGTGGGTGACTCTACCAATGCCATGGTAGAAAACCACTCACATAGCGAAAGTGAGGTAGCAGCCACTCTTGAACAGCTCATGGAAGGCTGCAGGGGAAGAGTCGTTGTCAGCTGCTTTGCGAGCAATCTGGCGCGCATTCTTGCGACAGGTAGAGCCGCAGGACGTCATCGTCGACGCATTGCCCTGCTGGGAAGGGCAATGGAAAAAATGGTGCGTCTGGGTCGCGAACTCGGATACCTGAAGGATTTTCCAGACATCGTCCCCCTGTCTGATATCGGCTATCTTCCGCCTGAGGAAATTCTGATACTGGCCACGGGAAGTCAGGGGGAACCTCGCGCCGCCCTTTCTCGTCTGGCAGCCAATCAGCATTCGGCGCTTGAGATCGAACCCGGGGACTCCATCATCTTTTCATCGCGCGCTATCCCGGGTAACGAAAGGGCCGTCATGCGCTTACAGCAGGCTTTTACGCAAAGAGGCGCCCAGGTCTATAGCGATGAGGTGTACCCCGGACTTCATGCATCGGGTCATCCAGGCAAGGACGAATTGCTCAGCATGTATCAGTGGGTCAGGCCTTCGCACCTTTTGCCGGTTCATGGGGAAAGAGACCATCAAAAGACCCACTGTGAAATCGCAGGGACGCTGGGTATCGAAAGCTCGATACTTCCCGTTAATGGACAGTGGCTGCGCTGGAACGGCAAACGCATGACAATGGAAAAGACCCTGACGCTTTCTCCAGTCATCATTTCCCAGCGTAAAAGAGCAAGAAAGCCTTCAAGTCGGCAAAACGACACGGTCATTGTGCTTCCGGTCATCTATCAGGCAGATATAGCACAATGGCAACGTGTAGGCCGAATGCTTGTCGACAGTCAAATTGAGGCTTTCGTGGATGAAGACACTCTGGGGGATTGGATAGACATTACATTGGAAGGGATGACGGCCCGCTCCTCGAGAGAACTGGCACACTTACTGGAGGCGCTCGCCAATCGCTGGCTCAATGAGCAACTCAGGCAATCTTCAAGGGTCATGATTGATGTTGTAGACACAACACTCAACAATTGAACGAGTGTTGGCCATATCATTGTAAAAGCCGTGTCGGCATCACGGCTTTTACAGGGAAACATGACACGTGCCTGTGAGCCACTGATTAAAAACGCCCAAAAGGCTCAGGCGCTGGCATCCTTTGGGGGCCGGCCTCGACGCTTTCGCGGCTGTTCATTTCCGACCAGATCATTCACGGACAAACCAGCATCCGTCATTGCAGCACGGATCTCGGCGAGCTTTTGTTCCTTGCTCGCCTCCTCCTGACGGCGTTTCTGTTCCTCTTCCTGTTTTTGCGTCATGACCTCATCAATGATTTCAGAAAGCTTGCTTAACTGCTCCATACTCAATTGACGTGCCGCAGCCCTTGCCACATTTTTGTTGCGAGCAATCTTTTCCAATGTCTCTGTCGACATATCCAGCACTCCAAATAAAAGTCATATGCCTCGAGTAGTATATACCCTGAAAAGGGGTTAGCAATTATCGCCTATAAAGAAAAGGGCCAACGCAAGTTGGCCCTTTTTGCAAAAAATCAGACTGCTCTACCCCCCTGTCATATTCATGAATCTGACAATCTGTACGTCACCATCTGTCGTAAAATGGTGACGATGAGGCTTGAGAGACATCGACTCACGAATTTTTTGTTTCAAGGGTTCTATCTCACCCGGATACTGACGGATGACGCTTCTTAGATCCGTGGAATGCTCATTGCCCAGGCACAACAGCAGTCTACCTTCACAGGTCACACGCACCCGGTTGCAGCTGTCACAGAAATTGTGACTATGAGGAGAAATGAAACCGATTCTGGAAGCACTGTCTGCCATACGATAATAACGTGAAGGCCCCCCGGTGTTTTCCGCAGAACTCAACAGCGGATAACGGGTTTCAATTATTGAGCGCACTTCATCGCTGGAGCAAAAGGTTTCCTGTCGTGAATGCTCAGAAACATTTCCCAGAGGCATTTCTTCGATAAAGCTGATATCGATCTCTTCATGACGCGCGAAATCGACCAGATCCAGTATCTCGTCATCATTTCGGCCCTTGAGAATGACAGCATTGAGTTTGATGCGCTCAAAGCCTGCCTCCTTTGCGGCACGAATACCGTCGATAACCTTTTCAAGATTGCCCGTACGAGTAAGCTCCCTGAATCGTTCCGGATCCAGAGAATCCAGACTGATATTGAGGCGCTGCATACCCGATTGACGCAGCGAAGAGGCATAGCGTCTTAGCTGAGCCCCATTGGTGGTCATGGTGAAATCGCGCAGCCCTTCCAGTGCCCCGATATTACTGACCAGTTCATCAATATTGCGCCGAACCAGGGGCTCTCCACCGGTCAGACGAATCTTTTCCACGCCCAGCTCGGTAAACGCCCTCGCCACCAGCGAAAGCTCTTCAATGGAGAGCACCTGATCGCGAGGAAGAAAGGTCATTTCCTCGCTCATGCAATAGACGCAGCGAAAATCGCAGCGGTCCGTGACGGAAATGCGAACGTATTTAATGCGACGATCAAAATCGTCAATCAATTCACTCATTGTTGCTCCCAGCGCTTCAACGACGCCAGATCGCTTTCACGCTCGCTGACCCAGTAATCCCCTTTGGTGGTATGTTCTTTTTTCCAGAAGGGCGCACTGGTCTTTAAAAAATCCATGATAAATGCGCATGCTTCAAACGCGGCGTGACGGTGTGCGGTACTGACCAGCACCGCTACAATATCGTCGCCGGGTGTCATGTAACCAATTCGGTGAACCACGATGGCGTCATTGATCTGCCAGCGCTGTTGCGCCCGCTCAACGACTTCCTCCAGCGCCCTTTCGGTCATACCCGGATAATGCTCAAGGGTAAGCGCCGTAACCTCGGGTGATTCATTAAAATCCCTGACCCGACCTACAAAACTGACCACGGCCCCCGTGCTGTGGCACCCATCTGAAAGACGTCTGTACAGGGCACCGATATCGAAGGGTTCATGCTGTATCGTAATCATGCGTGCTGTCTGAACGTCATGATCAGCCTCCGGTGACGGGGGGAAAAAATGCGACTTCATCGCCGGGTTTGATGGCGACATCTCCCTGCACCATGTCATGGTTAACCGCACATAGAAGGCGAGGCTGATCGAGCGCTTCAGGCGTATCAATCTGCGACTTTACCCACGCCTTTAATGCCATCAGTGTAGGAGACGATAGATGCCCTGGTAAAACACTCAATTTTTCAACGCCCAATCGCTCTCTCAGCTCAGCAAAGAAGCGTATCTCGATAGGGCTTTCCTTCACTGCCACCACTCTCTCTGGAGCATCTGGCTCGGACGTTGCTGCATCGACGTCAGCCATCGGGGCGGCCTGTCTTTGCCAAACGCCCGAGCGCCCACCGCTTTTATGATCCAGCCGCACGTCCATGATCTCCATGCCACGATCCACAGCCTTGCACATGTCATAAAGCGTCAAACAGGCCACGGAAACTGCCGTGAGCGCCTCCATCTCTACCCCGGTACGCCCTTCCAGACGACAGAAGGCTTTCACTCGAACACAGTGCTCTGTCGTGTCGAGTTCAAAATCGACCGCAACCTTTGACAGCATCAACGCATGACACAGCGGAATCAGTTCGTGAGTACGCTTGGCAGCCTGAATACCGGCAATTCTCGCTGTCGCCAGCACATTACCCTTGGGCATATCACCGTCGGCAAGAAGCTTCAGTGTCTCGGGCTGCATGACGATACGGCCGGTGGCGACAGCTTCACGATGGCTGCTCTGCTTGTCCGACACATCGACCATGCTGGCCTCACCCCGTTCGTTCAGGTGAGTCAATGTCATATCAATTCTCCAAGCGGTTGTATGGTCACGGGCGTGCCGGCCTCACAGGTTTCAATATCAACGGGCAGTTCTATCAGGCAGTTGGCCTCGTAAAGTGAACTCAGCCGGTGCGACCCCTGCTCCTTGATGACGCTGACTCTGGCCACGCCAAGGGCATCAACATGATAACGGCCTCTCAATAGATCCAGTCGCCCACGGCGTCCCTTGAGAGGCTGCTCACACAGAGCACACCATTTAACGGGCATCCATTGATGCCACCCACTTAACTGACGAAACAGGGGCTGCACAAACTGCATGAGCGTCACCAGCGCCGCCACCGGGTTACCCGGGAGCCCGAAAAAAGGCACCTGCTGGATATGGCCAAAAGCCATCGGCTTACCCGGACGCATGGCCACACGCCATGAGGTGACCTGACCCAGCTGCTCGATAGCAGCACGAATCAGATCCGCCTGACCTGCCGATACGCCTCCGGACGTAATAATGAGATCAGCCTGTCGGCTGGCGCGTGAAAGCTGTGCGACACTCTCCTCAAGACGGTCCGGCAGTATCTCCGTCATGATCACTTCTGCGCCCCAGCGCTTCAGGCAGGCTGCAAGGCTAAAGGCATTGGCATCAAAGAGAGAGGGAGTCTTGTCATCACTGCCGCCGACACGACGAAGTTCGTCGCCACTGGAAAAAATAGCCACTTTGGGACGACAGTGCACATCAATATGTGAAAGGCCGAGCGAAGCCGCCATACCAAGCTGAGCCGGCCCCAAAAGCGTTCCGGGCTCGAAGACACGATCCCCGATGGCAATTTCTTCACCGGCATGGCGAATGTTTTGCCCCTTTCTAACAGTCTCGGGCTTGGCAAGCTCGACCCGATCTTCGCTGATGACAATATCTTCTGCCATGACCACCGTATCGCACCCGACCGGCAGTGGTGCGCCCGTGGTAATCGAGACAGCTTCACCCGCTGCCACAGGATCCTTGAAGGGATGCCCCGCCAACGCCTCTCCAATCAACCTGAAACCGGCCTGCCCCTTATGAGCGAAGGCGATACCATCCATGGCAGAGGCGGTATAACGTGGCAGTGCCAGTGTGGCTACCAGGGATTCGGCAAGGACCCGATCAACGGCCTGTGTCAGAGGTACGCGCTCAACGCCTACGGGCGCTGGCGCAGCCGCCCTGATATGCGCCAGCAGGTCACTGACCTCGACAAGCATGTCGCTGGTGCCAAAGCAGTCACTCATGGCGTGGCCCCTGCGCCATGGCCTGCCAACGCGAGGGCCACGCCATCAACCAGTCAAGCAGCGCGTCATGGTCATCAAGGTCCAGGCGTTCGACGTTTAAAGGCAATGTCACGTCATCGGTCGTTGCCACGGCACGCACCCAGGGGTCATCAAAGGCCCGCAGCGACTTGCCCACAGCGTCACGGTACAGTTCGATCTTGGGCAGCGGCCACTGCTTGAACCCTTCGATCAACACGAGATCAGGCGACAGCGTCATCACCTGATTCAGCAGCGTGGGCAGACAGGGCTCTTCCTGCCCGGGAGTTTCCATCATCAAGGCAAAACGCCGGCCGGAAGCCACCAGCATCGGCGCCGCACCCGCCTGACGCAGACGATGGCTGTCCTTGCCGGGAACATCGACATCAAAATCGTGATGGGCGTGCTTGATGACGGCCACGTTAAGGCCGCGTGCACGCAAGGAAGGGAGCAGGGCTTCCAGCAGCGTGGTCTTGCCTGTACCGCTCCAGGCAGCAATCCCCAGCAGCGGTGTTTCAATATCGGAAAGGCTCAACGGCGTCATGGTACCTGCCTGATAAAGACGACACGGTTACCGATCAGCGCTTAGATCAGGCCAGATAGAGCCTGTGACATGATCATCGCCCAAAGGCGTCCCGGTCATTGGGTGTATTAATGTTGATGAAGGCGCGCTCGTCATCGAATTGACAGGAAGCATGTGGGTGGCGCGCATACCATTGATCGATCTTGCGCCCCCCATCGACCAGATATTTCTCGAGATCATCCACAAGATGGCGTTTCAACAGCACGATGGCGGGATGAGCGCGCTCCTGATCACAGGCAAAAACGATATCGACTCCATGCCCTTCAAGGGAGGCCAGAAGTGACGCCACAAGGGCATCAGGCAGTGCCGGTGTATCGCAGGGTACCATCAATACCAGTGGCGTTGATGCTGCCTTGAGGGCAGCATGGAACCCCGCCAGTGGCCCGGCACTACCGGTGATGATATCGGCAACCACCGGATAACCCAGCGCAGCATAAACGTCATGGTGACGGTTGGCATTGATCATCACCGGCCCCACCTGAGGTGCCATCACGGACAGTACGTGACTGACCAGCGAGCGGCCAGAGAGCTCGACCAGGCCCTTGTCGACACCACCCATGCGCCGGCCCTGGCCGCCAGCCAGCACCACACCGGTAATGCCTCCTCGGTTATCCATCATGGCCTTTAGCGTGTTCCGAACAGCTTGTCACCGGCATCACCGAGCCCGGGAACGATATAGCCATGGCTATCGAGACCTTCATCAACAGCCGCGGTATAAAGCTCGATCTCGGGATGCGAGCGGGAGACACGCGCAATGCCTTCAGGCGTTGCCACCAGCACGATGACCTTGATCTGGCGACAGCCCTTGGCCTTGAGCATATCAAGCGTCGCTGCCATGGAACCGCCCGTGGCCAGCATGGGATCAATGACGATCGCCAGACGCTCATCCAGATCCTGCACAAACTTTTCGAAGTAAGGAACAGGCTCCAGGGTCTCTTCGTTGCGATAAAGCCCTACAACGCTGATACGGGCGCTCGGCAGCAGCGTCGTGACGCCATCGAGCATGCCAAGACCGGCGCGCAGAATCGGTACAACCGTCACCTTCTTGCCCTTGATCTGCTGAACCTTGAGCGGCTTGCCACTCCAGCCTTCGATGGTTTCATCACCCAGCTCGAGCCCCTTGGTGGCCTCATAGGTCAGAAGGGTAGCAAGCTCGTTGGCCAGCTCGCGAAAGTGCTTGGTGCTGATGCCGGCGCCGCGCAACAGCCCAAGCTTGTGTTTGACGAGAGGGTGGTCAATGGTATGAACATTCATGATGGGTATACGACCTGATAGAAAAATATCGCTGCCCTTTCCTATTGAATGG
Organism: Kushneria marisflavi; assembly: GCF_002157205.1. Taxonomy (NCBI): domain Bacteria; kingdom Pseudomonadati; phylum Pseudomonadota; class Gammaproteobacteria; order Oceanospirillales; family Halomonadaceae; genus Kushneria; species Kushneria marisflavi. The sequence goes on along the minus strand of NZ_CP021358.1, from coordinate 3,527,432 downwards.
GCAGCGCAAGTGTCCTCCATTCTACTCTGGCGCACACAGACACGTTAAGCATCCATGTGCCGACAATAGAGGACATATTGACACATTGCCACGACGCTGATTAAGCGTCGGGCAGTTGATCACGTGCAGGCAGACGCCAGTCGATGGGCGCCTCGCCCTTTTGAGTCAGAAAGGCATTGGTCTGCGAAAAATGGTGGCAGCCAAAGAAACCACGGTGCGCCGCCAGCGGTGATGGGTGCGGTGCATGCAGTACCAGATGCTTCGTTCGGTCAACGAAGGCCGCCTTCTTCTGGGCATAGCTGCCCCAGAGCAGGAACACGACATGAGAGCAGTGCTCGTTGATCACCTCGATGGCCCGATCCGTAAAACGCTCCCAGCCCTGCCCCCGATGTGACGCTGCCTGACCACGCTCAACGGTCAGGACACTGTTGAGCAGCAATACCCCCTGACGCGCCCAGCTTTCCAGAAACCCGTGGTTCACCGGCTCAAAGTCGACATCGTCGCTTTTGAGCTCCTTGTAGATATTGACCAGGGAAGGCGGAATGGCGACCTGCGGACGCACCGAGAAACACAGACCATGCGCCTGTCCCGGGCCATGATAGGGGTCCTGCCCCAGAATCACGACCTTGACGCTTTCCAGCGGCGTCAGTTCAAAGGCACGAAACCAGTGCTCGGAGGCCGGATAGATCACCTTGCGCTGATCCTTTTCATGACGCAAAAAGGCCTTCAGCGCCTGCATATAAGGGGCATCCACCTCATCACCAAGGTAGCGGTGCCAGCTTTCGGGCAGCGGCAGGGCCATGATTACTCCTTGCGGGTACGAAGCTGATCCACCAGCGGCTCAACAAAGGAAATCCCCATGTCCCAGGGAAACTGGATCCAGGTGTCCTGTGCCACTTCCGTCAGGTACTGATCCACCATCGGGCGCCCTTCCGGCTTGGCATAGATGGTCACGAAATGCGCACGCGGCAGCATCTCACGCACGGCGCCGGCAGTCTTGCCGGTGTCGACCAGATCATCCACCAGCAGCCAGCTATCACCATCATGATCGATGCCCTTGAGCACATTGATGCCGCTTTGCTCCATGTGCTCATAGCTTTTGATGCAGACCGTATCGATCAGACGGATGTTGAGCTCACGTGCAATCAGAGCCGCCGGAATCAATCCGCCGCGAGTGACCGCCACAATACCCTTGAAATCGCGATCGACCAGCTGATGACACAGCATGCGTACATCGCGGTGGAGGCGATCCCAGGAGATCGTGAACTGGTTATGGTAGCGCTCGGTACTCATTGAAATATCCTGTGCGTCAAGGGAGACACGTCTGCCCTGCTCATTCGTCTTCGGTAAAGGTGCAGGCGGCAAAGACGCTATAGCCTTCGGCACGAATCATGTCTCCACCGCCAAGCTCGGGCAGATCAATGATGGCAGCCGTTTCAACAATGATGCCGCCACTGCGCTCGATCAATCGGGCAGCGGCCAGCATGGTGCCGCCTGTGGCAATCAGATCGTCCACCAGAAGGATCCTGTCGCCCTTCTGAAACGCATCGGAATGCAGTTCCACGGTCGACTCACCATATTCGAGGCTGTAGGTCTCGCTGATGGTTCTGAAGGGCAGTTTCCCCTTCTTGCGTACCGGTACAAAACTGCAGCCCAGCTCATAGGCAAGCGGCGCACCGATGATAAAACCGCGCGCATCGACGGCCGCAATCGCATCGATATCGAGCTCCTGATATCGGTGAACGAAGCTGTCGATCAGCTTTCGGAAAGCAGCACTGTTTTGCAATACCGGCGTGATGTCGCGAAAGTTGACACCGGGTTCCGGCCAATCCTTCACGGTACGAATAACCGACTTGATATAGTCGCCGTAAATACTTGTCGCCACGTTCAATCTCTCGTCGACCCATATGCAAAACGACCGGACGGTGCCGGTCGCTTTATATAAACGGGGAACATTTTACCCAATGGCGCCCGTGCAAGCGACCCGCACAGGCCACATCGGCATGCAATTTCATGCTCTCGCAGCAAGAACACGCTCGACTGTCTCGACAATGGTCTGTGTCTGGGGGTCGATTTCGATATTAACGCCATCCCCGATCTCTCGAGTACCGATCACGGTTCGTGCGAGCGTGTCGGGAATCAGATTGACGCAAAATCGATTATCCTGCACCTCACCGATGGTCAGACTGATGCCATCGACACCGATATAGCCCTTGTCGAACAGAAACCTTGCCCATTGCTGCGGCAGCTCGAACCAGAGACGACAGTTATTGGGCGCATCCTCACGTGTGATGAGCGTGGCCATGCACATGACATGCCCTGACATGGCATGACCGCCGACCTCATCCCCCAGCCGTGCGGCGCGCTCCACATTCACATAATCATTGACCTCAAGCGCCCCAAGGTTGGTCAGGGCCAGCGTCTCACGCATGAGATCAAAGCCAACACGTGAGCCCTCGATGCTTGTCACGCTCAGACAGCAGCCGTTATGTGCCACGGAGGCGCCATGCGCCAGACCTTCCAGCATGGCCGGCGGCATGTCGATGACATGACGATTGAGCCCTTCCAGACGCTCGATCGCTACAACCCGGGCCATGCCCTGTACGATACCGGTAAACATGATGGCCTCTTTGATGGATGGAAATGACCATACTCGCCTGTTCCAACGGCGCTGTCATCCGCTGCCGTGCCATATCGCCCTGTACCGCCATATACTCATGAAGGCCGAATTGACCTCCATATAGCCGTACTATCGAGTACTTATGACGCGTGAGCGCCACGGATCAAGTATACTGGCGCGCCTTGTGCCCAGCGCACTTTTCACGACGATCATATTTACCACGTCAGGTACGCGCCCGGTGGTACACGACCCAACTGTATTTAAGACATTCCAATCCGATGATTCGACTTGAAAATGTGACCCGAGTGTATGGTCAGGGCGCCAAAGCCGTGACGGCACTCAAGGACGTCAATCTGGAAGTGGCTGCCGGCAGCATCACCGGTGTCATCGGTGTCTCCGGCGCCGGCAAAAGCACGCTGATCCGATGCGTCAATCTACTTGAACGCCCGACCCGGGGCAGAGTGTTCGTGGCCGGCCAGGAATTGACGGCCATGAACAAGACCGAACTGCGAAAGGCCCGCCACGGCATCGGCATGATCTTTCAGCATTTCAATCTGCTTGAGTCACGCTCCGTGCGGGACAACATTGGCCTGCCACTTGAGCTGATTGGCACCCCGCGTCGAGAGATCGATCAGCGCATCGACGAGCTTCTCGAGCTGACCGGCCTTAATGACCGGGCCAATGCCTATCCTGCAGCCCTTTCCGGTGGCCAGAAACAGCGCGTCGCCATTGCCCGCGCACTGGCCAGCAATCCACAGGCCCTGCTGTGTGATGAGGCCACCTCTGCGCTTGATCCGCAGACCACAAGCTCCATTCTGGCGCTGTTAAGAGATATCAATCAGCGGCTGGGACTCACCATTTTGCTGATCACCCACGAAATGGAGGTGGTCAGAACCATCTGCGATCAGGTTGCCCTGATCAGCGGCGGTGCACTGGTAGAAACGGCCCCAGTGGGCGATTTTTTCACCCGCCCGGCCACCGAGGAAGGCCGTGTATTTCTCAACGACTTCCTGCAGCTGGCACCGTCCAATACGCTTTTACAGCGTATGACAGCGCACCCGGACGAACACAGCCTACCGGTCGTGCGACTGGTCTTTCGCGGGCAGTCCCTCTCCAGCGAACTGATGACGCATCTCGAACAGGATTTCGGCATTCGACTTCGCATCCTGCAGGCGCGCGTTGAAAACATTCAGGGGCGTACGCTGGGACTAATGATCGCTGAATTTGACGGCGCCCGGGATACCCTGGGTGCTGCCATGGACCATCTACACACGCTCGACGTTCAAACGGAGGTACTTGGCCATGTCCAGCGCCATGATTGATCGCATTCTCGAGGCCGTTGTCGACACCTTCTATCTGGTGATCTGCAGCGGCCTTATCGGTATCGCGCTGGGTATCGTGATGGGCGTGGCACTCTACGTGACTCGCGAAAACCGCATCATGGCCATGCCGGTACTCAACCGCGCGATCAGCCTGATCGTCAATGTTGGCCGCTCGGTGCCCTTTATCATCCTGATGCTGGCACTGGCGCCCTTCACTCGCTGGCTGGTCGGTTCCTACATCGGCACGACCGCGGCTCTGGTGCCGTTGAGCATCGCCGCGATTCCCTTTGTCGCGCGCCTTGTCGAGGGCGCCCTCAATGAAGTGCCCCATGGCCTGATCGAGGCGGCGGAATCGATGGGCGCCACGCCGTGGCAGATCATTACCCGCGTATTGCTGCCGGAAGCTCGTGGCGGCCTGATCACGGCGGCCACCATCACCATCATCGCACTGATCGGCTACAGCGCCATGGCAGGTGCCATCGGCGCAGGCGGGCTTGGAGCCGTGGCCTACAACTACGGCTACTCCCGCTATAACCCCATGGTCATGCTGGTCACGGTACTGATCATGGTGGTCATGGTGCAGGGCGTTCAGATGCTGGGCGACTTTTTCGTGCATCGCAGCCGTCATCGCTAGATGAAAGGGCCTGCAATGACGGCTTTCAAATAACAACAACGATGTTCAAGGGCGCCGCGCAAGGCGCATCAACCCCTTTCGACAGCACGCCCTGTCGAATCCATTGCAAGGATATGGCACATGAAAATCTCACCGAAAGGCCTGGGCGCTGCCCTGGCACTGAGTGCAAGCGTTCTGATGGCCGGCTGCGGCAGCCAGAGCGACGATGACAATACGATTCGTGTCGGCACCATGGCAGGCCCTGAAACAGCACTAATGGAGACGGCTGCAAAAGTAGCCAAGGATAAATACGGGCTCGACGTCGAGATCACCGAATTCAACGATTACGTCTCTCCCAATGCCGCACTCGATGATGGCAGCATCGATGCCAATGCCTATCAGCATCAGCCCTATCTGGACAGCATGATGTCGGACCGCGGTTTTGATTTCGTCGCAGCAGGCAAAACGTTTGTCTATCCGATCGGCGCCTACTCCGACAAGTATCAAAGCATTGACGAGCTGCCGGAAGGCGCCACCATTGCCGTGCCCAATGACCCGTCCAATGAAGCACGCGCCCTGCTGCTGCTCGCGCGCGAAAACCTGATTGAGCTGAGCGACCCGAAAAGCCCGACGGCCACCCCGGATGACATCACCAGCAACCCGCACAACTACCAGCTGCGTGAACTGGACGCCGCTCAGCTGACGCGCGCCCTGCCGGATGTCGACATGGCCTTCATCAACAGCACCTACTCGGTGGCCGCCGACATGACTGTGGATCAGGCACTGATCGTCGAGGATGGCGATTCCCCGTACGTGAACCTTATCGTGGTACGTCAGGGCGACCAGAACAGCGAGAAGGTCAAGCACCTTGTAGAGGCTTTCCAGAGCCAGCAGGTCGTCGACAAGGCAGATGAGCTTTTCAAGGGCGGCGCCATTGCGGGCTGGGAAAACAATCAGTAAGCCCCCATATCGTTGACCAGGGCCGGCCTTTGCCGGCCCTTTTGTTATCCATGTAGTGAGACGATCATGAACGACACACGACCCACCACCGACTACGTCATGCTGGGGCGCCAGCTGAGCGCCCTGCTCGATACGCGTGACTGGGTGACCAACACCTCACAGATGGCCGCCTTTATCTTTCAACAGGTGCCGGACCTGAACTGGGCAGGCTTTTATCTACAGCGTGAGTCGCGCGTTTTGCGCCTCGGTCCCTTCCAGGGGCAGCCGGCCTGTAACCCTATCGGCTTTGAAGAAGGCGTCTGCGGTGCAGCGGCACGTACGGGTGAAACCCAGCGCGTGGAAGACGTCCACGCCTTCCCCGGCCATATCGCCTGCGACGCGGCGTCACGCTCGGAACTGGTCATCCCGCTGATCAAGGAAGGCCGGGTCTGGGGCGTACTGGATCTTGACAGCCCTCTGCCGGGACGCTTTGCGGTTGAAGATCAACAGGGGATTGAAGCGCTGTGTCAGATACTGATCGAACAGAGCGATCTGCCCGACCTGTCAGGCTGACCATCAATCATAAAAAACGGACAATAAAAAACCCCGCCGAAGCGGGGTTTTAATGTTCTGGTAGGACCGAGCGGATTTGAACCGCTGACCTCCACGATGTCAACGTGGCGCTCTAACCAACTGAGCTACGGTCCTTCAATCAATAGTCGCTGAAACGCTTTTTAATGGCATGCAGTGCAATGGTAGGACCGAGCGGATTTGAACCGCTGACCTCCACGATGTCAACGTGGCGCTCTAACCAACTGAGCTACGGTCCTGCTTCAAGGGCATGCACATGCCGTTTCAACGCTGCGCTATTGTACTTATTTTCTGATCAAGCGCAACCGTTTGACCACGGTATTGTTATAAAACATGCCGTTGCATGAATCGACGGCTCTTTTTGGACACGCTCAACAGCCCTTACCCCATCAGCGATCCAGCCCATCGACTGTCAGATTCATGACGGACAAACCCTGAAAAAACCGGGCCTGCTGATGGATCAGCAGGCCCGGCCATTACTTCAACACTTGCGCATGACGATCAGGACTCGACGCGAAAGCCCATGGTCGCCTCAACGGCCTGTTTCCAGCCGTCATAGAGCTCGTCACGCTGCTTCTCGCCCATCTTCGGCTCGAACTTGCGCTCCAGTGCCCAGTACTCGGCAATCTCTTCGCGAGACTTCCAGAAACCGACGGCAAGACCTGCCAGATACGCCGCACCCAAGGCCGTGGTCTCGTTGACTTCACAGCGCAGTACATCAACGCCCAGGATATCGGCCTGGAACTGGGCCAGGAAGTTGTTGGAGATGGCACCGCCGTCGGTACGCAGCTCGGTCAACGCGATGCTGGCATCGTTTTGCATCGCATGCAGGACGTCCGCACTCTGATAGGCCAGCGACTCGACCGCCGCACGAATGAAGTGCTCCTTGGTCGTGCCTCGCGTCAGGCCGAACATCGCCCCGCGTACGTTGGAGTTCCAGTAGGGCGCGCCCAGACCGGTAAACGCCGGCACCATGTAAACACCATCATTGCTGCCGGCGCGCTCGGCGTAGGCTTCCGAATCGGATGCCCTGCCCAGCATGCGCAGACCGTCACGCAGCCACTGGATGACGGAGCCGGCCACGAAGACGCTGCCTTCCAGCGCATACTCCATGGTGCCCTCGACTTCCCAGGCCACGGTGGTCAGCAGACCGTTGCTGGAAGGTGTGGCTTCGGTACCCGTGTTCATCAGGGTGAAACAGCCCGTGCCATAGGTGTTCTTGGCCATGCCGGGCTTGAAGCAGCCCTGACCGAACAGCGCAGCATTCTGATCGCCTGCCATGCCGGCGATCGGCACTTCATGTCCGAACAGATATTTCGGCATGACATGGCCGTACACTTCACTGTTGGACTTCACTTCGGGCAGCATGCTTTCAGGCACACCGAACAGTTCCAGCAGTTCGGGGTCCCACTTGCGCTCGCGGATGTTGAACAGCATTGTGCGTGAGGCGTTGCTCACATCAGTGACATGCACTTCCCCGCCGGTCAGGTTCCATACCAGCCAGGTATCGATGGTGCCGAACAGCAGTTCACCCTTCTCTGCCTTTTCCCTGACACCTTCGACGTTATCGAAAATCCACTTCAGCTTGGTGGCCGAGAAGTAGGCATCAATGACCAGGCCGGTCTTGTCACGGATCATGTCTTCATGGCCCGCTTCACGCAGCTCATCACAGATTTCGGCCGAATGGCGCGACTGCCAGACGATGGCATTGTAAACGGCGTGACCGGTTTTCTTATCCCAGATCACGGTGGTTTCACGCTGGTTGGTGATCCCGATCGAGGCAATCTCGCTGACATCGACTTCCGAGTTATTGATCACCTCGGCCAGCGTGGTCAATACGCTGGTCATGATTTCGCGCGGATTGTGCTCTACCCAGCCCGGCCGCGGAAAGATCTGCTCGAATTCACGCTGAGCGATGCCGGCCACACGACCTTCATGATCGAACAACATCGAGCGTGAGCTGGTCGTCCCCTGATCGATGGCAAGAATGTACTTTTTCTGCTTACTCATGAGTATTGACTCCTCGATGTAGTGCGAGCGGAGAAATGGTTCGAATGATGGCTCAGTAAATATGGGCAGCCAGAGCAGCCAGCGTACTGCCAATGATCGGACCGATCACCGGCACCAGAGCATAGCCCCAGTTGTTGCTGCCCTTGTTTTTGATCGGCAGTACAGCGTGCGCGATACGTGGACCAAGGTCACGCGCCGGGTTGATGGCGTAGCCGGTAGGGCCGCCCAGCGAAGCACCGATCGATATCACCAGCAGCGCAACCGCAAGAGGCCCAAGACCGCTGGGGGTGTTTCCAAACATGATGATCACAAAGATCAGTACAAATGTCCCGATGGCTTCAGTCACGATATTCCAGCCATGTGACTTGACGGTTGGCCCGGTCGAGAAGGTCGCCAGAATCGCACCGGCGTCTTCGGTCTCGTCATACTGCTTTTTATAGGCCAGAAAGCAGGCCACTGCGCCCAGGAAAGCTCCAACGAACTCGGCAAAAAAATAGGCCATCGTGGTGGCAAAGGTGATCGGAATACCGTCAGCGTATTCCTTTGCCGGCCCGATGAGTAAGGCAATGGTCACGGCGGGATTGATATGTGCGCCGGTGTCGTAGGCCACATAAACGGCTGCGAACACTGCAAGCCCCCAGCCAAAGAAGATGACGATGCCGTCACTGCCATGCCCATTGGTCTTGTTCAGCAACACGTTGGCCACCACACCGCACCCCAGCAGTGTCAAAATAGCCGTGCCAGCGATCTCATGAACCAGGATGGTTTCAATGATGCCCATTTTTTTACCCCGGAATAACGTTGGTTTTTAAACACGCAAAGCGCAGCGATGTTGTTTTTCGAGCATCCTATAGGAATCATTTAAAAAAACGATGTGCCGTTTATGACTTTCTGAATTATTCAACACAAGCCATTGATATAAATGTAATAAATACCCTTTAAACCTTAGTCTTACAAGGCTTGCAAAAGGGTTTACAAGCTCGAAAAAGCGCGATACTCAACAAATCCTGTTGCCTGTCGAACATGGTTTGATTCAGACGAAAGCGATGTTGAAACCTCTATTGCCGAGCAGGTGGCAGAGGGCTAACCTGGCGGTATGAATCCGCCTCGGGAAATTTCCCTACAGGACACAACATGACCCAGCAGGAACGCCACGACATCATCATTGATATGGTCAAGCGACAGGGGTACGCGACCATTGAACAGCTGGCGCATCATTTCAATGTCACCCCACAGACGATTCGGCGCGACCTGAAGGTATTGGCCGATGAGCAACTGATACGACGAGTACATGGTGGCGCCGGCCTGCTGGAGTCCAGCACGGTCAACACGGCCTATAGCGCCCGCAAGCTGATCAATCACGATGCCAAGGCACGCATTGCCCGAGCGCTGGCGCAGCAGATACCGGATCAGAGTTCGCTTTTCATCAATATTGGCACCAGCACCGAACTGATCGCTGAGGCATTGCTTAACCATCAGGGGCTGGAAATCATCACCAACAACCTCAACGTGGCCGCCACATTGCAACACCGCGAAGACTTCAACGTCATTGTGGCCGGCGGCAGCGTGCGCTCAAGAGATGGCGGCATCATTGGTGAGGCCACGGTGGACTTCATCAATCAGTTCAAGGTCGATTTCGGCATCATAGGCATCAGCAGTATTGACGCAGATGGGGCGCTGCTCGATTTTGACTATCAGGAAGTCAGGGTCGCACAGGCCATCATTAGCAATTCGCGGCAGGTTTATCTGGCTGCCGATCACTCCAAATTTTCCCGCAATGCCGTGGTTCGGCTGGGCCATCTCAATCAGATTCACGCCCTGTTTACCGATCAGGAACCGCCCGAAAGCATCTGCCGTCTGCTCAGCGAGCAAAGCATCACACTCAACATCTGTCCCTGACGGGGAGCCATTCATCGAGCAAAACGCTGATCATGCCGATTGCATCAGCCCATCAACGATCACTTGATGTTCTTTTGAACATGGCATATGTTCATATTCGAACATTTGTGATGGTATGGTTACCTCGATTCCAACTCCCTAATCCGGCGCAGACGCGCAAGGCAGGCGCATGACTTCCGACAAGACTTCCGCAATGGACACCCCTGTTCTGGACCTTTTCATCATCGGTGGCGGCATCAACGGCACCGGTATTGCCAACGATGCTGCCGGCCGTGGCCTCAGTGTCGGGCTTTGTGAACAGGCTGACCTTGCCAGTGCCACCTCTTCGGCTTCCAGCAAGCTGATTCATGGCGGGCTGCGCTATCTGGAACACAAGGAGTTCCGTCTGGTGCGCGAGGCGCTTCACGAGCGTGAAGTCCTGCTTGGCAAGGCACCGCATATTATCTGGCCGCTGCGCTTTATCCTGCCGCACCGCCAGCATCTGCGCCCGGCCTGGATGCTGCGCGCTGGTCTTTTCCTGTATGACCACCTGAGCCCACGCGCCACCCTGCCCGGTTCGAAGTCGCTGAAATTTGACAGCTCAAGTGCGCTCAAACCCGACATCAAGAAGGGCTTTGAATACTCCGACTGCTGGGTCGACGATGCGCGTCTGGTGGTCCTCAATGCCCTGCAGGCACAGGAACAGGGTGGCGAGATCCTCGTACGCACTCGCTGTGTCAACGCCATCGAAAAGGATGGTATCTGGGAGATCACGCTGGAAAACACCCGTACCGGCGAACAGATGGTGCGTCGTGCCAGGGCCCTGATCAATGCCGCCGGGCCATGGGTAGAATCCTTCATCAAGGGCAGCACCCAGCGCAAGTCACGCTACGGCATCAACATGATCAAGGGCAGCCATATCATCACCCGCCGCATCAACGGTGATGATCGCGCCTTTATCCTGCAAAACGAAGACAAGCGCATCGTATTTGTCCTGCCCTGGCAAAATGATTACAGCCTGATCGGTACGACCGACCAGAACTATGAAGGTGATCCGACCCACATCACGATCAGCGATGAAGAGACCGACTACATCCTCAATGTTGTCAATGCTCACTTCAAGGAGCAGCTGACCCGCGATGACGTGGTTACCAGCTACTCCGGCGTACGCCCGCTGTGTGACGACGAGTCGGATGACCCCTCCGCGATGACGCGTGATTACACGCTCTCGCTGGATGACAACGGTGCACCGATGCTGTCGGTCTTCGGGGGCAAGATCACCACCTTCCGTCGCCTGTCGGAATCGGCCATGGAAAAGATCGAGCCCTGGTTCCCGAACATGGGCAAGCCCTGGACCGACAAGCGAGTCCTGCCGGGTGGTGATATTGATTCCCGCGAAGGCTATACCCGCAAACTACTGGCGCAGTATCCGTTTCTGGGCAAGCAGCGCGCGACCCGCTTTGCCTCGAGCTACGGCACGCTGTGCGAAAAGTTTCTGGCGGGCGTCACCGACGAGGCCGGACTTGGAGAGGACTTCGGCGCTGGGCTCACCCGTGCCGAGGTGGACTACCTGATCGACCACGAATGGGCCACTCAGGCAGACGATATCCTGTGGCGTCGCACCAAAATGGATGTGCGTCTCGACGAGCCTCAGCGCAAGCGCCTGCAGGAATACGTCACCGGACGCATGGACAATGCCGGTGCCAACGACATGAATGAGCCGGTCGGTACGCCGTCACCGGATCACCTGCTGGCACATTAAACTCGGACTTTCATACGCTATGCACCGCGTGAAAGTCCGGATATAAAAAGGGCCCATCGGGGCCCTTTTTTGATGACAGATGCTGGCGTGGGTGTTTATTCCTGAATGCCGCCGCGGGTCAGCTGGGCCGGGTCAAGGTAGCGCTTGAGCTCCTCGCGCGAGAGCTCGGTCTCTTCTTCTGCTACCTCAATGATCGGTCGACCTTCCTGATAGGCCTTCTTGGCCACACGCGCCGCCTCGTTATAGCCAATCACCGGGTTGAGCGCCGTCACCAGCACCGGATTGCGCGCCAGTGGTGATTCAATGTTGTCACGACGAACGTTGAAACTACTGATCGCCTTGTCCGCCATCAGCAGAGAGACATTGTTCAAAAGTGATATCGAGCTCAACACGTTGTGCGCCATCAGCGGCAGCATGACGTTCAGCTGAAAGTTGCCTGACTGACCACCCACGGTGACCGCAGCATCGTTACCAATGACCTGTGCGGCTACCTGTGCCGCAGCCTCGGGAATGACCGGATTAACCTTGCCTGGCATGATCGAGCTGCCCGGCTGCAGGGCTTCCAGCTCGATTTCGCCCAGACCGGCCAGCGGGCCCGAATTCATCCAGCGCAAATCGTTGCTGATTTTCATCAGCGCACAGGCATAGGCCTTGAGATGACCGGACATCTCTACGGTGGCATCCTGCGAGCCCAGCGCCGCAAAGAAACTGTCCGCTGGCGTAAAGGCCAGTCCGGTCTGCTCGGAGAGGCGTTTGGCAAAGCGCTCGGCAAACTCCGGATGGGCATTGATGCCACTGCCCACGGCGGTGCCGCCCTGCGCCAGTCGCAGCATCCGTGTCAGCCCATTTTCAAGACGCTCGATGGACTGCTCGACCTGATTGGCCCAGCCGCCGAGCTCCTGACTCATACGGACCGGCATGGCATCCATCAGATGGGTGCGACCGGTCTTGACCACGTCGTCAAGTGTCGCGGCCTTGTCTTCGATGGTCTTTTGCAGATACCGCAGGGTCGGCAGCAGCCGCTCGTTGAGCTCCATCGCAATCGAAACATGCAGTGCCGTCGGGATGGTGTCGTTGCTGCTTTGCCCCATGTTCACATGATCGTTGGGGCCAATCTCGAGATCATCTCTCGAAGCCAGGTGCGAGATCACCTCGTTGACATTCATATTGGTCGAGGTGCCCGACCCGGTCTGATAAATATCGATCGGGAACTGATCAACATGCTCGCCACGGATGATGGCATCGGCAGCCTTGACGATTGACAGCGCGCGCCCTTCATCCAGCAGTCCAAGATCCATGTTAACTTCGGCGGCAGCCCGCTTGAGCCTTGCCACGGCCGCAATGAAAGACGCCGGCATGGGATGCCCGCTAACCGGAAAGTTATTGATCGCCCGCTGGGTCTGCGCGCCGTAAAGCGCCTCGACCGGCACTTCCAGCTCGCCCATGCTGTCCTTTTCGATACGGGTCTGACCCATGATCTTCTCCTGCTGATAAATAAACGAAAGTGCCGAAAGACGCCTTTCAGATTAGCAGCCCCGGGCCATTCTCACCCGTTCTGACACCCTCAAGCAGACCCGACGGTGGTTACAGATCGATGACCTGACGAATGGCCTGCCCCGCAGCCAGCCGCTCAAAACCTTCGTTGATCTCTTCAAGCCCGAGGCGATGGGTCAAAAGCCGGTCTACCGGCAGGCGTCCGGCCTGATAGAGCGCGATGTACCCCGGCACATCCAGTGAAGGAACATGCCCGCCCAGATACGATCCCTTGAGCGTGCGCTGCTCGGCCACCAGGCGTGTGGGACTGATGGCCAGTCGCACATCGGGATGAGGTAGCCCTGAGGTCACCGTTGTCCCGCCGCGGCGAGTACACTCGAAGGCAAATTCCAGCGCCGATGCCACACCGGCGAACTCGGTGGCCAGATCCACCCCACCACCACTGATCTCGCGCACCTGCTCGATGGCATTGTCATCACCGCTGTTCACGACATGCGTTGCCCCCATGGCCCTGGCCGTTTCAAGCTTGTCGGCATCGATATCCGCCGCGATCACCTGACGCGCACCACCGCCCAGCGCGCCCAGCACTGCAGCCAGCCCCACGCCACCCAGGCCGACCACCAGCACCGACTGACCCAGCTTGAGACCACCGGTATGCACGACTGCTCCCACCCCGGTCAGCACGGCGCAGCCGAACAGCGCCGCAATGTGAAACGGCAGGCTCGAATCAATGCGCGTCAATGAGCGCCGGGAGGCAACGGCATGCCCGGCAAACCCGGACACCCCGATATGGTGATAAACCGTCTCCTCACCGCGATGAAGCCGCATGCCGCCGCCCAGCAAATGTCCGCCAGCATTGGCCGCCGCCCCCGGCTGACACAGTGCCGCCTCGCCGGAAAGGCAAAAGGCGCAGGTGCCACAATTGGGTGCAAAGGAAAACACCACATGATCCCCTACATGGAGATCATCAATCCCCTCGCCGATTTCAACCACTTCTCCTGCCGCCTCATGGCCGAGTACCATCGGCAGTGGTCTTGGACGATTACCGTTGATCGTTGACAGATCGGAGTGACACAGGCCCGCAGCGCGGATGCGCACCAGCACTTCGCCTCGACCGGGCGGATCAAGGGTGACCTCTTCGATCGAAAGCGGTTTTGACGTCCCATAAGGACGAGGCTTTTGCATTTCGCGTAGCACGGCGGCCCGTGTTTTCATGGCAGTTCTCCCTGTATCAATTTCATGCCGTCTGCAACAAGTGCGACATTCAAAGCGTAGTCTTATCGCCGACTAGTGATCGTTGTTGAAGGTATGATCATCCTCACCGCTGAAAAATCGTCGACCATAGATGAGCAGGCATAGAATAACGCCTACGGCAAAGGCCCAGGCAGCGCCTCGCGTCGCCAGCACTGCAGCCACGATACCCGCAATGCCAAGATCTCTCTGACTGCGAGCTGCCATGATGCCCACCCGCACGCTGACGTAGCCCTGAATCAGTAACGTCAGTGCCAGCGCCACGCCCAGAATGGGCTGCACCAGACTCACAATGGGCATCAGCAGCAAGCCGGTATTGGTCCCCCATCGAAATGAACCGGCACCACCAAAAATGGAACCCATCGCCTTTCGGCCTTCCTTGAAGCGTTCAACAATGACCACGTGCATGGCCGCCCAGAGCGGGCCACACATGGCAATATCCGGACCGATCACACTCATGACCGCATTGCGTCCACCAAAAATCATGTGCGCGCGGTTGGGTGCATATTCGACTTTCTCATCCGGACGGGTCGCATCAGCTTCATCAAGCAACGCCTTGCCCTGCAGCACATCTCCGAACACCACAATATAGGTGGCCAGCACCACCGGCAGGGATTGAACGAACACCATCAGCGGCGGCCAGCCAAGACCAAATAACGTGTAGTTCTGCCAAAGGCCTGCAAAATCAGGCGATGTGATCCCCCACTCGATTTGCGGCCAGGATGCCTCACCAAATAGCGGTGCAATCACCACGGCCAGCGCAATAATCGGAAAAATCCCCAGCTTGCCAAACGTCGCCCAAAAGGTATTGCGGGTTTTAAGCCGGGTAAAATGACGTGAGAACAGCAGGTAAAAAGCCGCCCCGATCGCAATTGAAATCGTCCAGGGAAAGCTGTCAAAGCGCCCGCCCACCTGGAATACCGTGATGACAGCCGCGATACCGGCACCAATGATGACACCGGCCTTGAGTGCCGAAGGCACCAGCTGCACGACCCGATGAGACAGTCCGGAAACGCCCAGCGCGATCGAGAAAAGCCCCAGCGTCATCTGAAAGGCAATCAGGGCATGAATACGCTCGGTACCTTCAGGAAAGGTCTGACACCACGCCATGACCAGTGGAATGGCCGGTGTGATCCAGCCAGGGACCACCGGGTCACCCAGCAGGTGGTGGGTCAGATACAGAAAGCCGTTAAGCAAAACAACCGCCAGCGCCACCTCGAACGGCATACCGAGAAGCTCGGTCATCAATGGAATCGCTGCCAGGTCGACGGCACACATCAAAAGTCCCTGACAGTAATCGGGCCATTCAAAGCGGTAATGGATGAAAGGCAGGCGTACCTTGAAAGGCCCCATGGGCCAGTAGACGGTCTCGTGATCTTCTCGACGCTCATCAGCCATGACACATTCCCTCGCAAAGGTCAGTCAGGTCCGGGGGCAAAGTGCTGACGGCCTCAAGATGCCCTGGTCCTTCAGGTTTTTTTGATATTCATTTTCCTTCGGTCAGCGACTGGTTCCTGCACGAGACGCCAACGGCACGCTCATCTACCCTTTTATCATCAACCCATTCATCAGGGAGTAACCGCCCATGTGGTACCGCCAGCAGATTACCCTCAAGCCCTACACGCGCGGCTTTCACCTGATCACCAGCGACATTACCGGTGCTCTGAGCCAGATGAAGGAGATTTCCACCGGGCTTTTGCACCTGCAGATGCTGCACACCTCGGCGTCATTGACGCTCAACGAAAACGCCGACCCGGACGTGCGACATGACATGGAGGCCTTTTTCCGCGACCGCGTACCGGGCGATCTGCCTTACTTCCGCCATACCCTTGAAGGTCCGGATGACATGCCCGCTCATATCAAGGCAAGCCTGATGGGAACCGAACTGACGCTGGCCATCGACAACGGCCGGCTGGCTACTGGCACCTGGCAGGGCATCTGGCTCGGTGAACACCGGGAAAACGGCGGCAGTCGGCGTATTCTGGCTACCCTGTTCGGCGAATAGCTCCTCCCTCTGCCGGGCCTGGACCCGGCAGAGAGTTGTCCTGGATCAGGACTGACTGTTGCCTTCAGAGGTCGCCTGAATCGCCTTGATCATCTCGTCACCATTGTCATCGATGAAGGTTTTCCAGACCGGCTGAATGGCCTTCTGGAAAGCCGCGGTATCAACATCGCGATTGACCTTCATGCCCTCCTCTTCAAGCGTTGTGATCATCGACTCGGTCTGTTCGGTGTTCATCTGTCGCTGCATGGCGGTGGCATCTGCCGCGGCTTTTTCAACAATCTGCTGCTGCTCGGGTGTCAGGCTGTCAAAGCGCTTCTGGTTCATGACCATCAGCAGCGCCGAGTAGGCGTGATTGGTAATGGAGAGATACTTCTGCACTTCGTTGAAGTTAAACGACACCACGATACCCAGCGGATGGTCCTGGGCATCCACCACGCCGGTCTCAAGCGCCGTATAGAGTTCGGCCACCGGCAGCTGCTGCGGGTTGGCGCCCAGAAGCTCAAACATGTTGTTGAGCGTGATGGAGTTGTTGACCCGCATGCGCAGACCTTCCAGATCCTTCGGCTCACGAATCGGCCCACGGTTGTTGGTGATCTCGCGGAAACCGTTTTCCGGGAAGGCCAACCCCTTGAGGCCAAGTGCCGGCAGCTTGCTCATCACCTCATTGCCCGCGTCACCGTCCAGCGCCTTATAGGCGGCTGCACTGTCGGCAAACATGAACGGCAGTTCAAAGGCACCGGCCTCCGGCACCATACCGGTAAAGTTGGTCAGTCCCGAAAGCGTAATGTCGATGATCCCGGAGCGGGCCCCATCGATCATCTGTGCATCGTTACCGAGCTGACCGTTGGGAAAGATCTGTACCTTGAGGTCACCATTGCTCTGGGCCTCGACTTCCTCCTTGAACTTCTCGGCCAGCTTGTGCTGCAGATCGCTTTGCGGCGTGGGATGAGCAAAGCGCAGCGTCGTGGCTGCCAGAGCGCTGCTGGACACGGACATGGCCAACAGCAGCGCTGCGGCCGTCGTTGCAATCGTTGTGGCACCCAGAGTCGTACCGAACAGGCATTTTTTCATGTTATTGCTCCTTGAAGATCAGCCGATCAGCCAGTGCATCGGCACGGTAATGATCTGGGGTATCAGCACGAACAGCGCCAGCAGTGCGATATACACCAGAACAAAGGGGTAAACGCCGCGTACGGCCTCACTCATTGTCGTTTTACTGATGCCACAGACCACGTTGAGCACGGTGCCCACCGGCGGTGTGATCAGGCCGATACAGCAGTTGATGACAAACATCAGGCCAAAGTAGATCGGATCGATCCCCGCCTCGCGTACCAGCGGCATGAACAGGGGCACCAGAATCAGAATCGCCGGCGCCAGATCCATCACCATGCCTACCAGCAGCACCACCACCATAATGGCGGCCATCAAAAGCCTTGGATTGTCGACCAGCGGACCCAGCAGTTCGGCGAGCTGTTGCGGCAGCTGCGCGATGGTAATGACCCAGGAGGCCACCATCGCCGCACCGACCAGAAACATCACCAGCGCCGTCGAGCGGCCGGCACTTTTCAATACCTGTGCCAGTTTGGCCAGGCTCATTTCGCGATAGATCACGGTCGAGACGAAAATGGCATAGACCGCGGCCACCACGGCGGCTTCCGTCGGGGTAAAGACCCCAAAACGGATGCCGACGATGATGATGACCGGTAACAGCAGTGCCCAGACGCTCTCCTTGAGCGCCTTGAGTCGTTCCGCCCGGCTGGCCTTTGGCTGAGGTTCAAGATCGGATTTACGCATCATGAAACGCCAGGTCACCATTAGCGCCAGCCCCATCAATAGCCCGGGCACGATGCCGCCGATAAAGAGCTTGGCAATCGAGATATTGCCTGCCACCCCCAGGATGATCAGCGGTAATGAGGGCGGAATGACCGGCGCAATAATGCCGCCGGCGGCCAGTAGCCCCACCGAACGAAACGCCGGATAACCGCTTTTACGCATCATTGGATAGAGAATACTGACCAGTGCGGCGGCATCTGCTACGGCCGACCCCGAAAGCCCTGCCAGCAAAAGCGAGGTCAGAATGGCCACATAACCCAGCCCGCCACGCCAGTGCCCGACCAAGGTCATGGCCAGTTTCACGATCCGGTCGGACAGCCCGCCAACCGCCATCACTTCGCCTGCGATCATGAAAAAGGGAATCGCCAGCAGCGCAAAGTTGTCCACGCCGTTGATCATCGACTGCGACAGAATGTCGGCGCTGAACATGCCAAGGTTGAGCATCAGCGCTCCGGCCGCCAGCAGTAGCGCAAAGGCCACCGGCAGACGCAGCAGAATTGCCCCGATCAGTACCCCCAGAAACAGTGCCAGCGTCATGAGCGGTGCTCCCCGTTGGAAGAAGATGTGGCCTCATCAACCGCCAGCGAATGTCCCTCGCCGCCCTGCTCTCCCGGCGCCCGCCCGGGCCCCGGGCGCAGCAGCCCGATCAGCGAGGTGATACTCATCAGGCTTCCGGCCACCACGCCGGCCAGATAGAAAAGCGCCGTCGGCAGCCCGGTCAGCGGCGAGATGTTTTGCCAGTTGGCCAGCGTCTGTTTCCAGCAGCCCATGACCAGCATGATCGAAGCCCCCAGAATCACGATCCACAAAAGGCGCGCGATAATGGAGCGCACCATGGCCGGCAGGCGATCAAAGAACTCCGCTACCGCCAGGTGTTCGCCATCCTTTAAACACAGAGAGGCTCCCAGCATCACAACCCAGACAAACCCGAGCCTCGACAGCTCAATGCCGGAGCGCAGCCCCGAGGAAAAGCCGTAACGCAGTACCACGTTGAAAAACACCAGCACCATCATGGCGGTCATCAGGGCCACAATCAGCCATTCGATGCTGCGCCATATCCCACGAAACATGGTCATTGTCCCCTCCCACTGGCCCGATGGGCCGCCGCTCCGATAGTTCCCTGTTCCTCTGCCCCCTTGCATCACATCATGGTGTGACTCACGTGCTCTCTGATGATCTCGATGCGCTGTCGGGCGCCTGGTCCAGCTCGGCGATGTAGCGCTGCGTCACGGTCAGATCAAGCTCGCCCAGCCCGCGCGCGCCCAGGTCCTGATACAGGGTCAAAAGCGTTGAAAGTTGAGGCGTCGTGACCTGCTGCTGCGCGGCCTCATCACGCGCGAACCCCAGATCCTTGATCATGTAGCGAGCAATGCCGGAAGGCGTGTAATCCTTGTCGATCAGGCGCTGCTTGCGTGATTCCAGAAAGCGCCCGCCGGCATAACCGCCGCCCAGACAGCCCAGCAATTTTTCGACATCCAGGCCTGCGCGCTCGGCAATCACCGTCGCCTCGGAAAGCGCCACCATGGTGGCGGCCACTACCATCTGATTGCAGGCCTTGGCCACTTCACCGGCCCCCAGCGGCCCCAGCAGAACGGGTATCCCCATGGTCTCCAGTACCGGGCGCGCCCGCTCAAGATCGTCATGTTCGCCGCCCACCATGATGGATAACCGGCCGGCCTCGGCACCATCCGTGCCGCCGGACAACGGTGCATCCAGCACCCGAATCTGCCCCTCACTTTGCTCATCAAGGCGACGGGCCAGCGCGCGCACCCCCTCAGGCGATGAGGTTGAGCAGATCACCAGCACCAGTGTCCCGGAAAGCCCCGCCAGCAGCCCATCATCGCCATCGATCAGCGCCTCGAGCTGGGGCAGATCCGGCAGGACCGTGATCAACACATCGCTTTGCGCCGCCAGTGCCCTGGGCGTATCACAACGCTCGGCACCGGCCTCCAGCGCCGGTGTGAGCTTGTCAGGTGAGCGGCCAAACACGCTCACCTGCTGGGCAACGCCTGCCGCCAGCAGATTGCGCGCCATTGGCATGCCCATGCTCCCAAGCCCGATCATGCCGACCCGCATGGTCGATCCCGTATCATCACCCTTTCGCATGCCCTTTCCCCCTTTTAAAGTGGCGATCACC
Source organism: Kushneria marisflavi (assembly GCF_002157205.1). Taxonomy (NCBI): domain Bacteria; kingdom Pseudomonadati; phylum Pseudomonadota; class Gammaproteobacteria; order Oceanospirillales; family Halomonadaceae; genus Kushneria; species Kushneria marisflavi. The sequence continues at coordinate 3,506,977 of NZ_CP021358.1, read as the reverse complement.
GCCAAGCGTCAGGCACCGACGCTGGCACTACCCTTGCCCAGATTCATTGGATTGGCGATATGGTCGGCCATGGCAGATAGCGCCTCGATGGCCTGTTGTTCGATATGGACATTGCAGTACACCTCCAGCAGTGAGGCACCGACGGCATAGGCCTGTTCACCGCTGTACTGGGGGGCCACCGCAACCGCCAATCCCCGAATACCCGGAAACACCTCTCCCTTGTCCAGCGCAAAACCGCGCGAACGCACAACACGAATCTTGTCGATCAGTGCCTCAAGATCGGTCGTCGAATCGGCCGTCCAGCTCGGGCGTGTGGCCGGGTTTTCAAAGCGCGCCCGGAGCTCGTCATCGTCCAGCTGGGCCAGCAACGCATTGCCCACTGCCGTGATCGAGGCCGGAAAGCGACTGCCGATGCTGGCCGTCATTCGAAGCGGCAATCGCCCGGCGTGTGCGGCGAGGTAAAGCACCTCCGTGCCGTCGAGCACTGCCAGCTGACAGATTTCATCATGCAGAAAGGAGGTATCGCTGCAGGCCTGATAGAACGCCTGGACCGGGTCCACCGTGCGCAGATACGCACCGCCCAGCTCGACCAGCCGGCGCCCCAGCCGATAGCCGCCGTCGCTGCGCTGAACCACGCCCTCGGCCTCCAGCGCCAGGCAGACGTTGAACAGTGATGAGCGCGCCACCCCCAACTGGCGCGCCATTTCACTCACGCCCAGTGTCTCGCCACCAGCCGCCTCCAGCAGCGCCAGCACGCGCAGGGCCCGGGTGACGGCCGGGGCGCTCATCAGTAGAACTCAACGGTGTCGACACGGTTTCTAAGCGCCTCGCCATTGAGGTAACGACGAGCGTTATCGGCGAAGAATTCGGCAATCAGCCGATCCTCCGACTCGCTAAGCGCCGCGGTGTGAGGGGTCAGTAGTACATTGGGCAGGTCCCACAGGGGGGAATCGCGATCCAGCGGCTCCCTGGCCGTGACGTCCAGTACCGCCAGACCGATATGTTGACGCTTGAGGGCCTCGATCAGGGCAGGCTCGTCAATCACCGTGCCTCGGCCCACATTAACGATGGTGACACCGGGCTTCATTGCTGCCAGCAGCTCGGCATCGATCAGCCCTTCGGTGGCATCCGTACCCGGCAATGCAATGACGATCGCATCTGCGCGGTGCACGTGATCACGCAGCTGTGACGGAGGGATAATTTCGTCGACATGAGGCACCATGCGCTGCTGGCGAGAAACACCCAGCACATGCATATCCAGCAACGATAGCCGGCGCGCCACCTCGCGACCGATGCCGCCGAGCCCCAGAATCAGCACCTGTTGCTCGCTGATCTGCCCCATCATCCAGCGATCGCTCCAGTCATGGTCGCGCTGCTGAGCCACGATGCGTGGCAGCTGCTTGGCCCCGGCCAGCACGCCAAACACGGCGTACTCTGCCAATGGCCCACCATGTACGCCGGCGGAGGTGGTAAACATCACCCGCTCCAGGGCATCAGCAGAAAGACCTGCGGCCTTGACCTGCCCGCCGCCGCCGGCAGCCATCACATGCACCCAGCGCAGCTTCGGATTGGTTTCGACGATTTTCGCCAGGCGCTTCGGATCGACATCCGGAATGCCGTAAAGCACATCCGCCTCATTGAGCATCGCGTCAAAGCGCGCTTCCTCCTCCGGCGTACGCTTGAATGCCGGGTCGCCGGCAAAGTCGGCCGGGTGGCGCATGGGCGGCAGCAGCGACTGATCGCGCAGAAGCTCGATCTCGGGCACCCTTGACTCTATCAGTGCGCACAGCGCTTCGCTCAGCGGTGTTGCCACCGCCACTTTCAGCTTCTCTTGGGTCATGCTGCGCTCCGAAAACCAGCGGTCGTCCAGTGGATTGAACATCGTTCAGTGGACTGTACAACGCGCCGTACCATCAGAGAGCGCGGCTTTGGTCGATATCGGGACCAAAGTGCAATGCCCACTTCTATGGGCATTGGCCGCCGATATCAGAAAAAGCGCATATCAGTCAGAAGGGAGATCACAACGGTGACGGCCCTGCTCCAACGCACGGACCAGTACCAGCAAGGTGTGATTGATGGGTGTCTCGATGCCATGACACCTTGCCTGCCGCACAATAAAGCCATTGAGATGCTCGATCTCGCTTTGGCGCGCGCGGGCGAGATCCTGTGCCGTCGAGGAACGCTGAGCGGACATGACTTCAGCGATCGCAAGGGTTGAGCGCTCCATGTCATCGGGCAGAATAACGCCACAGGCCTGCGCCACAATCTGACACTCGCCCATGACCGCTACCACCAGCGCCCGGACACCATCGATGGCCATCAATGCCCCATAGGGTTGTTGGGTAATGGCCGATACCGCATTCCACGCACAGTTGATAACCAGCTTCGTCCACAGCATGTCGGTCACGTTATCCGCCACCGTCGCTGACATGCCGGCCTCCTGAAACAGCGCTACCAGTGATGCGCCCACGTCTGATGATCCCAGCGCAAGTTCACCGCCGCCGTGATGGCGCACATGCCCCGACCCCGCCATGGACACTGCGGCATACACCACCACCGGAATGACCTCCCGACCCAGCATTTCGGCAAGGCGGTCGGCATTATCCACCCCGTTTTGCAGGCTCATCACCACGGCAGTCTCCGACAGCGCCGACGCCATCGATGCTCCGGCCGTTTCGGTGTCGGTGGATTTAACGCAAAACAACACCAGCTCGGCGTCCTTCAGGGCACACACTTCCTGACTGGCGGTCACCTCAAGCGTTTCGCACCCTGACGCCGTTTCCAGTATCAGTCCTTTGGACTGTACCGCCTCGACGTGGGCCGCACGACCGATCAGCGCGACCGTATGTCCGGCACGCGCCAGAAGCGCCCCGTAATAACTGCCGACCGCACCGGCGCCCATGATCGCAATCTGCATGGTGTCTCCTGTGAGTGAATACATTCATGGGGCATCCTGCCCCACTGTCACACCCCGTCGCGAGCGCTATTGTGTAGGATAGGCAGACCCCGCAGCGTCGATGGGCTCGCCAACGCTTTCAGCTAAAAAGCAGACGCTTACAACAGACTTTGAAAAAAGAGACATGGCATGAAGTCACTGACTCACCGTCAACAGTACATGGGGCTTGCCGGCTGGCTGTTGCTGGCCTTTATCGCCGCCGCCATCGGGGCTGTGGCCTCCGTTGACGCCGCATCGTTTTATCAGCAGTTGCAGCAGCCCTCTTGGGCACCACCGGCCGGCGCCTTCGGTCCGGTATGGACCACGCTATATACCCTGATGGGGATTGCCGCATGGCTTGTCTGGCGTGAAAAACCCACTCGGAACGTGCGCCCGGCCCTGACGCTGTTTGTCGTTCAACTGGCCCTCAATGCGCTCTGGAGCTGGCTCTATTTTGTCTGGCACCTGGGCGCGGTTGCCTTTGCCGGCACGGTCGTGTTGTGGCTTTTGATTCTTGCCACGCTAATCGCTTTCTGGCGCATCAGACCACTCGCGGGCGCCCTGCTGGTGCCCTATCTCGCCTGGGTGAGCCTTGCTACTGCCCTCACCTGGAGCACCTGGCATCTCAACCCGCAGCTGTTGGGATAACCTGGTATCGAAGGCATGCTGGTGTAAAAGGGTTGACGATAGTGATGCATCGTCATCGGACTCCCAGCCCAACAAAAAAGCCCGCCACTCATATCGAGTGGCGGGCTTTTGATTGCGCGAGGCGCTACCGGTTTACGGAATGACCTTTTCGGCGCGCAGGCGGGTAAAGAGGTCGAAAAAGGCCGCACGCGTCTCGCGAAACTCATCAAAGCCGAAGTCACGGCATTTGACGATGTCGTTCACGCACTCCTGCTCGCGGCCAAGATCAGCATCGGTGTGCCACCAGGACGCCAGCTTCGTCACGTCCGATTCGACCAGACCGTGCTGCTCGGCAATCCTTTCCCACTCGGGCTCAAGACCAGCCATCTGCTCTTCCAGCGGCTGCGGCGTTTCGGGGCAGTCTGCCACTTCAAGGCCGAAGAACTCGCCGATTTCCTGCCACATGCGACGCCAGCGGAAAGTATCACCGTTGACCGTGTTGAACGCCTGATTATGCGCACCGGTTGTCAGGGATGCCCATTCCATCTGGCGGGCCAAAAGCAGCGCATCGGTCATGTCGGTCAGCGCGTTCCACTGAAGCTGCGAGCCCGGGAAGACGAACGGACGACCGGTGGCCTTGCAGATCGAGGCGTAAACGCCAAGCGTGGTGCCCATGTTCATGGCATTGCCACGGGCATGACCGATGACGGTATGCGGGCGGTGCACATTCCAGGCAAAGCCGTATTTGCCAGCAGCTTCGATCAGGATGTCTTCCAGCGTGTAGTAGAAGTTTTCCCCCGGTACGCGCGGTGCGGACTCGCGAAACGGCGTTTCAACCTTGCCGCTGCCATAGCTTTCAAAGGAGCCCAGATACTGCTTGGTGCCGGTGACCAATGCCGCATGCTCGAGCTTTTCCGGATCCAGCGCGGCAAACAGGTTATTCATCATCGCGCCATTGGCTTCGACGTTTTCCTGTTCGCTGTCACGTTTGGTCCACGTGCAATAGAAGACATGGCTGATCGGCAGGCCCTTGAGCGCCTGTGCGGTCGCATCGGCATCCAGCAGGTTTGCAGAGACCGGAATCACGCCGTCCTTGCCGGTGGCCTGACGCGACAGACCGTAAACGGTCCAGCCGCTGGCAACCAGATAAGAGGCCAGGTTTCCGCCGGTAATGCCCGTGGCACCGACGACCAGTGCGACACCTTTTTGCATGATGAGACTCCCTTGTTCATCAAATGATGCCAGGCATTATGATCCTTGCGCGTCGTTGCCGAAATCGAACATTATGCAAATGATTATTGCATCAGGTGCAACATGATGGATCTCAATGCGTTACGAACGTTCGAGCGGGTCGCAGCGACCGGCAGCTTCACGGCGGCCGCGAGGCATTTTCATATGGCGGTGTCTTCCGTGTCGCGCCAGGTCGGCGCGCTGGAGAAAAGTCTTGGTATTCGGCTGCTCTATCGCCACACCCGGGCGGTGGCGCTGACCGAGGCGGGCCGGCAGTACTACGAGCAGATTCGCGGTACGCTCGAGCAGCTCGACCAGGCCACCGAGGCGCTCAAGAGCCCGGCGCAGGCACCGTCGGGCACCCTGCATATCAACAGCCCGGTGGCCTTCGGCCGCCATCAGGTCGTGCCGCTGCTGCGTGGTTTCCATCAGCGCCACCCGAACGTGCGCGCCGAGCTGCTGCTCACCGATGCGCTGACCGACCCGGTGCGCGAAGGCAGCGACATTACCTTTCGCGTGGGGCAACTGGCCGACTCTTCCCTGATTGCCCGGCCGCTGGCGCCAATGCACTATGTGGCCGCCGCGGCTCCTGACTATCTCGCCCGCCATGGCACGCCAGCGACGCCGGAAGCGCTCCGGGATCATGATTGCCTGCTCTATCAGGGAGAGATGGGCCGCCAGCGCTGGTATTTTCAGGCACCAGGGGAAGAGGCACCGACAGCGTTCGAGCTGACCGGCAGCCTCTACAGCAACGATGCCGACAGCCTGCTGCAGGCCGCCATACTCGGCCAGGGCATCGTATTGTTCCCGACCTGGCTGATCGATGAGGCGCTGGCATCCCGTCAGCTGGTGCCACTGCTAAGGCAGTGGCGCTGTGAAGTCGTGCCCGAGCGGCGCATGATTCACGTACTGACTACCGATGGCCGCCTGCGCACGCCCAAGGTGGCCGCGTTCATGGACTATCTGCAGGAAACGATCGGTAAGACGCCGCCCTGGGACGACTGGCAATGACTTGATACCTCGCCCTCACTCCAAAAGTCACGGCGTGCTCGAGGCCGTCCCGGCACCCGGCCAGCGCACCGGTGCCGTGAGACAAACCAGACATGCCACCACCAGTACGATGCCGGCCCAGCCCAGCAGCGGCAGACGCTCACCGACGATCACGACGGCCAGCAGTGCCGCCACCACCGGCTCGAACAACGTAATGGTGGTGGCCGTACTGGCCGGCACTCTTGCCAACCCGTAACCAAAGCCGAGATAGCCCAGAAACATCGGTACCAGCGCCATGTAGAGTCCGACCGCGGCATTGTTGATCGAGCCCAGAAGCGGCGCACCGGTCAACAACAGCACCGGCATCAGTATCAGACCTCCCAGACCAAAGGTCGCCCCCATAGCCGCGCGCGGCGGGATGCCTCTCTGCATCAAGCGCCGCGCTGACCAGGAATAAAACGCATAGGTCAGCCCGGCCACCAGCCCCATGACCACACCCTGCAGTACCTGAGTGGTACTGCCCACGCCCGTGGTCGGCTCGGTTTCCGCCAGACACAGCAATGCCATACCGACCAGCCCCAGCGTCGCACCCATTTTCCAGCGTGCGCCCAACCTCAGGCCATCAAAGCGCGACTCGATCAGCGCCGAGAGCAGCGGCGCCGAACCAATCGATACCACCGTGCCAATGGTGACGCCGGCCAGACGCATCGAACCATAAAATGCCAGCGGATAGATCGCCACGGCCACAGCGCCCGATAACAACCAGGGCCAGCGGGCGCGCAGCGGCGGCAAGGTTTTTCGAATGCGCGGTGCGGCCACCAGTGCCTGCAAGAGCCCACCAATCCCCATGGCCACAGCGCCGATGGCAATGGCACTGACCTCCGGCGCCAGCGTTGCCGCCGTGCCGGTGGTACCCCATAACACCGCGGCAAGCAGCACGCCGGCCACACCCAGAAGACGCTCGCGAGCAGGGGTGTTCATAACGCGTTCACCATTGCCCGTGCCATGTCATGACCCTCCCGGACGCAGCAGCTGCTGCCTTCAAGGCCCGCCCGTACCATGGCGCCTTCCAGCAGAAAGGCGAGCTGATGCGCCAGTTGTAATGCCGCAGCCTCATCATCGGTCAATTCCTTGAGCGGCGCCGCCAGCAGTGATTCCACCTGTCGCTTGTGACGCAGAACCACGTTACGACCATCATGGCCTGCCGGCAGCTCAGCGGCGGCATTGAGCAGGCCGCAGCCGCGAAAGCCCCGCTCATAGGCCCATTCGGCATGATCCTGATAAGCCAGAAACACCGCCAGCACCTGATCGACAGGCGTGAAGGCTCTGGTCAGTCGCGTCTCGTAAAGCGCGAGCCATTCGCCATGGCGCGCTTCCAGGTAGGCGGCCACCAGTGCCGCCTTGGAATCAAAATTGTTATAGAGGCTTTTTTTGGCCACACCTGCACGTCTAACGATGGCATCAATGCCGGTCGCCACAATGCCATCGCTATAAAACAGCATGGCCGCGGCATTTAGCAGTCGTTCACGCGCGCTGACCACCGGCAGGGTTCCAGATGATGTCATGGTGATACTCCGCCATACGAAGGTAGGTAGACCAGTCTACCTACCTTCGAATCCATATCAAGGACTCATGTCAGCAAGGCTGCGTTCACGGTTGAATCCATATATTCGTATTTTTTTATTCTCGGGATCGAGGCATCATAAGACAGGCCACCTTGATGGCGGCCTTATCATGACTCGAAGGACACCACCCCATGAATCCGCGGTTAATCTTTATCCTGCTGGCATGTCTGGGATTTATCATCTGGATAATGCTGGACCGTTAATCTCCCATTCCACGATGCGATAATTTCATACGGTGATCAGGACAAAAAAAAGCCCCGGCGCTTCTGCGACGGGGCTTTTGATCATGACAACCTTCAGCCCTTGAGGGCGTCCAGCAGTTTTTCAGCCACGGCTTCCGAACTTGCCGGGTTCTGGCCGGTAATGACCAGGCCATCGACAACGGCGAACGGGGCGAAGGCCTCAACCTTTTGATACTCCGCACCGCGGCGCTTGAGCTCATCTTCAAGCAGGTGCGGTACCACATCCGTCAGGCCAACGGCGGCTTCTTCCTCGTTGGTAAAGCCTGCCACTTTTTTCCCCTTGATCACGAACTCGCCCTGCTCGTCCTTGAGGTTCAAAAACGCTGTAGGCGCGTGACAGACGGAGGCGATCGGCTTTTGCTGACGCAGGAAATCTTCCAGCAGCGAAATCGAGTCCTGATTGTCGGTCAGATCCCAAAGGGGGCCGTGGCCACCAGGATAGAACACGGTGTCAAACTCCTCGGCACGCATGTCGGCAAGCCGTGCCGTGTTGGCAATGCGTGCCCTTGCCTCGTCATCGGCGTAGAAGCGACGCGTGGCATCGGTCTGGGCATCTTCATTTTCGCTGTTGGGGTCGATGGGCGCCGCCCCACCCTTCGGCGTTGCCAGCGTGATCTCGCAGCCGGCATCGAGAAAGGTGTAATACGGCGCGGCGAATTCTTCCGCCCAGAAGCCGGTCTTGTGGCCGGTGTTGCCCATCTCGTCGTGAGAGGTCAGAACCATCAAAATACGTGCAGCGCTCATGGAAGACTCCTGTCAGCGTGAGTTACCCATGAGATGGTTACGAGCAGGCACCATATCAAGGCCGGGCCATCGGGCCTTTTTTCGCAGGCAGAAACGCTGACGCAAAAAAAAGACCCTCCGGCGCATCACCGAAGGGTCACATCACGGCAGATCCTTATGACAGGGCCTTTTTACAACCAGCCCTGTCAGACCGTCATTACTGGCCGCAGCTGCAGTTGTGGCCGCAATCCTTCGAACCATCGGCGTGGCCGGTGGCACAGGCCTGGCAGCAGTACAGCTCGCCATTGTGCTCTACGGCGTTGTCTTGAACATCACAGGTGCATTGCGGACAGGCACAGGTCGTCTGGTCGGACATGGTAAAGCTCCTTTGAAGGTGAACCCTGTCTTTGTAAACCTTGTACCTTCTATAAGGTCAAGACATATTGAACAACTTCCGGGGCCTGACACGATTCGAGCACTGCCCCATGTCGGCACGCCTTACCATCAGCGCCCGGGCTCGACAGCGCTGGAGATCAAAAAGGCCCACCGATCAATCACCGGTGGGCCTGATGTCTGACGCGCCGCAAAGGTCTCAGCCCTTGCCGTTTTCTTCATTCAAGCGCTGGCAGTCTTCATCAGCTTCCTCGCGCACTTCATACTCTTCGCTGACGTAGCGTTCTTCCTGGTTGTCCCAAATGCGAAAGCATTCCAGCGGCATATCGTCCATTGCCTTTTGCTGCTCCCGATTGGGGGCGCCCTTTATATGTGCGGTAGCGTGTTCATGCACCTCATAGCGAGTCGCCATGCCTTCCTCCCTGATGGATCAATGACATGAAAAGTGTGGTCATGAACGTCATGCAACGCCACCGGCAGACTTATAAAATCATCCAACTGTCATCAATACGGGCATCACGCCTGCGCCGTGCTCCAGTCAACAATACCGAAATACCAGGTGGCCAGAATCAACAGGCCAAAGGCGATGCGATACCACGCAAACACGGCATAACTATGGCTGGCGATAAACTTCAAAAGGGCTCGCACCGTCAGCATGGCCACAATGAAGGTGGTGACAAAGCCGATGGCAAAAATTGGTAGATCCGACAGATGAAGAATGTCGCGATACTTCCACAGCGAATAGACCGTGGCGGCCACCATGGTCGGCATGGCCAGAAAAAACGAGAAGTCGGTGGCGGCCTTGCGAGAGAGCCCGAACAGCAGCCCGCCGATGATGGTCGAGCCCGAGCGCGAAGTGCCGGGAATCAGCGCCAGACACTGCGCCAGCCCGACCTTGAGCGCGAGCTGCCAGGTCATGTCATCCACCGTCTCGGCCTTGACGGTATGTTCCCGCTTTTCCGCCCAAAGCATGATGAAACCGCCAATGATCAGCGCGGTGGCGACAGTAATGGGGTTAAAGAGCCAGTGCTCGATGGTATCCGCCAGCAGCAGTCCCAGAATGACCGCAGGAATAAAGGCTACCAGCACGTTGAGCGCAAAACGCTGCGCCTGTGGCTCACGTGGCAGCCCTTTCACCACACCGATTACGCGCTCACGAAACTCCCACATGACCGCCAGAATGGCACCGAGCTGAATCACGATCTTGAAGGCAGTGGCCGTGTCACCGTTAAAGTTGAGCAGATCCCCTGCGATGATCAGGTGTCCGGTACTGGAGACGGGAAGAAACTCGGTCAGTCCTTCCAGTATTCCCAGAACAAAGGCTTGAAACGCGGCCAGAGTGAGCATGGTCATTCCATTAATAGAGTCGAAAGGGCACACGGGCGCCGAGGCATCCGCCAAAACGAGTGTCAGATTACGGGCTTTCCTGCCGCCCGGTCTCTGCTCACTCGAGCAATCAACGCCCTATGACTACTGCGCGGAAAAAACATTCCCTCTGATACCGAAATCGGAGGGAACATGATCACTTCACACCATGCCGACAGAGAATGCGGGCACCTGCCCTGCATGGTCACTGCCCGTACAGATCGGCCCTGCCCCTGCTCCATAAAACCGGCCGTGAGCGCTTGAAGCCTGATCGCCAAGTCTGAACTGCCCGACGGCGGCCACCAGCTCATGGGCCTGGGTTTTCAGGCTGGCCGCGGCGGCGGCAGACTCTTCGACCAGCGCCGCATTTTGCTGCGTGGTTTCGTCAATCTGGCTGATGGCCTGACTGACCTGCCCCACGGCCAGGTTCTGCTCACTGCTTGCACCGCTGATTTCACCGACGATCTCGCTGACATGCCTGATGGAGGAGACGATATCCTGCATGGTCCTGCCCGCCTGATCGACCAGCGTCGTGCCTCGCTCGACACGTTGAACGCTTTCATCAATCAGTGAACGGATATCCTTCGCCGCTTCAGCACTGCGCTGGGCCAGACTGCGAACCTCACTGGCCACCACCGCAAATCCGCGGCCCTGCTCACCGGCACGCGCGGCTTCCACCGAGGCATTAAGCGCCAGCAGATTGGTCTGGAAGGCAATGCCATCAATCACGCCCACGATGCTGTTGATGCGACCGCTGCTGTCGTTGATGTCACGCATTGTCTGCACAACCTGGCCGACCACATCTCCCCCCTCGGACGCCACGACACTGGCGCTGGACGTCAGCTGGTTGGCCTTGCGGGCATTCTCGGCGTTTTGTGTCGCACTCGACCCCATCTCCTCCATGGAAGCCGAGGTCTGCTCGATGGCAGAAGACTGCACCATGGTGCGCTGGCTCAAGTCATCGTTGCCCTGGGAAATCTGCGCGCTCGCCGAGGCCACGCTCTCGGCATTGCGCCGCACACTGGCGACCACGTGCGACAGCCCCTGAACCATCTCCTTTTGTGCCATCAAAAGCTGGCCGATCTCATTGCGTGAGCGCGCCTCCACGCTGACCGACAGATCCCCGGCAGCCACCGCCCTGGCCTGTTGCACCGCCTGCCCCAGCGGCCCCGTAATACCGCGGGTAATCACCACCGCCGCCACGACCGAGATGGCCACGGCAATCAACGCCAAAATCAGTGTGTTCAGCATCGCCTGGTGATACTGGGCTTCCCCGCGTGCCATCGACGCCTGCGCCGCCGTCAGTTGAAGACCGGTCAGCTCGCTGATGGCATGACTGATCGGATCGATGGCGGTGTATAGCGGTCCAATAACACCATCAAGCTGGCCCCGGACCAAGCCGGTCATGCCCTGCAGTCGCTGCTCGAGAGCGCCCAGCGCCTCATCAGCGGTCATGAACAGCGACTGGGCCCGAGCGACCGCGGCGGCCTCCTCGGGCGTCAGCTTCGTATCCTTGTAGGCCGCCCAGTGACGCTTGATGGCCTCATGAGCATGGCGCACGTCCTGCAAGGCCTCTTCAGACGTTATCAGCCCGACATTGGCCTTGTTGATCGCATCGATGACCTCCACGGCATAGGCATCCGAAATCACCTTGAGATCCTTCAGGGGCACCACCCGGTCGTCATACATCGACTTCATGGTGTCATTGATGCTGCGAAGGCTCAGCGAATTCAACGCGCCGCTGAGCACCAGAAACACCACAGCGACCAAAAACCCCAGCCCGATCTGCTTACTGATGGAAAGATCTCTTATGGTCATGGCACCGGTTCCAGAGAGGGTTTGACCAACCCTTGGCGGAGAAAGGAATCCTCTCGATATCGGCGCAGACGCCGAATGCTTTAAGCGCTGGAATCGTCTTTGTGGCAGGAAAAAACAGCTGGCCAGGTTTGAGCCCAATACAGGACCGTCATGACCATTCCTCGGCGGTGATGGCGTACCGGTCGTGGTCCCGCCACTGGCCGGCAATGTTGAGATAGCGCGGCGAGTGGCCTTCCAGTCTGAAGCCCAGCGATTTAACCAGCGCCACCGAGGCCACATTGGCGGGCTGGATGTTGGCTTCCAGCCGATGCAGCCGGTGGTGGTGAAAAGCCTGCGTGATGACCAGTGCCATCGCCTGTTTCATCAGGCCGCGGCCGTCATACGGCGAAAACGCGTAATAACCGAGCGCTCGGGACTGGAATGCCCCACGCACGATGTTATTGATGTTGATACAGCCAACAAGCTCGCCCTCGCCGGTGCGGGCCAGATAGCTGACATTGTGGTCTGCCGAGTATCTTGCGATGTGCCGGGCAAAACGCTCTGGATCGCAGGGCGGGTTAACCCAGCCGCTCAGCAGCTCGTGACTGCGCGCCACCGCCTCAAGAAACGCCGCCTCATCCTCGGGCTGGATCGGTGATATGACCACTCTCATGGTGTTCGCACGCTCCGCATCGATCATAAGGACATGATTCGATGGACCACGAGTGCCCGTCGATTCATTGAGGCGCTCTAATATATAGACGCCGCCCTGCCCTGTCTTCTGACATGGCTTCTGTCATTGCTTCAAGCTATGTTGCCTGTTCCCTGCCCCAGGAATGCTCACATGCCGCTGATCAACCGTCGTCGCCTGCTTTCTGCCTTTTCCCTGCTGCCGCTGGCCACACTGTCCTTGCCCGCCCTTGCCAAAACGGCAGCCACCTCAAGCCAACAGGAGGTTCAGGGCAGCATTCAGGCATTGGAACAGCAGCACGGCGGGCGCCTTGGTGTGGCGCTGATGAATGTGGGCACAGGGGCGGTGGTCAGTCATCGCGGCAACGAGCGGTTTCTATTCAACAGCACAGGCAAGGTGTTCATTGCCGCCGCCGTGCTGGCACAGGTGGATGATGGCAAGGCCTCGCTGGATCAGCGCATTGAGGTCAAATCTTCCGACCTGACCGGCTGGACGCCAATCACCGAGCAGCAGCTCGGCAGCCCCGGCATGACCATCGCCGAACTCTGTCAGGCAGCCGTGGCATGGAGTGATAACGCCGCCGCCAACCTTCTGATCGAACGCCTCGGCGGCCCGGAACACGTGACCGCCTTTCTACGCGCCATCGGGGATACCACCACCCGGCTGGATAGAACCGAGCCGGCACTGAACGAGCACGATCATGAAGGCGATGAGCGCGACACCACCACGCCGCTGGCGATGATGCAGACGCTGCGCACCCTGCTGCTGGGTGAGGCGCTGTCGCCCGCCTCGCGTCATCAACTGGCCGCCTGGATGATCGAGGGCAAAACGGGAGATGCCCGCCTGCGTGCCGGCATGCCCACCGGCTGGCTGGTTGGTGAAAAGACCGGCACCAATAGCGTTGGCAACGCCGCCGACATCGGCATCGCCTGGCCCTCAAACCGCGGCGCGGTGATCGCCATTGCCTATGTCTATCTACCACAGGCCGACAAGGCGCAGCGCGACCAGGTCATCGCCGAGATCGGCCAGCTGGCTGCAAGGGTCTGACACTCGCGCCGTGACGGTCGTGATCATGCGCCTGAAAGCCTCGCTCCTGGCGGAGCTTCTATGAACCGGCAGCGCGGCTACACTGATTGACCATGATGCCACTGGATGCCACATCCTCTGGTTCGGCAACCTCATCACCCTCTTTACGCCGCCCCCTGACACAGGACGATTATGGCCGCCTCGCTTTCTCTCGCTTTTAATACCCGCCACTGGCGCCATATCGCGACCCTCATGACGCTGCTGCTGGGCGCGCTCATCGCAGCCCCGAGTCATGCCGGCGATGAACTCTCCAGTGCCGCTCAGGTCCTGTCGGGTAGCGCAAGCGAGGCCGAGAGCAGCGCCAATACAGAGACCCATGGTGGCATCGAGACCACCCCGAGCCCGCGCAAGGACCGTGACATTCAGGCCCGCATCGCCGGGATTTTCTCCGAGATTGAAGGCCTTGATGCCGTCAACATCAGCGTGGTGCAGGGCGTGGTCACGCTGTCAGGAGAAACCGCCAACGAGAAAAAGGCCCAGCAGGCCATCAGCCTGGCCAGCCGCCTGACCGACGTGGTCACCGTCAATGACGCCATCAACCGCACGCTGGATGTACAGGACAACGTCTCGACCGTCTTTCAGGAACTGACCGCGCAGGCAAAAGGGCTGATCAAGGCCCTGCCCCTGCTGCTGGTCGGCATCGTGCTGTTCGCGCTCGTGACCTGGTTCGGGGTCTGGCTCTCAAGGCGCCAGCGCCTGTGGCAGCGCCTGACGCCCAACCCCTTCGTGGCCGAACTGGTGTCCCAGACCATCCGGGTCATTTTCGTCATCTTCGGGCTGATTCTGGCACTCAGTCTGATGGGGGCCGAGACCATTCTGGGCACGCTGCTGGGCGGGGCCGGCGTCATTGGCCTCGCGGTCGGCTTTGCGGTCAAGGACACCATCGAAAACTACATCGCCTCATTGATGCTGAGCATTCGCCAGCCCTTTCGCGCGCGGGATCAGGTCGTGATCAACGGGCAGGAAGGCATCGTCGTGCGGCTGACCTCGCGCGCGACCATTCTGATGACGCTGGATGGCAACCAGCTGCGCATTCCCAACGCCGACGTGTTCAAGGGCACCATCCTCAACTACACCAGCAACCCGGAGCGCCGCTTCACCTTTGAACTGGGGGTGGATGCCGATGACGACCCGCTCGCCGCCATCAAGGTCGGGCTGGACGCCGTGCATCAACTGCCCTTCGTACTGGAGGAGCCCAGAGCGATCGGCATCATCACGCAGGTAGGCGACTCCAACATCGTGCTCGAATTTCAGGTCTGGGTGGATCAATCCAACACCGACTTTTCCAGAGCGCGCAGCATCGCCATTCGCGAAACCAAGCACGCGCTGGAAGCCGCCGGCTTCAGCCTGCCCGAACCGATCTATCGCCTGCGCTTTAATGCCTCGCTTGAACAGGCGCTGGAACGCTTTCAGGGCCAAAGCCCCGAGCACCTGGGCAGTGACGCCCACGTGGCCACGGCTGATACCACCCCTGAAACAAGGGGCGCACGCCAGAGTGATGACGCCCATCCCGCGCGCGCGCGCGCCAAACGGATTCTTCAGGACCCAAGCGCCGAGGCGCTGTTTGACGCCCGGCCGGATGACAAGCTGATGGAAAAAGTGGAACAGGAGATTGCCAGAAGCGACGAAGAGACAGATCTCTTGAACAAGCGCTCGCCCAGGGAGTGAGACGATAAAGGGTGGCAGTAAAGGCGAGTATTTGAGGTGGGAGCTCGCCTGCTCATCGATTGATATCAGGCGCAACGTCGGTACGGACCCATTCTCAACTTCAGACTGCCATTGTCTGGATAGAGCCTCCCAATCCTGTCGATCAGGGGTTCAATAATGAGGCAGCCCCCCAGGCGCCTGATGAATGTCATCAAGGGGGATACCGGCATCAGGCACTGAGTGCGACCTGGCCGAACTTTTCCGATGTCACCACTGCTGGACGTGAATGCCACAAAAAAGCCCCGCACATGGCGGGGCTTTTGAGTCTCGATACAGGCGGCTCACTTCACCATGAACATGCCATGTGGTCAGGCAAAAAACCCTTCTGGCATTTCTCGCTCATCCACGCCCAGCATCAGCAAAATCTGCTTCTGCGCCGCTTCAAGAACACGCGCCCTTTCTTCTTCGTCCGGCAGGCTCTTGGCAATGGCGACGGCACCGACCAGAGAGGCCAGAATGGCGCGCGATTTTTCGGCAATGGCGTCACGGTCGGGTTCAAACGGCAGTTTCTTCAGCCGGCTCAGCGCAATCAGGCGGGTTTCAAGCATGCGGCGCATACGATGGTAAGAGGCTTCAAAAAGCGCTCGAATTTCAGCATTGTCATTGCCGATTTCGTTAAACAGTACGGTTTCAGGCCCCGGCTGGCTCTTGCGCTCAAGTTCCTGAAGGTTCCAGTAGTTGGCCACAAGCGCCGTCAAATGCTTGATCGATAACGGCCCCTTGACGAGCCTTGCCGCGCGGCTGCCTTCCAGCGTTTCGCGAATGGAGGCGTTATACAGCGCTTCCTTGGAGTCGAAATGCGAGTAGAAGGCACCATGTGTCAGCTTCGCCAGCTTCATGATCTGACCGATCGACACCTTGTTGAAGCCATTACGGGAAAACAGCTCGATGGCTGATTTCAGAATGCGTTCTCGTGAACTGGCCTTGTGAGCACTTGAGTAGGGCATGACGTCCTCGCCGCCGGCAGACTGGATATTATCTTGATCATATTTAGTGCGGTGATAGCCTGGTGACAAACGTCAGCTTAACGGAGTCAGCATGAGCTCACCCATCGTGATCACCGGCATGGGCATGATCAGCCCGCTTGGATGTGGCGTCAACTCGGTCTGGTCGCGGCTGGTCGCGGGGCATTCCGGCATTGGCAGAATCACGCGGTTCGACAGCGCAGACCTGCCCATCAACATTGCCGGTCAGGTGCCGGACCGTGAGACCGACCGCGACGCCGGGTTCGATCCCGATCAGGTCGCCGATGCCAAGGAGCGCCGCAAGCTGGAACTGTTCAGCCTGTATGCGCTGGCCGCTGCCAAAGAGGCACTGACCCAGGCCAACTGGTTCCCGCAGGACGAGGCCGGGCAATGCGCCACGGCGACCATCATTGGCTCGGGCATAGGAGGGTTCCCGACCATCACGCAGGCGCAGAACACGCTGACCCAGCGCGGCCATCGTCGCCTATCGCCGTTTACCGTACCCGCCTTTCTGGCCAACATGGCCGCCAGCAATGTATCGATCCGGTATGGCTTTCGCGGCCCGTTGGGGTGCCCCGTGACCGCCTGTGCCGCAGGGCTTCAGGCGATAGGTGATGGCATGAGAATGCTGCGCAGCGGTGAGGCAGAAGTGGCGCTGGTGGGCGGTGCCGAGGCCTGCATTGATCCCCTGTCGCTGGCCGGTTTCCATGCCCTGAAGGCCCTGTCCACGGAGCAGGATCACCCCGAGAAGGCTTCAAGGCCATTCGACAGAACACGTCATGGCTTTGTCATGGGAGAAGGCGCGGGGCTCATGGTGATCGAGACGCTGGAACACGCCAGAGCGCGTGGCGCCACACCACTGGCCGTGCTCAGCGGCTATGGCACCAGTGCCGATGCCTACCACATTACCTCAGGTTCGGAAGATGGTGCCGGTGCCGCTCAGGCCGTTCAGGCAGCCCTGCGCATGGCAGGCCTGGCGCCCGGCGAGATCGACTACGTCAACGCCCATGCCACCTCAACGCCGGTGGGGGATCGCGCTGAAATCGCCTCCCTGCAGAAAGTGTTTGGACAAGGACTCGGCGATGTCCCCATTTCCTCGACCAAATCGGCCACAGGTCACCTGCTGGGTGCGGCCGGCGGTGTGGAAGGCATCTTTTCTGCGCTGACCACGATCCACGATCAGCTCCCCCCAACGCTTAACTTTACCGCCGCTGACGAGGGCCTGGAGCATCTCGACTTTGTGCCGGAGGTGGGCCGCCAGCATGGGGTACGCCACGCCCTCTGCAACGGATTCGGGTTTGGCGGCGTCAATGCTGCGTTGATCATCAGCAAGCTGACGTAACCCCCGAAGGCTGCCTGAAACCGGAAGCCCCGCACATGGCGGGGCTTTTCGGTCTTGAGGATCAGGCTTAAACGGCGCCTTGATCATCGTTTTTTTCATCCTCACGGCGGCTCAACTGCCCTTCCCGGTTGCGAAGATTTGCTTGAGGGGTGTTGGTCTGGGTGTATTCGATCTGGCTGCGGCTGTTGGCCTGACGGTGATCTACAAAGTGCAGCAGGGCCAGTTGTGCAATCAAAAAGCCGCAGCAGAGCAAAATGCCTTTTAACATGGGAGTTCTCTAAATTCGGAAAGGAACAGCCAGAGTGTATGGTGATTGAGCCCGACATGACCAGTCATCGTTCAAGGCATGGGGTTTACCCATGAAGGCACCCTGCGTGACGTGGAATACAAGCAGGGCCGCTATCTCGATCTGCACCAGTTCAGCCTGCTGACTACCGCCCCTGCCGCGACCGGAATCATGGCCAGCATTGAATCGATAATATTCCCCATCAGCCGTCATGAGAGGCCGCCCCATGGAAGACAACATGACCTTTCGCTACGCCACCCGAGACGACCTGCCGGCCATCGTGGCACTACTGGCAGACGATGAAAAAGGCAGAACCCGTGAGAGATTCGCCGATCCCCTCCCTGCGGCCTACTACGACGCCTTTGAGGCCATGGAAAGTCAAAGCACACAGGCATTGCCCAACCGCTATCTGCTGGCCTGTGATGGCGACAATATCGTCGGCTGCCTGCAGCTCACCCTGATTGCCGGGCTTTCACGGCTGTCAACTGAGGGCACAGATCGAAGGGGTCAGGGTCGCCTCGAGTGCCAGAGGGCTTAAAATCGGTGAGAAGCTCGTCAGGCAGGCCATTGCCATCTCAAAAGGCCACGGCGCCGCTCTGGTTCAGTTCACGACCGACAAGACACGCCCGGATGCCCACCGGTTCTACGAACGGCTGGGATTTATCGCCAGTCACGAAGGTATGAAAATGATGTTGTGAGCACTTCAAGGCACAATAGCTGACAGCCTGAATCAGCTACTTCAAATTTTACCGCGGCCGGATGCCCCGCCCGCAGACATAACGCTTAAAGGAAATACGGATGGACCTGAAAGAGATCGTACAGGGGCAGCTGACCGAGGCTGCCGAGGTGCTGGCCCGTTTCAGTCAGGATGAGGCGCAAATTGCCGCCGTTACGCAGGCCGCGGAGCTATTGGCAGCGCGTTTCAATAGTGGCGGCAAGGTGCTGGCCTGCGGCAACGGCGGCTCACACTGTGATGCGATGCATTTTGCCGAGGAGCTGACCGGGCGCTTTCGTGACCACCGCGCCGCTCTGCCGGCGATTGCCATTTCTGACCCCAGCCACCTGTCCTGCGTGGCCAATGATTATGGCTATGAGCACATCTTTTCCCGCTATGTCGAGGCGCTGGGCCAGCCGGGGGACATCCTCTTCGGCCTGTCGACCTCCGGCAACTCCGACACCATTATCAGGGCGGTCGACGCCGCCAGAGACCGCGGCATGCACGTCATCCTGCTGACCGGCAAGGATGGCGGCAAGCTGGCAGGTCGGGCCGACGTCGAGATTCGGGTGCCTCATTTTGGCTACGCCGATCGCATTCAGGAAATTCACATCAAGGTGATTCACACCATCATTTTGATGGTAGAGCAGCTGGTAGCCTCAAAAAATTGACCCGGGCAGGAAGCTGATCAGAAGGCGTCTGATCAAAAAATGGCCCTGTTCACGTACTCCATATCGCGAACGAGCGCTCCGCTCGGCCATGCGGAGATGAGCGTTTTATCACGACGAATGAGTGGATGGCCGAGGTGATAGCAGCAAACCGGCTGCTATCTGTCTTGCTCTCTCCACCGGTTCGAGATTGCCCTCACGCAGCCCCCCCATCAAGGCGCCATCAATGAGCAGCTGAAAGTCGCAGGCGAGTTCATGGCTCGGAGAATACCCGGCCTGCTCGAGCACTCGAGCAATAATCTGTATCTGGGCCAGCTTGTGCGCTCTGGCGATGCGATGAGTTTCGCTGCCACGATCGGCAGCTTCCACCATGGCATTAATAAAGGCACAGCCCCGAAAATCGGCCTGCCCATAACGCTCGGCGATGACATCGAACACGCCAAGCGGCGAGCAGTCATTGGCGGCAATACCGGCCTCGAGTGAGGCCAGGGCCATCTCATTACGGTGGTTCAACACGCCATGAACCAGCGCCTCCTTGCTTTCAAAGTGCCGGTAGAACGACGCACGCCCAACGCCAGAGGTTTCAATCAATTCACTGATGCCGACCGCATGGATGCCTCGCTGATAGAAAAGCGCTTCCGCCGCTGCAATCAGTCGTTCACGAGCCTGTATCGGCATGGCTTTCCCCTAAACGAGATTGACTTCAGATGGTAATGATCAGTACCGTTCAACGCAAACGGTACTGATCAGTTCCATACTGGAACGATGACCCACGGCCTTTATCGCTTCAAGAGACCGTGCTCGCAGAGGGAGCGCCCATGTCGCAACTCACCACACTCGTCATCACGGCACTGCTTCTGTTCGGCTCCCCGGGTCCGGGTCCCATGACGATCGTGGCGACATCGGCCACCTTTGGCATTCGCCAAACGCTCTCGCTCTACGCGGGCATTCTGATCGGGCTGGCGATGTCGATGGTGGCCTCTGCCCTTGGGCTGGCGGCACTACTGGCAGCCCTGCCGAGCGTCAAGCTGACGCTGCAAATCGTGGGCGGGCTCTACGTGCTCTACCTCGCCTACCGCATTGCGACAACGCCACTCGACACCAATGCAGCCGAAAGCGCCCGCCTGACGATGCGCGATGGCATTTTACTCAACGTGCTCAACCCGAAGTCCTACGCGGTATTACTGGTGATCTACTCCCGGTTTTTACTGCCGATATCGCCAACGGTCATAGCTTACGTGGTGACCGCAGGGGTCTGCCTGGCGGTGGCCGTGGTCACCAATATCTTCTGGATGTGCCTCGGCGGTGCCATCCGACCGCTGGTGCAGCGCCCTCTTTTCTCCAAATGGCTACGCCTTACCTTCGTCCTGCTGATGATCGGCGCAGTCGCCTGGGCTTTTATTCAAAGCTGAGTACATTTCAGGCGATAGGTTGGACAGGAATAGACCGGAACGGCGGAGTTTTGGAAGCGCCGTTTTTTCAGAGATTTAAAGAAGTAGGGAGGAATACCTAGGAAGGGTCAGTGGTGCCCGAGAACGGCGTCTTATCATTCGAGCTGCATATGAAGGAGCGGATAAGGCTTGCCTTGACCATCAAGCGGGAAACGACCGATCACCGTAAAGCCCAGGTGCTTGTAGAATCCCAGTGCCTGCTCGTTCTGCTCGTTTACGTCTACCCTGGTGACACCACGAGTGCTTATGACATGTCGGGCAAGTGACGCTCCGACACCCTGGCCGCGCGCTTCCGGTGCAACGAAAAGCATCTCGATATTGCCATCGCTCACACCGCAGAATCCCAGAATTTTACCGTCATCGCTCTTGGCAACACTCAGGCTGACGGCCTTGAAATACTCATTCAGGATAAGCGGCTTGAGTTCAATGAGGTCACTTTCAGCCAGAAAATCGTGCGTCGCTCGAACCGAGGCCTCCCATATCTCTATAAGCTGCTGATGCTCTGCACTTGCGGCGCTTTCGATCTTCATTCATCGCTCTCCTGCTTCACCCGATTTTTTGAGCCTATCTATCCATGGCCGGCCATTGCCATAGCGCCAATGAGCTCAATAAAGCTATTTTTTCAGAAGCTTATCGCAACCATCCTCCATCACGATGGCCTCAGCATTGCTAAAGGGGCGAAGATCAAGATGTTCGGAAAACTCATGCTGAGCCTGCTCTACAGCTTTTTTGAAAGGGAAGTTGGTGTGGTGAGGAAGCGGATAAAATTCAATCACACCCAGCGATGCATACGAACCAAGGTCTGGGGCAGCCCTTGAATCATCCAGGGCTCCTATATATTCGATATCCGCAGCCAATACGACGGCGCCGGCAGACTCGCCAATATAAGTCTTTCCCGATTTAATCTGTTCAATAATGAGCCTATCGGCCCCTGTTCTTTTCAGTTCCTGCAACAGATAAAACGTATTGCCACCTGAAACATATACGTACTCGTTCCTGGCCAGCTTGAGAGCAATCTCATCCTCTCCCGCCGTAGAAATATCCAGCTCATCGATCAACAGTCCCAGACTTTCCAGCGCCTTCCTGCCCGCATCAACATAAAACGTCATCTTTTCAGGAATGCTGGCTGTGGCGATGAATGTCACTGTTTTGGCAACGCACTCGCTGTGGTCGAAAGTGACGAAAAGCTCAGAAACTTCTGCAAACGATGAGGCCAAAAACAATTTCATCCTGATGTCCTATTCATGTTCATTCGTGATGTCTACAGCGCAGCATATCCAGAGTACAGCCGGTCAGCCCATGCCTGCATTATGGTCAGCCGTTAAATATCCCGGCAGAAAAAATATACTCGGCGTTTTTGTTCATGCTTGTCTTGGCCTTCCAGTCAGGCGCTGGATTGGGTAGGAACAGATAGGAACGGAGAAGCCTTGAAAGCGCTGTTTTTGCAGTGTTTTCAGGGATTTAAAAGACTTGCGAGGAATGCCTGGGAAGGGTCAGTGGCGCCCGAGGCAGGACTCGAACCTGCAACCCACGGCTTCGAAGGCCGTTGCTCTATCCAATTGAGCCACTCGGGCAGTGATGCATTGCGCATCAACGGTCCCCATTCTAGCGGGACAGGGCCGGCATGAACAGGGGGAATTTTCATTGTCTTTTCAAGGTGCTGAGTCTCCCTCCACCATCAGCCGGTAACCAATGCCCGATTCGGTCTGAATCAGCGAGGGGGTTCGCGGGTCATCACCCAGTTTCTGGCGCAGCCGACTGACCAGAATGCGCAGGTAATGGGTGTTGTGCTCGAACACCGGCCCCCACAGCTCGATCAGCAGCTGCCGGCCGGTCACAATCTGCCCCGGGCTCTGCGCCAGACGTGCCAGAAAGGCGTACTCACGCGGGGTCAGGTGCAGCACCTCGCCGCCTCGACTGACCCGACGCTGCACCAGATCGATCTCGATGTCCCCGGCCTGAAGCCGGGTCGGCAGCGTTTGCGCCCCGTCACGCGCGCGAAGGGCCACCCGAATGCGCGCCAAAAGTTCACGGATGCCGAACGGCTTGGTCACGTAGTCGATGGCACCGGCATCCAACGCGGCGACCTTTTCCTCTTCGCCTTCGCGCACCGACACCACGATCACCGGCGCCCGGCACAGCCAGTGCAATGACTTGAGCACCTCCTGACCGTCCATGTCGGGCAGCCCCAGATCCAGCAGGATCAGATCGAAGGCGGTCTCCCGCGCCTGCTCGATCCCTTCTCGCCCGCTGGCGGCTTCCACGATGGCAAAGCCCTGTGATCCAAGACTGATGCGCAGAAACCTGCGAATCTCGCGCTCGTCATCAATAACCAGAATGCAGGGGGTGTCAGTCGTCATGATCGAACGCCTCGGGCGGGGCGATCAGCGGCAGACTGATGATAAAGGTCGCGCCTTGCCCATTGGGGCCATCGGTGACCGTCACTTCGCCACCGTGGGCGCGCACCATGCTACGGCATATGGTCAGCCCCAGGCCGCTGCCATGGGGGCCGACGTCTGTTTTTTCACCGGTAAAAAAGCGCTCGAAGATGCTCTCGCGCAGCGCCTCGGGCACGCCCGGGCCTTCATCCTGAACGCACAGACACACCCGGTCGCCGTCGGTATGGCCGGCCAGGGTAATCTGCCCCTGCTCCGGTGAGAGGCGAATGGCGTTTTCAAGAATATTGACCAGCGCCTGCTCGATCAGGGCGGCATGCACATGCAGCAACGGCAGGTTATCGCCCCATCCACGCAGGATATGCACTCGACTCAGCGCCCGCCCCAGCCGCGTCAGCGCGCCCTCAA
This sequence comes from Kushneria marisflavi, assembly GCF_002157205.1. Classification (NCBI taxonomy): domain Bacteria; kingdom Pseudomonadati; phylum Pseudomonadota; class Gammaproteobacteria; order Oceanospirillales; family Halomonadaceae; genus Kushneria; species Kushneria marisflavi. The sequence continues at coordinate 3,483,335 of NZ_CP021358.1, read as the reverse complement.
ACAGATCACCGGCGGCCACCCAGTCACGCTTGATCGACAGGCCATGCCCCAGCCGGGTCATGTCCAGCAGGTTCTGAATGTAGCGATCGAGCCGCTCGCTCTCGCCCAGCACTGCCTCGAGCAGCTCCTGGCGATCGTCCCCGCTGAGGCTGCCATCAAGATCGCGCAGGGTGCTGGCCGAGCCGATGATCGAGGCCAGCGGCGTGCGCAGATCATGAGACACCGAGGAGAGCAACGCCGCACGCAGGCGTTCGTTGCCTTCGGCCAGACGCGCATCGCTTAAAGCCTCGACCAGCGCTGCACGGGTCAGCGCCGCGGCAAACAGACGAAAGAGCGTATCCAGCAGCGCCGGCTCACGACGTTCACGGCCGGGGCGGCGCTCATCAATGGCCATGGCCACCACGCCCAGCACGCCGGAGGCATCCACCAGCGGCACCATCCGCCAGCGCTGGTCGCTGAACATGGCCGTGCCCGGCCCGCTGGGCTCGGCGTGATGATAGCTCCAGGTCGCGGCCTCAATGGTCACGGCGTCCAGTGCCGGCTCACCCGGGTGCGCGGCGCTCACCGTCGGGATGACGGCGGTGCCTTCACACTCCAGAAAGGCACAGGGCAACGACCAGTCATGCGCCACGGTGGAAACGATGATCTCGCGAATCCCGGCCCGATCCGGCGCGGCCGACAGTGCCCGGGCAGTGGTTAGCAGCTGTCGGATCTGATGCCGGCTCTCCCGCAGCGCGGTCATACGCCGTCTGAGTGCGCCACCCAGCAGGCCGCCGATCAGGGCCACCAGCAGAAAAAGCCCAATCGTCAGAATCTCGCCCTGCTCGATGATCTCAAGGCTGAAGCGCGGACTGGTGAAAAAGAAGTTGTAGGCCAGCGCCGAGAGCACCGCCGCCAGCATGGCCGCCCGGGCACCGGCACCAATGGCCGTAACCAGCACCGCACCAAGAAAGATCATCGACAGATTGGCCAGATCCATCTGGCGCGCCACCAGCCAGGCCATCACCAGGGCCAGCGCGACGCTGCCCAGCGGCCAGTACCATTCACGTCTGGTGGGCCGAGACCAACGGGGCCATAACCGGCGACGAGCCGCGGGCGTACCGGCGACCACCACGATGTCCAGGGTCTCGACCGAGCTCAGCACATCGCCTCTAACGTTCATGCGCGGCCAGTACCACGGGCGTCGCGCAGCGCGGCCGATGACAAGCGAATCGGCGCGGCTTCGGCGGGCATAATCGGCGAGCTCGTCACTGACCCGCTCACCGGTCAACACGCACCATTCGCCCCCCAGCTGGCCCACCTGATGAGACAGGGCCTCAAGCACTTCCGGTGGGGTCGGCCGGCGCGGGGTCTCGACATGCACGGCCTGCCAGCCGGCCCCGCGACGACGAGCAATCTGCGCGGCGGTACGAATCAGCGCCGCGGCGTCAGGCCGTCCCGGCACGGCCACCAGCACCTGTACATTTTCCGGTCGATCCATTACGACAGCCTCTGTGTCATCCCTCCCCTTGAGTGTGCACGCACTCCCGCGCGCGCCCAACGTGGCCGGCGTAAAAGTTTCGTAAAAACCGCGCCAATGGCGTTGTCGCCAACACCGCCCGATTTCAATATGACCCCTGGTCGTGCCGATAATCCTGTCCAGCACGCGCTTTTACTCTGCAATCACGCGCCACGACGCGATATGGAACGCCTTCATGACCACCGCCAATGCCGGCAATGCTGAAACCTCCCCTCACAAGGCATCAATGACGACACTCACCATTGCCGCCGTTGGTGTGGTGTATGGGGACATCGGCACCAGTCCGCTGTATACCCTCAAGGAGATCTTTACCGGAGGCTATGGCCTGAAGGCCGATGACAGCGGCGTGCTGGGGATTCTTTCGCTGATTTTCTGGTCGCTGATCTGGGTGGTGACGCTCAAGTACGTGCTGGTGGTACTGCGCGCCGACAACCAGGGGGAAGGCGGCGTCATGGCCCTGACGGCCCTTGCCAGGCGTGGGGTCAAAAACCGCCATCTTCAGCTGGTACTGGTGATGCTGGGACTGGCCGGCGCCTCGCTTTTGTATGGCGACAGCATGATCACCCCGGCCATCTCGGTGCTCTCGGCCGTCGAGGGGATCGAGGTGGCTTATGCGCCGATCTCGCACTGGGTCGTGCCAGTGGCGCTGGGCATTCTGATCGCCCTGTTTGTGCTTCAGCAGCGTGGCACGGCCGCGGTCGGCAAACTGTTCGGACCGCTGACGCTTTTGTGGTTTGCCTCACTGGCCGCACTGGGCATTTATGGCATTACTCAGGCGCCGCAGGTGCTGTCGGCCATCAACCCCGTGCATGCCATCGATGTCTTTCGCAGCAACCCGGGCATTGGCATTGTTATCTTTTCTTCGGTGGTGCTGGCCATAACCGGTGCCGAGGCGCTCTATGCCGATCTTGGTCACTTTGGCCGGCGCCCGATTGCCCGCGCCTGGGTCTGGATCGTGTTGCCGGCGCTGGTGCTGAATTACTTCGGCCAGGGGGCGCTGCTGCTGATCCGCCCCGAGGCGATCAACAACCCGTTTTACCTGCTGGCGCCGGACTGGGCGCTCTGGCCGATGGTGATTCTGGCCACCATTGCCACCATTATCGCCTCGCAGGCGGTGATCACCGGGGCCTATTCGATGACCTATCAGGCCATCCAGTTCGGGTTCATTCCGCGCATGCGCGTGTTTCATACTTCAAGCGCCGAGCGCGGCCAGATCTATATCCCCACGGTCAACTGGCTATTGATGGCAGGCGTGGTGGCGCTGGTACTGGGCTTTAAAAGCTCAACCAATCTGGCAGCGGCCTACGGCATTGCGGTGACCGGCACCATGCTGATTACCTCGCTGTTGCTCTCGGTGGTGATGATCCGGGTATGGCGCTGGCCGCTGTGGTCCGCCCTGCCGCTGCTAACCGGGTTCCTGCTGGTCGATACGCTTTATTTCAGCGCCAACCTGGCCAAGATTTTTCACGGCGGCGCCTTCCCGGTGCTGGCCGGCATCGTGCTCTTTACCCTGATGAGCACCTGGTGGCGTGGCCGCGCCCTGCTTGAAAAACGAGTGGGAACGGACCTGCCGCTGGAGGCACTGATTCACAGTCTGCGTCGTCAGCCACCGCATCGGGTCAGCGGGACGGCCGTGTTTCTCTCCGGGCGGCGTGAGGTGCTGCCCCGGGCGCTGCTGCATAATCTGATGCACAATCAGGTGCTGCATGAGCGCGTCATCGTCGTGACGGTTGAAAGCGATGATCGCCCCTGGCTTGAAGCCTCCGAGCGGGTCCACATGGAGGCCTTCGAGGATGGCTTTCATCGTGCCGTGATCCGCTTTGGCTACATGGAAACCAATGATGTGCCTGCGGCGCTGCAAACCTACAGCCGGCTACAGGCCTCAAGCGATGCCCCCTTCCCCTTCGAGCCGATGAAAACCACCTGGTTTCTGACCCGGGAAACTCTGGTCAGCTCGCCGCACGTGGGCATGGCGCGCTGGCGTGAAAGGCTCTTCTCCTTCATGCTGAAAAGCGCCCACAGCAACATGCAGTTTTTCCACCTGCCGCCCAATCGTGTGGTAGAGCTGGGCAGTCAGGTGGAGGTATAGGACAATGCTGTCATCGGCCGGCGGCACGAGCCGGCCGATGCCATTTCTGACTGGAAGGAGCCGCACGCCCCCTCTCATGCCGATTCCCGATTTTCACGCCCTGATGTACCCATTGTTGCAGCTTGCCGATCACGGCGAGCCGCTGCGCCTGCGCGACAGCTACGCCCCGCTTGCCGATGCCTTTGAACTGAGCCCGCAGGAACGCCACCAGCTCAGCCCCAGCGGACAGCAGTATCTGTTCAATAACCGTGTCACCTGGGCGGCCAGCTATCTGCGCAAGGCAGGCCTGCTGGAATCGAGTGGGCGCGGACTGATCACGATCACGGCACAGGGCTACATCACGCTGCGGGAAGTGCGCTACATCGACATGGCCTATCTGATGGGCTTTGAGTCGTTCAGGGAGTTTCGCCGGCGTACCGGCAGCAGCTCGCCCCGCCCTCGCAGTCTGGAGATGTCGGAGTCCCTTGAGGATGTCCCGGACGCGCTGACGCCGCTGGAGAGCATGGAAGTCTCGTGGCGCGCCATTCGTGCCGATCTTGAACTCGATCTCATCGAGCGAATGCAGCAGATTCACCCGGCGCGCTTTGAGCAGCTGGTCATCGATGTGCTGATGACCATGGGCTACGGCTGTGGGGAATCGGCCGGCCAGAACGTCGGCCAGAGCGGCGACGGCGGCATTGACGGGATCATCAACGAGGATCCGCTGGGCCTTGAGACGATCTATCTACAGGCCAAGCGCTGGGTCAATCCGGTAGGCCGGCCGGACATTCAGAAATTTTCCGGCGCACTGGCGGGCAGGCGGGCTCGCAAGGGCGTGTTTATTACCACATCACAATTCACGCGTGAGGCACAGGAATACGTGACCGGGCTCGAAACCCGCATCATCCTGATCGACGGCCCGCAGCTGGCGCGGCTGATGATCGATCACAACGTCGGCGTTTCCACCGTCGACCGTTTCGAAATCAAGCGGCTGGACAGCGATTATTTTCTGGAAGAGTAACGCGCTGGAAGGAGTGACGTTTCACCGTTGCGGTCACACGCGAGAGCTAGAGCGTGCGTGAAACGCCATCGCCGCCGACCTCTCGGTTCGGCGGCGATGACACCTGCTGCAAATCAAACGTCCTTTAGAAGAACATCCTCACGCCCAGAAAGAGCACCGTGGGCGCCAGTAGAATACCGAGCCCGGTGTAGAAGGTGGCCGTCATGGCACCGTAGGGCACCAGCCGTGCATCGGTGGCGGCAAGCCCCGCTGCCACGCCACTGGTCGTGCCGATCAGTCCGCCAAAGATCATCGCCGAGCGCGGGTTGTCCAGACCAATCATGCGCGCCACCAGCGGCGTGACAATCATGGTCAGGATTGATTTAACCAGACCCGCGGCAATCGAGAGTGCCACGACTTCCGAACTGGCGCCCAGCGTGGCCCCGGTCACCGGCCCCACGATATAGGTGACCGCACCAGCGGCAATGGTGGTGATGTCCACGGCACTGGTATAGCCAAAGCCCACCGCCACCACGGCGCCTGCCAGAAAGGACACCAGTACCCCGGCGAAGAGTGCAATCAGCCCGCGCACGCCGGCCTTTTTGATTTCGGAAAAGCGTACCCCATAGGCGGTGGCGATGATCGCGAGATCGCGCAGCATCCCGCCGCCCATCAGGCCCAGCCCCGTAAACATCGAGACATCCGCCAGCCCGTGGCTGCCGCCGGTGTAGATACCGCCAAAGTAGGCCAGCGCCAGGCCGATCAGAATGGCGATCGCCGAACCATGCAATCGGTTGGCGGTGAGATGTCGGCTCATCCAGTGTGAAACGAACATGGTCAGGCCGATCACGGCAAAGGCCGCAATCAGGTGATACTTGTCCAGCAGTGACATGATGGAATCGTTCATGAAGCTCTCCGTGAGCCACAGCGCGAGGCCGAATAGCGGCCCTCAGCGATGAGGTGACAAGACATGATCAGTGCGTGCGACCCTGTGCCGTCGATACCGGCCGGGCATCCAGAGGGGTGGCGTCTTCCACGCGTTTCCCGGTCAGAAGCGGTACCATCGCAAGCCCCAGTACGACCGCCAGAGCGCCGGCCAGAATGGCCACCATGCCGCCACTGAACGCCGCCGCCACGTTTTGACTGGCCGCCATGGCCACCACGATGGGGATATACATCGCGTTCCAGAAGTTGATGCCGCTTTCGGTGCTTTCCGGCAGGTGATCGTGCGACTTCAGATAGCCCGTCACGAAAATCAGCAGCAGCATGGCGATCCCCACGCCGCCCAGATTGGCATCAATGCCCAGCAGTTGCCCCAGCACATCTCCAATAATCAGACCGACCAGCATGCAGCCGGCCAGCAGTGCCACGCCATAAATCACCATGATCCATCTCCTTGTACTTGTGCTTTTATCTGTGTTCTCGGAATCGGGCCACGCCTCGCCCAAAGGAGGGGCAATGATCGCGGCCGGGAACGACGTCATGGATATTGTTGTTTTAATCCCTGTTGCTTTAATCCCTCTTGATTGAATCCTTCGCGTTTAATCGCCCTTGCCCTGGCGCCTGCGCGCCACTAGTGCTGGGCGCTCGCCATGGTCTGATAGGTATCGGCGTAGCGCTCGCGCAGTACGTTCTTTTGCACCTTGCCCATCACGTTGCGCGGTAGCGCATCAATGAAGAACACGCGCCCGGGCTGCTTGTAGCGGGCCAGCTTGTCCTTGAGGGCCGCCAGCACCTGATCCTCATCGAGCTGAGCCCCTTCCCGCAGCACTACGGCGGCGGTCACGCCTTCGCCCAGGTCCGGATGCTGCACGCCGATGACCGCCGACTCCGATACTTCGGGCAGCTCGTCGATCCACTGCTCGATCTCTTTCGGGTAAACGTTGTAGCCGCCGGAGATCACCAGGTCCTTGTCGCGTCCAACAATATTGAGATAGCCCTTGTCATCGATCAGGCCCAGGTCACCGGTAATGAAAAAGCCATCGTCGCGGAACTCCTCGCGGGTCTTTTCCGGCATACGCCAGTAGCCCTTGAAGACGTTCGGGCCGCGCACTTCGACCAGCCCGGTCTCACCATCAGGCAGCGGCTTGCCGGTATCGCGGTCGGTGATACGCACCTCACTGCCGGGCAGCGCCATGCCGACCGTTCCGGGGCGACGCTCGCCGTCATAGGGATTGGAGGTGTTCATGTTGGTTTCAGTCATGCCGTAGCGCTCCAGGATGGCGTGACCGGTGCGCTCGGAAAACTCGCGATGGGTGTCAGCCAGCAGTGGCGCCGAACCGGAAATGAAAAGCCGCATGTTGGCGGTGCGCTCGCGATCCAGCCGTGGGCTGGTCAGCAATCGCGTATAGAAGGTCGGCACGCCCATCAGTACCGTGGCGCGCGGCATCAGATCCAGCAGCTGCTCGATGTCCAGTCGCGGCAGCAGCGTCATCGACGCCCCTACGGTCAGCGTGACGTTGCAGGCCACAAAAAGGCCGTGGGTATGAAAGATCGGCAGCGCATGCAGCAGGTGATCGGTATCAGAGAACTGCCAGGTCTCGACCAGCGCCTGGCTGTTGGCCGCCAGATTGCCGTGGGTCAGCATGGCGCCCTTGGAGCGTCCGGTGGTGCCGGAGGTATACAGAATCGAGGCCAGATCATCCCGGCCCACCTCGGCAATCCGCGTTTCTTCAAGCGCTGCGTCGGCCCGCTCCATCAGGCTACCCTCGCCTTCAACGCCCAGACTCTCGACGTGCGCCACGCCACAGCGGCTGGCAAGTGCCTGCGCCTGTACCAGATCCTCCGGCCGGCAGATATAGACCCGCGGTTCGGCATCGGTCAGGAAGTATTCGATCTCGGCCTCGGTATAGGCCGTATTGAGCGGCAGCCACGCCGCGCCGACCTGCAGGGCCGCCAGGTACAGCATCAGCGCCTGCGGGCTCTTGTCGACCTGAACCACCACGCGGTCGCCCGGCGTCACGCCCAGAGACTGCAAAACGCTGGCCAGACGACGCGAGCAGGCCAGCACGTCGGCGTAGCGATATTGTCCCCCCTGTGGGGTATCGATCAGCACCTTGTCAGGCTGGCGCTCGAAATGGGGGTAGAACTGCAGATAAAGGTTATGGTTCATGAATACTCCTGCCTGTAGATCTTGTAGCCCCTGCCCTGCAGGGGCCGATTGTCGTGGTCGTCGTAGCGGTTTTCAGGCCTGATCAGGGCCCGGGCTCAAACGTTGTCGCGCGAGGCGAGGCGCTTGCGACCCAACCGGGCCTGACGACGAATATCGCTGGCGCAGACCACCGTGCCCTCTCGACTGAAGGCCTCATGGTTCTGTTCGATGCGATCCAGCTCGTAGAGATAATTGACCATCAGGCCGTGCGCCTGCTGGCACCCCTTTTCGGAAGTATCACCGGGCCAGTTGATGCGATGCAGGCTGGCACCATTGCCCAGATGAAAGCGCGCCACCGGGTCCAGCGGCTGGCCTCGGGGATTGCGTGCCTCCAGCAGATAATGCGCCGCCAGTCCGCGCAGCTCCGGTGCCAGACGCTGGCGCTCGGCCTTGTCGTTGAGCCAGTTGCCGCGATCAAGCGCCGTGCAGATCTCATCATCATCAGGAAGCTCGCCCTCCTTGCGCTGGGCGTCCATCCATCCGGCAAAACCTGGTACCGGTGAGAGCGTGACGAAGTTGACCAGCCCCGGCAGGTCCTTCTTGAGCTCCTGCACCACCTGCTTGATCAGGAAATTGCCAAACGAGATGCCCTTGAGACCGCTCTGACAGTTGCTGATGCTGTAGAAGGCGGCCGTGTCGGCCTCGCCCGGCGCCACCTCTTCACCACCGCTGAGAATGGTCTGAATGTTATCGGGTATGCCCTTGCACAGTGCCACCTCAACAAAGATCAGCGGCTCATCGCCGGTGGCCGGGTGAAAGAAGGCGTAGCAGCGACGATCGCCCGGATCGAGGCGGCGGCGCAGGTCCGACCAGTCCTGAATGGCGTGTACCGCTTCATAGCGAATGATCTTTTCAAGCACTGCCGCCGGCGTGTTCCAGCCGATGCTTTCCAGCATCAAAAAGCCGCGGTTGAACCAGGAAGCGAACAGGTGGGCGAAGTCATCATCGAGCGGAGCCAGTTCGGGATTGGTTTTCATATAGCGCAGCAGGTCGGCGCGCATGGACACCAGTTCATAGGTGCCGCCCGGGCAGAGATTGAGTCGACGCAGCAGGTGCTGACGGCGCGGTTCACAGGCCGCGAAAAGCTTCTGGAGATTGGCGTTGTCCTCGCGCTCGCTCCACGCTCGATAAGCCTTGTGGATGTCGTCGCTGTCAGCGGCGTAGTGCTCGGCAAGCATTTCAAAAAAGGCCAGCCGGTCGGCATCATCAAGACCGCGATAGCGTGTCAGTGCCTGCTGGGCAATCAGGATCTGGGAGGCTTCCCCACCGCGCTGCATGAGGGTTTCACAACTGGAAGCCAGCTGCGACAGGCTCGCCTTCTTGTCATCGCTGTCACCGCCGGTACTTCGAAACCGTTCTCGGGTGCGGCGCTCGATGTTCGATAGCAGCTCCTGGAGAAAATTCATGTTGACGTTCATGGCAGCCCTCATCGGTCACTTGAACGGGCATCCAGACACCCGAAGATGAATATTGCTTGTCATCAACAGGAAAGTTACTTTTCATATACATGTCACCGTCCTGTTGTATATAACAATCCGCGTGACGCTTGAGGGTGTCAACATGGGAGAAAGTCTATTGAATGAAAGTCCAGGAAGGCGTGTCCCCCAGGCGCAGCGACTTCGTGACCTGCTGGAAGATGCCATTGTCGAGGGCCACTATGCCCCGGGCGATCGCCTCGACCCGGAAGCGCTGGCCCGACAGTATGAGTGTTCGCGCACGCCCATCCGCGAGGCACTGGCGCATCTGGCAGCCTCGGGCATGGTGAAGGTGGCGCCCAAGCGCGGCACCTTTGTGGCCCGTTTGAGCGTGACCGAACTGGTCGAACGCTTTGAAGTCATGGCAGAGCTTGAGGGCATGTGCGGCCGGCTGGCGGCTCGGCGCATGAATGCCGAGACGCTTTCGGCACTGCAACGGGCGCAGGCGGCGTGTCGTCAGTTCATGCTCGAAGGGGATGTCAACGGCTACTACTACGAAAACGGCGAGTTTCACCGCCTGATTTATGAAGGCAGCCGTAACGCCTTTCTGGCCCAGGAAGCCAGACGTCTGCATGCCATGCTGAAACCCTACCGACGCCTGCAGCTGCATGCCCGACAGCGACTGGAAAGTTCATGGTGCGAGCACGAACGCATTGTGGCTGCCCTGATCGCCGGCGATGCCGACACCGCCCAGCGTGAGCTGAAAGCGCACGTGCTGCTGCAGGGCGAGCGCTTTAATGATCTGGTCGCCTCGGTGCGGCATCTGGACCAACCGCAGACCTGATCCTGGACCAGGTCCCTTAGCGGTAGGCGCTGTAGGTTTGTCGAGCGCGGGAAAAGTGCTGCCTGACCGCCTGCTCGGCCCGTTCGGGATCACGTGACAATACGGCGTCCAGGATGGCCTGATGCTCTCCCGCCACCATTTCCAGATAGCGCCGCGCCGCCTCAACGTTCAATTCGTGATCCACCAGGCGGGCACGAGGGATCGCTTCCTGACTCAGTGGTTCATAAAAGGCCATGAAAAAGGGATTATGTGTCGCCTCGATCAGGGCATGATGAAACTGATAATCCTCATGACGGGCCTGTCTGCCCTGCTTTACCGCCTCCATGAAAGCGGCATGGGCACTTTCAAGACGCTGAACATCTTCCTCATCATGACGCTCTGCCGCCAGTGCCGCGGCCCGCGGTTCAAGCGTCAGGCGAAGCTCCAGCACATGCAAAATGTCTTCTACCGTGTGCGCACTGATGCGCCGGGCAGGCGACGGTGCTGCCTGACGTGTCTGAATCACACGCGTCCCGATCCCTCGTCTCGTTTCGATCAGCCCCAGAGAGCGCAGATGAGCGATCGCTTCGCGCACGGCGGTGCGGCTGACGCCAAACATATCGCACAGTTCGCTCTCCGTGGGCAGCTTGTCACCCACCGCAATCTGTCCGTTGGCGATCGAGGCCTCCAGCTGCCGGGCAATCTGTGCCGACAGGCTGCCCTGCTGGGTAATGCGTTCGATTTTGAGCGTCTTCATATTGGCCATTCATTACCCTGTCGTGGCGCGTATCGATTACTTCGACATGACGTCTGCCAAAATATTCAAGCGAGAAGCGTTTGGACATGTGCCGATGCCCCGGCCTGGTGCAGGGCACATGATAATGTATTGCACCTTGAGACAATATCCTGCGCCCGATGGAAGGTCGGTCGCGTATATGGCACGCCGCCAAGGTCATACATCGTACATTTACTATAAGCCCTTTTTTCGTCTACTTCTCTTTGCCTTTGGCCTATCAAAAACATCTCTGACCTACCAAAAACATGAAGGGGGCCTGCCCGTCGGCAGACCCCCTTATGTCAGCTCGAACGCTGATCCGGGCGAATTACCCCTGTTCGCGCTTGCCATCCACCAGACGGTTGAGCTGGTATGGATTGGCCTCACGAAGCGCTTCGGGACGCAATGCATCCGGCAAATCCTGATAGCAGACCGGACGCAAAAATCGCTTGATGGCCGCAGTGCCGACCGAGGTGGTGCGACCGTCGGAAGTGGCCGGGAAAGGCCCGCCATGCACCATCGCATCGCTGACTTCAACACCGGTCGGCCAGCCGTTGACCAGAATGCGACCGGCCTTGCGCTCGAGAATGCGCACCAGCGGACGAGCACTTTCAAGATCAGCGTCGTCCATCTGCAGAGTGGCCGTCAGCTGCCCTTCCAGATGTTCGGCAACGGTAGCCAGCTCATCGCTGTCCACACACTCAACGATCAGTGACGTGGCCCCGAACACTTCATCCTGCAGCTCGGTATCGGCCAGGAAGGTCTGCGCCGAAGTGGCATACAAACCGGCCTGGCAGGCATTCATGCCTTCACCGACCGGTCCGCGACCCAGCTCGGTAATACCGCTGTGCCCGGCCAGACGCTCAACGCCTTCCTGATAGGCCTCGCTGATGCCGGGGGTGAGCATGGTCTGGGCATTGGCATCGGCCAGTGCTTCCTTGGCCGCCTGCTTGAAGGTCTCAAGCGCCTCGCCCTTGATGGCGATGACCAGCCCCGGGTTGGTGCAGAACTGGCCTGCGCCCATGTTCAGAGATCCGACAAACGCCTTGCCCATCTCGCGACCGCGTGCCTTGAGCGCCTCGGGCAGCGGGAAGACCGGATTGATGCTGCTCATCTCGGCGTAGAAGGGAATCGGCTCATCGCGCGACTGCGCCACTTTCCATAGCGCCATACCACCATTTCGAGAACCGGTGAAACCGGCAGCCTTGATGCGCTTGTCAGCCACCAGCGCCGTCCCCACGTCACGGCCCGAGCCATACAGCAGGGAAAAGACGCCTTCCGGCAGGTTGCAGCGAGAGACGGCCTTTTGAATGGCACGACCGACCAGCTCGGACGTTCCCGGGTGCGCACCGTGCGCCTTGACGATCACCGGACAGCCGGCTGCCAGCGCGGACGCCGTATCACCACCGGCCACCGAGAAGGCCAGCGGGAAGTTGCTGGCACCAAAGACCACCACCGGGCCCAGACCAATGTGACGCTGGCGCAGGTCGGAACGCGGCATCGGCTGACGGTCCGGCATGGCCGGGTCAACGCGTACGTCCAGCCACTCCCCGTCACGTATAACGCGTGCAAAGAGTCTCAATTGACCGCAGGTACGCCCGCGTTCGCCCTGAATGCGCCCCTGCGGCAGGCCGGTTTCAGCCACCGCACGCTCGACCAGCGCATCGCCAATCGCCTCGATCTCTTCGGCAACGGTTTCCAGAAATACGGCGCGGTCTTCAAGCGACGTCTCGCGGTACTGATCAAAGGCCTGCCAGGCCAGTGCGCAGGCCTGCTCGACTTCGTTGCTGCTGCCACCGCTATAGGCCGGCTCAAGCTTTTCACCGGTTGCGGGGTTGATGGCCTGAACCGAATCACGCGTGCCCTTGATGGCGCGCTGTCCGATAAGAAGTTCGCCTGTCAGCTGCATCGTTCTCTCCTGATGGTTGCGTTGCGTATTGCCGGTTTCAGCGCACCAGCGCGGGGCGCTTGGGATCGAAAGCCCAGCCGTCGATCAAATACTGCATGGCGGTTGCATCGTTGCGCGCGCGTACATCAAGCGAGCGGTAAAGCGCATGTGCTTCATCCAGCTTGCCCTGATCCAGCGTCACGCCTAGTCCGGGCGTTTTCGGCACGGTCAGCTTGCCGTCACGAATCTCGAACGGCGCCTCGGTCAGACGCTGACCGTCCTGCCAGATCCAGTGAGTATCGATGGCCGTAATCTCGCCCGGGCAGGCCGCGGCCACGTGCGTCATCATGGCCAGCGAGATATCAAAGTGGTTGTTGGAGTGCGAGCCCCAGGTCATGCCCCACTCGTCACAGAGCTCGCCCACCATGACCGCGCCCTGCATGGTCCAGAAATGGCAATCCGCCAGCGGAATGTCGACCGAATTCATCTGGGCGGCGTACTGCAGTTGCTTGAAATCGGTAGCAATCATGTTGGTGGCCGTGCGAAGACCGGTGCGGCGTTTGAACTCTGCCATGGTTTCGCGACCCGACCAGCTACCTTCCTGGCCACAGGGGTCCTCGGCGTAGCTCAAGATGTCGCGAATGGGTTCGAGCACCCGAATGGCCTCTTCCAGCGACCAGGCCCCGTTGGGGTCCAGCGTCAGCCGCGCCTCGGGGAAAATCTCATGCATGGCGCGAATACAGTCGGCTTCCTGCTCACCTTGCAGCACGCCCCCTTTCAGCTTGAAGTCGCGAAACCCGTAGCGTTCGTGCGCAGCACGGGCCAGCTCGGCGACGGCCTCGGGCGTCAGCGCTTCCTGACAGCGTAGTCGCTCCCAGTCATCGCGAGGATTATCAGCCTTCGGATAGGGAAGATCGGTCTTGCCCGGGTCACCCAGCAAAAAGAGATACCCGAGCGCTTCGACTTCATCGCGCTGACGCCCCATGCGACCCAGCAGATCAGCCAACGGGGTTTCAACGGCCTGACCGTAGAGATCCAGCAGCGCCGATTCGATGGCCGTCAGCACATGGACTGCAACGCGCAGATCAAAGGTCTGACGGCCCCGCTCTTCCGGACCGCCCTGTGCCAGCAGTTTTTTGGCATTGTTCAGTGTCCTGCGCCAGGCATTGAGCCGGGTGCCTTCCACCAGCGAGCGGCACTTCTCAAGCCCTTTCAGAATGCCTTCACTGGAAGGGATTTCACCAACACCCCGGTTACCGGCGTTATCTTCAAGAATCAGCACACAGCGCACAAACCAGGGCGCATGACCGCCGCTCAGGTTAAGCAGAAAGCTGTCATGACCGGCGACCGGCACAATGGTCATGCGTTTAATGGTGGGCAGTGACATACAAGGGGTCTCCTATGAATGGGACGCCGTCTGGCGACGGTTCTGCCACAGGGTGAAAAACAGGAAGGCTGCAGAGACCAGCAGGAACACCAGGCTGATCGGACGCGTCACCAGTACGCTCCAGTCCCCCCCGGAGAGCAGCAGCGCGCGGCGAATGTTGGACTCGGCGATCGGACCCAGAATCAGGCCCAGAATGACCGGCGCAGTACCGAAGTCATAACGGTTGAGGAAGTAGCCCAGCACCCCGAAGCCCAGCATCAGATAGACGTTGAAAATGTCGGCATCGACGGCATACACCCCGATCACGCAGAACATCAGGATCAGTGCCATCAACAGCTTGCGCGGTACCTGCAGCACCTTGACAAAGATCTGAATGCCAAACCACTGGATCAACAGCATGAAGATGTTGGCGACAAAGAAAGCAATGAAGATGCCATAGATGATCGAGCCGTTATCGGTAAAAAGCGTCGGCCCGGGGCTGATGCCCTGAATCATCAGCCCGCCCATCAGCACGGCCGTGGCCGCCTCGCCCGGAATGCCCAGCGTCAGCATCGGGATCAGCGCACCGCCCACCAGCGCATTGTTGGAAGATTCGGAAGCAATGATGCCTTCAGGATGTCCGGTGCCGAATTTTTCCGGCGTTTTGGACATCTTTTTGGCCTGATCATAGGACAGAAACGAGCCGATGCTGCCGCCGGCACCCGGAATGGCGCCAACGATCGTGCCAATCACCGAGCTTGAGGCCAGCACCTTCCAGTAGCGCAGAGTTTCCAGCCAGCGCGGTGAGGCATGATCCATCTCATTCTTGCTGTGCTCGGCACGTTCGGGACCGAAATAATCGACCACGTCCTTGAGCACCTGGGAGACGGCAAATAAGCCAATCAGCGCCGGCAGCAGATTGACGCCGGTCAGCAATGACAGGTTATGAAAGGTGTAGCGCTGGACACCGGCCACCGGGTCAGTGCCGATCGTGGCGATCAGCAAGCCGATCAGACCAGCCACCAGGCCCTTGATCAGGGACTTGCTGGAGACCGACGCAATAATGACCAGCCCGAACACACTCAGCGCAAAATATTCGGCAGGACCGAAGCGCAGCGCAAAATCGGCAATGGGCGGGGCCAGCAGGCTCAGTACCACGGCACTGAAAATACCGCCGATGAACGAGGACACGATACAGATGCCCAGCGCCCGGCCTGCCTCACCCCGGCGCGCCATGGGGAAGGCATCCAGCGTCGTGGCCACCGATGAGGGGGTACCGGGAATGTTCAAAAGCGTTGCCGACACCGAACCACCGGCGATGGCCCCGCACAGGGTACCCAGCAGCATGCCCATGCCCATGACCGGCGGCATGCCAAATGTCAGTGGCAATAGCAGCGCAATGGCCATGGCGGCCGTAAGCCCCGGCAGCGCGCCCATGATCAGCCCCAGCAGCGTACCGCCACCGATGACCAGCAGCACATGCCACTGAAAGACCAGTCCGAGGGCCTCTAGATAATCTCCCATGTCATACCCCCATCACGCCGATGGTGGGCAGCACGATTTCAAACCCCACCGAGAAGATCAAAAAGATGGCAACCGAGACCACTGCAGAAAACAGTGCCAGCATAAGCACACGGCCGATGGCGATGTTCTCGCCGGGCTGACGTGACAACACGCTGACCAGTGCCACACATGAAAAGAGAAACAGTGCCGTGGAAATGACATAGCCCAGCGGCTCGAGCAGTGCAGCATAAGCCACCAGCAATACCGCTACGGCGCACCACCCCACGACCGGCACCCACCTCGGGGTTGTGGCAGCATCATCGCTGGGCTCACGCGCCAGCAGTGTGCCCGCCATCAGACCGCGAACCATCGAAATCAGCAGCAAAATCGCAATGGCTGACGAGATGGCTTTAGGAAAAAATGCGGGGGAGAGACTCCCCCCCGCGGCATTGGCCGGCAAATGCCAGGCCTGCTGAAGAAACCAGCCCGCCAGGGCCAGCAGCACCAGATGGAAAAGCGCATCACTGCGTGTTTTAACCATTTTCAATGCCTCCTGCCGCTTTACTGGCGGATTGCCCTGGCTTCTTCGATCAGAGGTTTGGATGTTCTTTCAACGAATTGATCCAGCTCATCGCCATACAGAGGACTAACATCCGTGCCGATGCTTTGGGCAGTCTTCCTGAACTGCGGATCATCAACCATCTTCTTGATGGCCTCGACCCACTGCTGCTCAATGGCAGGGTCCAGCCCCTTCGGTGCAGCAATACCGCGCCACTGGGAAAGTTCGAAATCATGCCCGGATTCTTCCATTGTGGGCGTATCCGGCAGCGCACCACTGCGCTCCTCGCCGGTGGTCACGATCGCGGTCAGGCGGCCACCATTGACAGCCGAGATTACCTCTGATGGGTTGAGCACCACACCATCAATATGTCCCCCCATCGCCGAAGAGACGGCGGCAGAGCCCCCATCAAACGGGATAAATTCGACATTGAGCCCCAGCGCCTCACCCAGCATCAGGGCGACAATGTGAGATGAGGACCCTACGCCGGAAGCGCCGATGCGTAGCGGCTTGCCGCTGGCCTTGAGGTCACTGCTCAGACTGTCGAGATTTTGCCAGGCATCGTTTTTGCGCACGGCCAGTACATAGGGCTCGACCAGCACTCGCGCGATGTAGTCAAAGTCGTCTTTCGTAAAGGCCACATTGCCTAGGCCTTCCAGCGTGAAGACTGCGTTGGTTGGAACCGTCATGGTATAACCATCAGGTTTTGAGGCCACCGCTCGCGAAAAACCAACCGCACCGCCGCCGCCCGAGAGGTTACGCACCACGATGGTGGCACCAAGCGCTTTCTCAAGCGAAGGCTGCATGGCACGCACTGCAGTATCCGCGCCCCCACCGGCCGACCAGGGCACAATGAACTCGATATTCTTGGAGGGATAATCGGCTGCCATTGCCATGCTGCTGGCGAGTATCGTGGCTGCACCGAATGCACTCAGTAAGCTTTTCATGTTGTCGATCTCCCCGTCCGTCAACACAGGCCCTGACCTGTGCGAAAGGACATTTCTGAATGGTTAACGTACACGCTCGATCAGCATCTTGAGCTTCTCGACTTCTTCAGCACTGGGCATGGTCAGCGGAGCACGCACGTTGCCCGCCGGGTAGCCCACCTGAGCAGCACCAGCCTTGACCAGACTGACTGCATAACCGCGACAGGTATCACGCATGGCAATGAAAGGGATAAAAAAGTCGTTGGTCAGGCGTGCCACGGTCTCGTGATCACCGGCGCGCAATGACTTGTAGAAATGCACCGCCATCTCGGGCACGAAATTGAACACCGCCGAGGAGTAGGTATTAACACCGATGGAGAGATAGGCTTCGGCAAAGATTTCAGCAGTCGGTACTCCACCGATATAGATCAGACGATCACCGACCGTCTTGATGATGGTGTTAAGCGACTGAATGTCGCCGCGACCGTCCTTGAGACCGATCAGGTTCGGGCAGCGATCAGCCAGCGCCTTTACAGCTGAAGCTTCCAGTGCGCCGTTGGCCCGGTTGTAATAAATGACATTGAGGCTGGTGGAGTTACAGATTTCGGCCGCGTATTCAACGATGCCTTCCTGTGAGCACTCGGTAAGATAAGGCGGCATCAAGAGAATGCCATCTGCACCGGCCGCTTCGGCAGCAGCGGCGTGCGCCTTGGCCATGGTGATGCTTTGACCGGCGCTGGCGATAACGGGTACACGACCGGCCGTCTCCTCCACGGCCACTTGAACGACTTCAGCGAACTCTTCAAGGCCGAGATTAAAAAATTCGCCCGTGCCGCCGGCTACAAACAGCGTGGAAATATCGTACTCAAGCAGCCAGGCAATGCGTTTGCGATAGCTCTCGGCATCGAACTGCCCGGCGCTGTCGAAGTCGGTGACCGGGAAGGAGAGCAGGCCATCGCCTGCGGCACGCGTAACGTCAGCTCGTGAAAACGTCATAAAGGGTCCTCTGGATTGGCCTGCCCCGCCTAGCGGTGGAGCGTTGGCACTCACTTTGTCATACATCATACTTTTAAAACCATTATACGAAGGGCATAGAGACAGCCCTTCGTGCCAGTTTCAGCTGCCGAAAGTCTGACGGGCAACGGTCCACTGTCGCGCCTGCTCGGTCAGGGTAATTCCAAGCCCCGGGCGGTCCGGCACAATCATGCGACCATCGCGGGTTTCAAGCGTCTCGTTGAACAGCGGTGCCAGCCAGTCGAAATGCTCGACCCACGGCTCGGTCGGATAGGCCGCTGCCAGATGCAGGTGGATTTCCATGGCAAAGTGTGGTGCCAGCTGCAGGCCGGCCTGGGAAGACATCGTCGCCAGTCTCAGAAACTGGGTGATCCCGCCGATGCGCGGCGCATCGGGCTGAATGATATCAACACTGCGATGCTCAATAAGCTTCATGTGCTCAGCAACGCTTGAGAGCATCTCGCCGGTGGCGATCGGTGTATCAAGCGCAGCTGCCAAGGCGGCGTGACCTTCGGCATCGTGGGCATCCAGCGGCTCCTCGATCCAGACCAGCTCGTATTTTTCCATGGCGCGGCCAAATCGCAGAGCACTGGCACGATCCCACTGCTGGTTGGCGTCCACCATGAGCGGTACGTTGTCACCGATATGGGCGCGCATCGCGGCCACGCGCTCAAGATCAATGCGCATGTCGGGCTGGCCAACCTTGATCTTGATGCCGGAGATACCGCTTTCCAGCGAGTGCGTGGCGTTTTTGAGCATTTCTTCTATCGGCGTATGCAAAAAGCCGCCGGAGGTGTTGTAGCACTGCACCGAATCACGATGAGCGCCGATCAGCTTGGCCAGCGGCAGACCGGCACGCTTGGCCTTGAGATCCCATAGACCGATATCAACCGCGGCAATCGCCTGAGTCGACACCCCACCCCGACCGACCGATGCTCCGGCCCAGACCAGCTTTTGCCACAGCCTGTCGATATCGCTGGGATCTTCGCCAATAATGGCCGGCGCAATTTCGCAGGCATGGGCATACTGTGCATAGCCACCGGCACGCTTGGAATAGCTGAAACCGATGCCGGTATGGCCATCACGCGTGGTGATTTCGGCAAACAGAAAAGAGACCTCCGTCATCGGCTTTTGCCGTCCGGTCAGCACCTTGGCATCACTGATGGGTGTGGCCAGCGGCAGCAGAACGTGTGAGAAGGTAATCGAGGAGATGGCATCAAAGGACATGGGGGCTCCGAAAGCGCGTAGACCGTCCCTGAACAAGACGGCACTTGTTGATGTTAGCGCTATCATTGCGCTTCATATCAACTCGCATGTCAACCAGAACCAAAGTCCAGGGCCGAAAGCACCATCACGGAAGGAAGCGCCCTTTGACCGTACAGGAGCTCAGTTTCTTGCGGTAAGCGTGGTTTGACGCGCCATGATTTCAAAGCCCACATCAAGCACGTTATGTACCGGCTCAGGGCTGGGAGCATTAAAACACCCGAGCAGATGCTCGGCGGTCAGTCGCCCGATCTCAGCCCCGTCGATCTTCACCGTGCTCAGTGCCGGCCAGGTGGCAGCGGCAAAGCTCATATCACCAAACCCCATCACGGCAAGGGTCTCTGGAATGGCCATGCCACGGCTTTGCGCCTCGGCCATTACGCCCATGGCCAGGGTGTCCGAGCCGCACACGATCGCTTCGCACTCGGGCATCTCTTCAAGCAGTGACGCCGCTGCTGCGCGACCGCCTGCAAGGCTTGCCGGGATGTCTGCCCAGCAGGTCGTGACCTGTATCCCGGATTCGGGACGCTCCTCCTGCGCTTTCCGGATGCACTTGTTGAAGCCTTCAGCGCGCTGATGAGAGCGTGGGTCATCCGCCATGGCCTGTCCGAAGCGTCGATAGCCGCACTCCAGAAGGTAGTCGGCCACTGCCGCCCCGACCGCGTGATGGGAAAAGCCGATCAGCATGTCGATCGGGTCATCACTCATGTCCCAGATTTCGACCACCGGAATACGCGCCGCCTTGAGCCGGGATCGTGTTGCCTCCGAATGGCGAGTACCGGCCAAGACTATCGCATCCGGCCGTCGGCTCAGTACGGTGTCTACCACAGCAGCCTCTTCCTGCGTCTGATAGCCGGTCAACCCCAGAAGGACCTGATAGCCATCAAGGGCCAGCGTATCGGTAATGGATTGCACCACGTCGGCAAAAATCGAGTGCGCCACGGTCGGCACCAGCACCGCCACCATTTTGCTGCGACTCGAAGCCAGCGCTCCGGCAACCCGATTGGGCACATAGCCGGTCTCGATCACGGCGCGCTGGACTCGCTCACGGGTGCGTTCGCTGACCAGCTCAGGCTGATTGAGCGCACGCGAGACAGTCATGGCCGCCACACCAGCTGCGGCCGCGACATCGCTCAGACGCACGGCACCGGTTGCCCGTGGATTGTCACGACCGTGCTGACCGGGTCGTTCAGAGCGGGAATCAGAGGAACGTCCCATGCAGTTCTCCAGCAAAACCTCAAAATGACAGCGAAGGCCATGGTACAGGCAAGCCCCTGATCCCGATAATAACGCCTCTTCTGCAATGACGTGGCCTGTATCGCGCTTTTCTATCGCGAAGCCTTTTGTGCAACGATGGTCGCAATGATAGCGCTAACAAAATCTGCGTAAGATGGTTCGAGCTGTTTCACGACCACCGCGGACAAGGATGACACCGTCCTGCGGTCGTCATGTCTTTACCCAAGGGGAACTGTCGCACATGAAAAAGGCACTATCCGTACTGGTCATGACTACTGCCCTGCCAGCAGCAGCGTTTGCAGCCGACTACCCGACCAAAAACATGGACATGATCATACCGGCCTCCCCCGGCGGCGCGGCGGATACCCTGATGCGCGCGCTTCAGCCCGGCCTCGAATCCGCCCTAGATCGCACCATCATCGTGCGTAACATGGGCTCCGGTGGCGGCGCACTGGCGCTGACCCGTACGGTTACCTCGAAACCCGACGGTTATACCCTGACGCTGGCCAACAATCAGAACTTTACTCTGGAAGGTCTCGGTAATGTCGGTTTCAAGTATCAGGATTTTAACTATCTGGCCCGCATTACCGAAGAGCCCTATCTGCTGGTCAGCAATAAAAACGATCGGTGGCAGGATGCCGACACGCTGGTGGCGGATCTGAAAAAAAGCGGCAAACCGCTGCAGGTCGGCACATCAGGCGTCGGGTCTTCCACCTACGTGGTCGCCTCGACACTGGGCAGTCAGCTTGGCATTCCGGTTCAGGTCGTCCCCTTTGATGGCGGTTCACCGGCCATCTCGGCCCTGATGGGCAGCCATGTCGATGCGGTGGTGGTGAACCCCTCGGAGGTGCTCTCCCAGATTCGTGGCGACCGCCTGCAGGCAGTGCTTTCCACCGGCAGCGAGCGCAGTGACCTGCTGCCGGAGGTCAAGACCATGAAAGAGCAGGGTTATGATCTGGCCGTTAGCCAGTGGCGCGGAATCGCAACGCCTGCCGGCGTCAGTGATGAGGTGGAAAAGGCGTGGGTCGAGGCGGTCAAAAAGGCCATCGAGGCACCGGAGTTCAAACGCTTTGCCGAGAGCACCGGGGTTGAGGTCAAACCGCTGTTTGGCGATGAGCTTGATAGCTACGTCAACGACATGGCCGACGTCATGATCCCCGCGTCACGTGAAGTGGCCAAAAACAACCGTCAATAACCCGGGACAAATCGCCGTCCTGCCGGGCGGCGCTGATACGTTGCTAGCGTAGCGACACCCGGCCGGCCAGACGCTGCACCTCCTGCCAGATGTCCGGGTTGACCTCGATCTCGGTGACATGGTGACGACGATGAAACGTCGAAGCGCCGGGCCAGCGCACTGCCCTGCCGGACTCATCTGGCATGGCCTGCGATAGATGGGTTGTCATGTCATCGACCATCCTTCGACAGGCGTCGATGCCACCAAGCTGCTCGGGATCAAACACCATGAATATCTGTGAGCTGCCGGTACCGCTGCCGCGCTCGACCCTGTCGATCTCGTGAGTCGATCGCCCCTGAGACAACAGCGCTGCCATGGCATCGAGCAGGATGGCCAGTCCCGAGCCTTTCCAGTAGCCGGTCGGCAGAATACGGCGAGTGGCCTGAATGGCGCCCGGATCACACGTCAGCTGCCCGTGCTCGTCAAACCCGCCCGCCACCGGCAGCGAGGCGCCCTGCGCCTGCAAGACCCCCAGCCGCCCGTAGGAGAACTGTGACATGGCCATATCCAGCACCAGCGGTGATGTTTCTCCTGGAACGGCCATGACCAATGGATTGTTGCCGATACTCTGACTGCTCGCCCCCCAGGCCGGCATGCAGGACTCTGTATTGGTCCACATGATGGCCGCCATGCCCTGCTCCACGGCATGCCAGCCATAGGTGCCACCGCGCATCCAGTGGGTGGTATTGCGCACGGCCACCAGCCCCATGCTATGTTCTCGCGCCAAGGCAATGGCCCGCTCGGTGGCCCGCATGGCATGACGCACGCCCAGCCCGAAGTGGCCGTCATAGACTTCCAGCGCCCCCAGCCTTTGTACCTGCTCAAACGCTCCCTGCGGATCAACCCAGCCCCGCGCAAGATAATCCACAAACCTTGGAATACGATCAATGCCGTGGGAATTGACGCCATCACGGGTGCTTTCAGCATGGATTCGAGCACACGCTGTCGCGTCTTCCGGCGCCAGCCCGGCACGCAGCAGGGCCTGCTCGATCACTTCCTGAAGATGATCAATGGTGACGCGAGTCATCTGGCCCCTCCTGCGAAGCTTGTACCGGCACGCGGTTGGCGCGGTAGTTTTGCCATAGCGTCAGCGCCAGCAGACCTGCCGCAATAACCAGAAAGGTCAGGCTGATGGGCCGGGTGAAAAATGGTGTCCAGTCACCCTCGAAAGCCTGTAGACCGCGACGCAGATTGGATTCGGCAATCGGGCCCAGAATCAGACCCAGAATGACCGGCGCAGTGCCAAAGCCATAGCGGTTGAGGAAATACCCCAGAATGCCGAACCCCAGCATCAGATAGAGATTGAACACATCGCCATCGACGCCGTAGACCCCGATAAAACAGAGCACCAGAATCGCCGAAAGCAACTGCTTGCGCGGTACCATCAGCACCCGGATGAACAGCTTGATGCCCAGACACATGATCAGCAGCATGAAGATATTGGCCACGAGATAGGCCAGAAAAATGCCATAGACAATGCCGCTTTGATCATCAAACAGCATCGGCCCCGGGGTCACTCCCTGAATCATCAGCCCTCCGAGCAGCACGGCCGTGGCGGCCTCCCCCGGGATCCCCAGCGCCAGTGTCGGAATCAGGGCGCCACCGAGCAGCGCATTGTTGGCACTTTCCACCGAGACGATGCCCGGTGCATGACCCGTACCGAATTTTTCAGGATGTCTGGAAAAACGCCGCGCCTGGTCGTAGGCCACCAGCGAGGCGATACTGCCACCGGCGCCGGGAACAGGTCCGACAATCGACCCGGATAGAATGCCGACCAGCAGCGCCCGCCAGTGACGCAGGGTTTCCACAAATCGCGGCCGCGCGACATCGATGCGATGACCGCTGTCCTTCAGCCGCTGAAGCGGGTCGTACTCAAAGGCATCCTTGAGCAGCTGAGAGACGGCAAACAGCCCGATCAGTGCCGGCAACAGGTTGACCCCGGTCAACAGCGACAGCTCACCAAAGGTAAAGCGGTCCACGCCGGTAATGGGATCGGTTCCGATAATCGAGACGAAAAACCCGAGCAGTCCGGCAATCAACCCCTTGAGCAGCGACTTGCCCGCCACCGAGGCGATGATGACCAGACCAAATACGCTCAGCGAAAAGTATTCGGCCGCGCCAAAGCGCAGGGCAAAATCGGCGATGGGGGGCGCCAGCAGGCTCAGAATCACCATGCTGGCAATGCCGCCCAGAAAGGAAGCCACAATCGACAGGCCAAGTGCCCGTCCGGCTTCCCCTTTCTGGGCCATGGGAAAACCGTCAAAGGTGGTCGCCACCGACGAGGGCGTGCCTGGAATATTGAGCAAAATGGCCGGAATCGAACCGCTGGCACCGGCGCCACACAGCGCACCCAGCATCATGCCGATACCCATGACCGGAGGCATGCCAAAGGTGACCGGCAGCAACAGCGCCACGGCCATGGCCGACGTCAGCCCCGGCAGCGCCCCCATGATGATGCCCAGAAGCGTTCCGCCGGCAATCGCCAGCAACGTGCCAAACTGCAGCACCATGCCCAGTCCATCGAGATAACCGGAAATCATGAAACTCTCCTAAATGACGTACCGCGAGATCGCATCAGGCCGGCAGTGGAATCTCGAACAGCTCGGTAAACACATAAAAGATGACCACGGACAGAACAATGGCAAAAACGGCCGCGCTGGCCAGGCTTCTGGCACGTCGGGCCGCCGTCAGCTCACGCCATGTTCCACCGGCCAGCAGTAACCCCATCACACAGGAGAAGGTGAAAATGGCCGTGCTGACGATATAGCCCAGCCGCTCAAAAATGAGGATATATCCCAGCGCCAGTGCCACGATCAGCAGCCACTGCACCACGCCGCGAGAAGAGGTCGTGCGTTCAATGCGGGTATCGGCGGCCTGCCATTCGCGGAAATCCTTGATCAGACACGGCACGGCAAACACAAAGACCAGTGCCGAGATCAGTTTGGGGAAAAACGCCGGTGACAGGTCACCAATGATCTCGATGTTGGACAGCGTCGTGGACACGGCAAAGGCGGCCGCCGAGGCGATCACCAGCAGCAGATCGAACAGTGGCTTGCCGATATCACGTTGCATGATTTGAAGCTCCCTCACTGAAGAAACAATCACCCGTTGAGGACTGGATCAAGCGGGCACGCCGCCGTCATGCAGCGGCGTGCCCGGCGCCCTATTTGGCCAGATCACCCGCGGCTTCACGCATAACATCCGCTGACTGGTCAATGAAACTGTCGAGCTCATCACCGTAGAGCGGGGCCAGCTGCGTCCCCAGATTTTCGGCCGTTTTTTCATAGGAGCCATCGGCCACGATCTGCTTGATGGCCTTGACCCACTGCTGCTCGACCTCCTGTGAAATCCCCTTGGGTGCCGCAATACCGCGCCACACTGTCAGAGTCAGGTCATAGCCTTCTTCCTGAAAGGTCGGCACGTCAGGCAGCGAGTCGCTGCGCTCGGCGTAGGTCATCGCCAGCGCTGTCAACCGACCGGACTCCAGAGCCGAGCGCAGCTCGGAGCCTCCCAGTACCACCGCGTCCACATGGTTGCCCATGGCCGCGGAAATGGTCTCGGAACCGCCGGGATAGGGAATGATATTAAAATCCGCGCCGGTACGATTTTGCATGGCAACAGCTGCAATGTGCGCGGAAGAGCCTACGCCCGAAACACCAACCCTGAGGCGTTTGCCCTGCTTTGAGGCCTCGATCAGACTTTTCAGATCCTTGTATTTTTTATTGTCACCCACTGCAATCACGTAGGGCTCTTCAATGACCTTGGCAATGAAGTCAAAGTCATCATGGGTAAAGGCAACATTGCCCATGGCTTCAAGGGTGAGCATGGCGTTACTGCCCGCCAGCATGGTGTAGCCATCGGGCTTTGAAGCCGCCACTCGAGACGTGCCGACCGCCCCGCCACCGCCGGCGATATTGCGAATGACCAGATCCTGACCCAGCTGTTTTTCCAGCAGCGGCTGCAGGGCGCGAACGAAAGTATCGTTACCGCCGCCAGCCGAGAAAGGCACCACCATGCTGATGCTTTTTGCAGGGTAATCTGCCGCCATGGCCGGTGCGCCCAATACCATCGTGGCCGCAATCGTCAGTGTACTCAGTAGCCTTTTCATGATCCTTTCCCTCGTTGTTTTTAAACGGTGATCAACGCACCAGTGCCGGGCGTTTGGGATCAAATGTCCAGCCATCGATCAGGTATTGCATGGCCATGGCGTCATTTCGGGCCCCGGCCGGCAGGCTGCGATAAAGCGCATTCGCCTTCTCGATGGCCTCCATGTCGATCTGGATGCCCAGACCCGGTGCATCGGTGACCGCGACATGACCGTCAATGATCTGGGGGGACTCACGAGTCAGGCGCGCGTCACCTTCCTGCCAGATCCAGTGAGTATCCAGCGCGGTCACCGAACCCACGGCCGCAGCGCCGACCTGAGCAAACATGGCCAGCGAAATATCGAAGTGGTTGTTGGAGTGGGAGCCCCAGGTCATACCGTGGTCGGCGCAGAGCTGCGACACACGTACGGCGCCGGAAAGCGTCCAGAAGTGCGGGTCAGCCAGCGGAATATCCACGCTGCGCAGCATCAGGGCATGAGCCATTTCACGCCAGTTGGTGGCCACCATATTGGTCGCCACCGGCAGGCCGGTGGCGTGACGAAACTCGGCAAGAATCTCGCGGCCGGAAAAACCTTCTTCAGCACCACAGGGATCTTCGGCATAGGCGAGCACGCCGTGAAGATCCTTGCATAGCGTAATGGCCTCATGCAGGGACCAAGCGCCGTTGGGGTCGATCGTTGTCCGTGCCTCCGGAAAGGCCTTCGACAGCGCCGTCACCGCCTCGATTTCACGCTCGCCGGGCAGCACGCCGCCCTTGAGCTTGAAGTCGCGAAAGCCGTAACGATCCTGTGCAGCCTGCGCCAGCTCCACGACACGCTCTGGTGTCATGGCGGCCCTGTCGCGCTGGCGATACCACTCATGCGACTGGCCGGGTGTCGACTGGCGATAATCCAGCGGGGTCTGCTCGCCGTCACCGATAAAGAACAGATAACCCAGCACTTCGACGCTGTCTCGTCGCTTGCCCTCGCCCAGCAGCTCGGCCACCGGCACACCCAGGTGCTGGCCCATCAAATCCAGCAGTGCGGCTTCAAGCGCCGCGACGGCATTGACGCGCAGTTCAAAGGTCCAGGCCCCCTTGCCAAAATCGTTGAAATCGGCCCGCTGGCCGCTGGCTGCCAGCGCCGACACCATCGAGCGCAATTTGCCCAGCGACTGGCCTTCTACCACCTGACGCGCCTGTTCAAGGGAGCGCTGAATGGTCTCGCCGCCGGGCGCCTCCCCGACGCCAGTACGACCGGCGCTGTCTTCAAGAATCAGGATATTGCGCGTAAAAAACGGGGAGTGTGCACCGCCCACGTTGAGCAGCATGCTGTCACGTCCGGCAACGGGTATGACCCGCATGGCCACAATGGTGGGTGTCTCGGTATGTTGCGCCATGGCAGTCCCTTGATGGATGAATGATCTCGCCGGGTATCAAAGCCTTGCTGAATACGCCGTTACAGGCACCTCATGAAGTCGTGTCGTATGACGCATGGCATTTTTGAAACCACAGTGCTGAGGCTTCAGGTGACTTCAATCAATTAAGGCGGGCTACAAAGATGTCATACATCATACTTTTGGAACTACGCGACCTTGGTACATTGGACTTTGGACATATTCATCAGGCCAGTCTAAATGAACGCACCAACCCTTTGAGAACCAAATAAAAAAGCCTGCCCCGGGGGGCAGGCTAACGACGCCAAAGCCATGGTCATGAAAGACCGACAATTTTCAAAAAGCGCATTGCCGGGTACGATTTGAATCATCGGAATGGCTGGTTCAATCGTCGGGATGGCCAGTGCTGGCAAACTTGCCGCCCTGATAAACCACGGCGGGGTCATCGGGGTCGAGCTCTCCTGCAGCAGCTTCGGTTTCCGCACGCCACGGTTCGGAACTGTCTTTCGGCACCCAGCCCAGAAACGAGGACTTGCGGTTGTCCCACCAGCGCTCGCTGTTGTTCGAGACACCATAAATCACGGTGCATCCCAGCTTTGGCGCCACAAACGCCCGCTCCAGCAGGGCCACGAAATCTTCCACACTCATCCAGGTGGCCATCATTCGGGTATCGGCCGGCTTAGGGAAACAGGAACCGATGCGCACGTTCAGGGTTTCAACATCGAACTTGTGATAGTAAAGACTGGCGAGATCTTCACCAAAGCACTTGGAGACGCCATAGAGCGAATCGGGACGGCGTGGCGAGTCGGTATCGATATGCGTCGTGCGCGGATAATAGCCAATGGTGTGGTTGGAGCTGGCAAAGACGATTCGCGGCCGGCCATGATGTCGGGCAGCCTCATAAAGATTATAGGTACCGACGATATTGGCCTGAAGAATATCCTGCCAGGGCTTTTCAACCGAAATGCCCCCCAGATGCACAACGCCATCACAGTCGCGCACCAGGTCACTGACGGCCGAGGCATCAGAAAGCTCGCAGCGCACGAACTCTTCGTGATCGTCGCCTGCCTCAAGCTCGACAATATCGGATAGGCGTACATTGCGCGCCAGACGCGATAGATGCGGGCGCAGGGCCTGACCCAACCCACCGGCAGCGCCGGTCACCAGAAGACGATTCAGCATGCATGATTCCTTGTACGAGAGAGTAAAAAGGCAACGCTACTCGATCACGCCCGGCAGCCACATGGAAATCACGGGGATGTAGGTTACCAACATAAGCACGACAAACAGCGCCAGATAAAAGGGCCAGATAGTGCGTACGGCATGCTCCATTTTGATCTTGCCGATCACGCTGCCCACGAACAGGCAGGCTCCGACCGGCGGCGTACAAAGCCCCATGCCAAGATTGATCATCATGACCACACCAAACTGAATGGGGTCCATGCCGAACTGAGTTGCAATCGGCAAAAAGATCGGCGTACAGATCAAAATCAGCGCTGCCATATCCATGATCATGCCCAGTGCCAGCAATAGCACGTTGAGCATCAAAAGAATCACGATAGGATTGTCAGAGATATCCAGCAGCAGATCGGTCAGAAGTTCCGGCACGCTATACAGCGCCAGCAGATAGGAAAACGCCGAGGCGCAACCCACCAGAATCATCACCAGCGACGTCGTGCGCACTGACTGATACACCGCTTTTTTGAAGTTGTTCCAGCGCAGTTCACGATAGACCAGAGCGGTCACCACAATGGCGTAAATGGCGCCGAAGGCACCCGATTCAGTGACCGTCAGGATCCCCGAGAGTACTCCGCCGACAATGATAATGGCCGTCATCAGTCCGGGCAGCGCCGCTATCAGGCTGATGATCAGAGTGCGCCAGCCCGGGAAGGTCTCGGCCGGGTAGCCGCGTTTAACCGCCACCACATAGGCGGCAACGGCAAGGGCCACACACATCAGAACGCCCGGCACGACACCGGCCATGAACAGCTGGGTGACCGAAATACCGCCACCGGCGGCAACGGCATAAAGAATCATGTTGTGGCTGGGCGGAATGACCACACCGGCAATCGAGGAGGTCACCGTGACATTGACGGCGTAATCGGCGTCGTAGCCTTTCTCCTTCATCACCGGAATCAGAATTGAGCCCAGCGCCGAGGTGTCGGCTACGGCGGAGCCGGAAATGCCGCCAAAGAGCATCGAGGAGCTGACGTTGACCAGCCCCAGTCCGCCGCGCACGCGCCCTACTGCTGCTGACGCCAGTCGTACCAGCCGGTCGGAGATACCG
Organism: Kushneria marisflavi; assembly: GCF_002157205.1. NCBI lineage: Bacteria > Pseudomonadati > Pseudomonadota > Gammaproteobacteria > Oceanospirillales > Halomonadaceae > Kushneria > Kushneria marisflavi. The sequence goes on along the minus strand of NZ_CP021358.1, from coordinate 3,453,828 downwards.
CCGTGGAGCATCAGCTCGCCGGCGAAAATGAAAAACGGAATCGCCAGCAGCGAAAAGACCGAAATACCCGAAAGAATGCGCTGAAAGCCGACAAAAAGCGGCAGGCCTTCGTATAGAAAGGTGGTAACGGCGGCCAGACCCACGGCAAAGGCCACCGGCGCTCCAATGACAAGACCGATGGCGAATACGCCAAACAAAATTATCAGACCCATGCTCTTTACACCCTTGTCTTATGGGTAAGGCGCTCAACGATGTTGGCGCCGGCAAACACCACCATCAGGACACCGCAGATGGCCAGAGGCGCTGCCCGCCAGCTCTCCGTCAATCCGATCATGGGGATCGCTCTGGTCGTGTTGTCCATCATCAGGATGCTGCCCTGCCAGGCCATGAATCCGCCAAAGACAAGGACAAAAAGATCGGCAAGATGGCACATGATCGTTCTGGGAATGGCCGGCAGGGCCTCGCGCACCATATCAATGCTCAGATGCGTGTTATGGCGTACGCCGGCGGCGGCGCCCAGACAGGTGATATACACCACGATGAGCAGCGAGGACTGCTCGACCCACGTCGGGGTGTTATTGAGCACGTAGCGGCCAAAGACCAGCCAGCCAAACGAGACGATCAAAAAGACCAGCAGCACACCCGAGACCATGATGCACAGATGGGCGAGCCCATCGAGCATACGCCCTGCCACGCCCGTGCGCGGATGATCCTCGGGTATGTCCCTGATCTGATCGGTAGAACTATCCATGGTGCGTACACTCCCGGACCCGCCTGACTGAAAACATTCAGGCGGGCCTTCCGCGGTGGTTGTTTTACTGTGCGTTGCGAATATCGTTGAGCAGGGGCTCAAGATCGGGATGTTTCTTGACGAAGGCGGCGTAGATCGGCTCCATTTTTGCCTGGAAGGCCGGCTTGTCCACTTCATTGATTTTCACGCCGGCCGCAAGGACGTCTTCACGACTCTTTTTGGAACCTTCCGCCCAGAGCTTTCGCTGAAGCGTTGCGGCATCCACTGCGGCCTGACGCACAATTTCCTGATCCTGGTCGGACAGCTTGTCCCAGCTGCGCTTGGCAATACACAGGCACTCGGGGAGGATCAGGTGCTCGGTCTCGGAGTAATATTTCGCGATCTCGTCATGACCGCTGGATTCATAGGAGGGGAAATTGTTCTCGGCCCCATCAAGCACACCGGTCTTCAAGGACTGATAGACCTCGCCATACGCCATGGGCGTGGCATTGCCGCCGAGCGCATCGATCATCTCGACGTAGAGGTCATTGTTCATGACGCGAACCTTGAGTCCCTGCATGTCCTCGGGTTCATTGATGGGACGCCTGGTGTTGTAGACGCTGCGGGCGCCTGAATCGAACCAGGACAGCGCCACCAGATTTTTCTTTTCCAGCGCATCGGCAAAACGCTGACCGATCTCGCCATCCATGACCTTATGCATGGCGTCAATGTCCTTGAACAAAAACGGCAGCGACAGCACGTCGGTTTCCGGGACGATCGGTCCCATCGGACCCATATTGAAGTTGGCAAAATTCAGCGCGCCACTGCGCGTCTGCTCGATGGCATCAGGCTGATCGCCAAGCACACCGTTGTGAAAGATCTTTGCCTTGATGCGCCCGTCCGTGTTCTCGGTCACTTCCTTGACGAAGCTGTCGAGCGCCACACTGTTGGGGTAGCCAGGCGGATGCACGTTCCACCCCCGCCAGTTATCGGCCTGCGCCGGCAGCGTCATGCCGGCCATTACGCCTACAATCGCTGCGGCCTGAAAACAGTAAACAGGTTTCAGGAAGGATTTGATCGACATGGCATGCGCTCCTTGCGGTTAGAAATCAAAGCATTTCGCCGGACAGCGCTGTTCCCGTACGCTGGGCAGAAAGTCGCCATGTCCAGTGGAAGTCGAGCAGTCCGACTTGATGCTTGTCGGCTGCTGACTATCAAATGCCTGTTCGAATGGGAACGGCATGGCTGGGATGCAATTTGTCATACATCATATCTATGTCACCACTATACGATATGTCATTGAACCTTATATATAGAACATAGGCCTTGACTTATTCTTTGCGTCATGGCGACCACCAACGCCGTGTCAAGGGCGACCGTTCATGAAAAAGGGGAAGGCCCTGTTGGGCCCTCCCCCTTGATAATCAGCGTCTCATCAGCGGTGATGAGGCCTCAACGGCGCGCAATGATCCAGATGGCATGAATGATGCCGGGAATGTAGCCCAGCAATGTCAAAAGGATGTTGACCCAGAACTGCAGCCCGAGCCCTACCTGGAGAAATACGCCAACCGGGGGCAGCAAAATGGCAAAAATGATCCTGATGATGTCCATATCTTAACCTCACTTCATTGGTGAAAGTGTTGTAACGGCGCCAGTCCTGCTGCCGTGTCAGTACGAATATGAGGGCCGTCAGTACCAAAGCCAAGGCCATGCCCCAAAGCGCCCCGGCACATGTGTGTTCTCATATCCAAACACAAGGAGCGCAAGTGTAGACGCTCAAGGAGTATCGCGCGATCAGCCAAGTCGTGGCTGGCCGTTGGAGGCCATGATGCCGCCATCCACCGGCAGATTCACACCGTTGACAAAGCGCGCGTCATGGCTTGCCAGAAAGACGATGACGTCACCGACTTCCTCGGCTTCAGCCGCACGGCCCAGCGGCATGCGATCGGCAAAGGCCTTCATGAGATCCTCATCACCGGTAATGCTGCCGGTCAGATCACTTCGGGTAATGCTGGGGCAGACCGCATTGACGCGCACGCCCTCGTGCCCGTAATCCAGCGCCATGGCTCGCGTCAGATTGCTCACCGCGCCCTTGGAAGCGTTATACATGCTCATGTTCCAGTCACCGCCAAGCCCCGATACCGAGGAGACGTTCACGATGGCCCCCTTCGTTTTCAAAAGCTCGGGGAGAGCGGCGCGACTGGCGTAAAACACACCATCCACGTTAATGCTCATGACCTGCTTCCAGTCATTAACGTCGGCCTCGTGCACCTTTCCACCCGGAGCGACGCCTGCGTTATTGACCAGGACATCAATCCTGCCGAATCGATTGACCACGTCGGTCACCAGCTGATTCATCGCATCGCCGTCAGAGACGTCTGCCACATGAACCAGCGTCTCGCCGTCGATGCTGTCGGCCACACGATCCAGCTTCTCTTTCGTCCGACCGATCAGGACCACTTTCGCGCCCTCACTGGCGAAGCGCCGAGCTGCCGCCTCACCGATGCCTGACCCTGCACCGGTCACCATGACTATCCTGTCATCAAAGCGTTTCATCGTGCCTCCTGATTTATGCTGTGTGACGTTGATATCGACCGAAGCTGATGATGCCCGGCGTCTTTTTGAGACCGAACATCATTCAGGACATCCGGTACTACTGATACTCGGTACCGCACACTCGTGTTTCATGCTCAAAAAGGTAACGGTATAAAATTTAACAGGGCGACTTTTGGAGACTGGCCTGAGACACGTTGCTGTGAGGTTCGACGCTTCGCGTCAGCCACACGTTGCCGCCAATGATCGAGTCGTGCCCGATCGTGACGCGACCCAGAATGGTCGCACCGGCGTAAATGACCACATCGTTTTCCACGATCGGATGGCGAGCATGCCCCTTCTCCAGCTGACCGTTTTCATCGGCCGGAAAGCGTTTGGCGCCCAGCGTGACGGCCTGATAGATCCGCACACGATCGCCAATAATGGCCGTCTCTCCGATGACCACACCAGTGCCGTGATCGATGAAAAAGCCAGAGCCGATGCTGGCGCCAGGATGAATGTCGATCCCTGTGGCCGAATGGGCCGCCTCGGACACCATCCGGGCCAGCAGCGGCGCCCCGGTCGAATAGAGCTGATGCGCCAGACGGTGATAAATGATGGCAGTGATGCCCGGATAACACAGAAGCACCTCATCCACACTGCGCGCCGCCGGATCACCGCGATAGGCCGCCATGATATCGATATCGAGCCAGTGACGAATGGTCGGCAACATGGCGCCAAAATCGCGCACGATGTTGATGGCCTGGTCGGAATGATCCTGCGGCGCTTCGCCGCGACGCATGGCGGTGTGATCGAGCTCCAGCAGAACCTGATCGAGCAGCGCATTGAGCGCGGCATCCAGCGTGTAGCCGACAAAGTAGTCTTCGCTGTGATGGCGCAGGTTGGAAGGCCCCAGCCGCATGGGGAACACGGCGCCAATAACGGCCTCGACTACCTCGTTGATGATCTCGCGTGACGGCAGGCTGCGCCCGCCGGATTCGTTGGTGCGTCCGTGATCGGCACGCCACTGCTCGCGGGCGTCCCGAAGATCATGCACCACACTATCGAGCTGCCAGTCGATGGCGTGATCCGCCTTGCTGTAATGATTTAACCGTGCCATGTGATTGTCCTGGAGTGCCGAACGCATCGCCTGCCAGAGCCCTGCGATGTGTCATGTCGTGAGTCAATATGCTGTTGAGCGTAGCGCAGTCGGCCTGACACGGCTCGTGGATCTCGCCCGGCCCCCATCTGCGTCACGGTCGCGTGTCAGTGCGACAGAAAAACCTGTGCCTTTAAGTGGGCACCGGGGCAGCATTTTTCAATGAAGTCCCGCGGCCGATATACCGACGGCTCAATCAGCGGGCGGAAGCGCCCACCAGCTCGGCAGCAGATGTTGAATCTCGCGACGCCTGAAACGATCATCAATAAGATGGATAACGCCTCGATCCTCGGGGGATCGAATCACACGGCCGGCGGCCTGTACGACTCGCGTGATGCCCGGATAGAGATAGGTGTAGCGGTAGCCATCACCAAACAGGGTATCCATGCGCGCTTTCATCTGCTCGTTGACCGGATTGAACTGCGAAAGCCCGAGCGTCGCTACAAAGGCGCCGATCAATCGCTCACCAGGCAGATCGATGCCCTCACCGAAGATGCCTCCCAGCACGGCAAAGCCGATCCCCTGCCCTTCACGTGTAAAGCGTGCCAGAAAGGCATCACGTTCCGGCTCTGACATCCGTCGGCCCTGGGACCACTGCACAATATCCGGTACGTGGTCGGCCAGCGCTTCGCTGACCTGCTCGAGATAGTCAAAGCTGCTGAAAAAGGCCAGATAGTTGCCGGGACGCTGGCGAAACTGGTGCGCTATCAGTTCGGCGATGGGCTCAAGCGAGGCGCGTCGGTCGCGATAGCGCGTTGAAATATGACCGGCCAGATGGACCTCGAGCTGGCAGGCCATAAAGGGGGAAGCCATTTCAAGCCAGGGCGTGGCGGCATCAAGCCCGAGCTGATCACGATAGTAGTGGCCCGGCGAGAGCGTGGCCGAAAACAGGATAGTGGCATGGGCGGCCTCAAGGCGCGGCGCCAGCAGCGGCGCCGGCACCACATTGCGCAGTGACAGCGTCACGTGGCGTCCCCGTCGCTCGATATCCAGCAGATAATGACCAGGCGCCACCTCACCGGCGAGCTCGGCAATGCGTGTGATCTGCATGGCTTCAAACCAGGCCTCCAGCAGCACGCTGTCCAGGGCGACAGGGGTGTCGACCATGAAATCCCCGACGGCGGTGACGAACTGCGACAGCGCGTTAAACAGCTTGCGCGGCGGCGCCTCAAGACAGACGTAATCGCCCTCATGTTCTCGCAGCAAGGCCTTCCACTGCCGCCAGAGTCTATCCAGCGGCCGCTTGAGTTCGCCCGGGGCATCACGCCGGGCCGCCGCGAAGCGGCCCTGATCAAATTCGGCGCCATACATGGCCCGCCCACGTTCGACGAGATTGTGCGCCTCATCAATCAGGAGACTGACCCGCCACTCATGCTGTCGCGTCAGGGCATACAGCATCGCGCTGGTATCAAACCAGTAATTGATATCACCGATCACGACATCGCACCAGTGCGCCATCTCCTGCCCCAGATAATAGGGGCAGACACGATGGGCCAGCGCGATACGTCGAAGGCCCTGATGGTCCAGCCAGCCTGCCTGCACCGCGGCCCGGCGTGCGTGGGGCAGCCGATCATAAAAGCCGCTGGCCAGCGGACAGCTCTCCCCATGACAGGCAAGCTCCGGGTGCTCGCAGGCCTTGTCGCGCGCGATCAGCTCCAACGTGCGGACGCCGGGGTCACCCTGAATTTCAGGCGTATGCGCCATGCCCAGCGTGGTCAGCGCCTCGAGTGCCAGCCGACGCCCGGTGGTGCGCGCAGTGAGAAAAAACAGCCGATCAAGACGTTGCCCCGGCATCGCCTTGAGAGCGGGAAACAGCGTCCCCAGTGTCTTGCCGATCCCGGTTGGCGCTTGCAGCATCAGATCACGCCGGGTGCTGATCGCCTTGAAGACGCTTTCCGCCAGCGCCCGCTGGCCGGGGCGAAAGTCGGCATGTGGAAACGAAAGCTGCGCCAGCTGCCGAGTGCGAGCGACTTCGTGCGCAAGCTCCTGCTCGGCCCAGTCGGTGAAGCGCTCACACTGCTCGATAAAGAAGGCCTCCAGCACAGCACGCGTCATCTTTTCTACCAGCACACTTTCCCGCTGCTGCTCGATGTCGAAATAGACCAGCGCGACCTCAAGCGAGTCGAGCGAGCGCTCGCGGCACATCAGCGCGGCGTAAATCTTTGCCTGGGCCCAGTGCAGAGCGCGCTGATTGGCCGGCATGGCATCAATATCGCCGCGATGGGTCTTGACCTCCTCCAGCCTGTCGAGCGTCGGATCAAACCCATCGGCGCGCCCCCGCACGATCAGCGAGCCGTACCGGCCTTCGAGCATCACTTCGTGCTCGTAGTGCTCGCCCCGGCGTGAAGCCACCACCTGATGGCCGGCAATGCCCTGCTGCGCAGTAGGTGCAGGCGTGAATCGCAGGTCCAGATCGCCCGTACGGGCGGTAAACTCACACAGCGCCCGCACCGCCACCCGATAACGCGGCGATTCAGCCTCCTGAGCCAGCGTGCTCATGAGAGGTCCTCATCCGGACACCAGCGCACGTGACATACCGTGACCGGCATATCATGGCGTGCGCAAAAGGCAATCCAGCGCTTCTGGTTATCCTGTAGCCGATCCCCGGGGCCCTTGACCTCGATCATCTCGTAGCGCGCCGAGCCTTCAGGAGCGTTCGGATAGAACCGGATGAGATCCGGCATACCGGCGCGGTTGGCCCGAATGTCGGTCACCAGCCGCTCGAACCAGAGGCGCAGATGCGCCGGTGGCAGACATTCCAGTGCCAGCGCCAGCAGCGCTTCATCCAGCGCACCCCAGTGCACAAAGGGGGACTGAATGCCCTGCTTTTCCTGATAGCGCTGCCGGATGTTCTCCTGCCATGTTCCCGCCTCCAGCCGCGCCAGACAGTGGGTGAAATACGATTCGCGCTGCGGATAAAACTCCGGGCGCATCAGGTCGGCAGGGCCGCTTTGAAACGGGTGAAAGAAGGCACCGGGCAGCGGAGCGAAGATGGCCTCCCAGCACAGCAGGCCAAAGAGTGCATTGATCAACGTGTTTTCGACATAAAACACCGGCGCATCCAGCGAATGGAGATGCTCACGTACGGCCCGCTCGACCGAGGTGCTGCGCGGCAGGGTCAGGTCACACCGTTGGACAGGTGCCGGTGCCTCAACCGATGGCTTCGCCATGCCGAGCGCGCGATGCAGTCTCGGCTGGATACGCGCTGCCTGCTGACGCTCGGCTTCACTGGTGGGCACATTCTGGGCATCACGGCACAGCGCCAGCGCCGACTCATGCTCGCCCAGCCGCTCCAGTACTCGAATGCGACGAATACGCGCCTCACCGTGATGACTTTGCGCGTAAAGCTCGACGGCGCGCTTCAGGGCTCCCTGACGCTCACAATGGCGAGCCATGGCGTAGAGCACGCGGCCCCGGCGCGCCTCAAGCCAGACGCTGTCGTGCAGACGCGGGGGCAGTGCCGCCAATACCGCATCGATATCGTGACCGGCCTCAAAGCGCTCCAGGCAGTCATGAATCTGCCAGTAGCGCTCGATATCCGTGCGAGACTGAAAGGCCCGGGAGTCACTCGTGAAAGGCACGACCTCAAAACGGTAAATGCCCTGATCTGCCAGCACGAACTCGGAAAACTGCTGGCGCAGATTGCCAAAAAACATCAGACGAAGCCGCTCACACACCATCATGGTGGTCAGTCGAACCACTTCGGACGCCATGGGCTGCCCTGCCACCGAGTGCCAGTCATCAAACGTCAGCGCCTGATCAAACACCGGCGTCAGGGCGTCTTTCAACAGTGCCTTGCGATCACGGGGCCGGCTCAGGTGATCACGGAACATGCCGACCAGTTCCTCACGCGTAAAAAGGTCGAACAGTTGCTCCAGCGTGAGGCAGGGGCTCGTGTCTACAAGCCCCTGTTCAATCAGCGCAGCAAGTGCCGTTTGAGCCTCTCCGATCTCATCATAGACAAGACGATCGAGTCGAAAATGCTCTCCCTTGCGCATGACCATACGTACCAAAAGTGCTTTCGAAGGGACGGGCAGGGACTGGAAACGCATGATGAAATCGCGCTCCTCCTCATCAAGCAGGTCGGCATAGCGCTCGCTGACCCAGGTCACGACGTTGTCAAAATTGACCAGGTAGTAGAGCGGGTCGTTCAGCGAATCCGCAACGCTTAAAAGGGGGGCATCAGTGGACGCGGCACAGTCAGGTGTACTGTTCATGTATACATGATATCAGTGGGCTCGGGCCGGTGGCGAGCGTCACGCCCGAACACTATTGCATGCGGTGGTGGCCGGTATACACTCGGCGATCAAATCGATGACAACATCGGCTTCAAGACAAGGACAACGACAATGAAAGCACTGTTAAGCGCCACCTGCATCGCCACCCTGCTGATCTCGGGCGGTGTCATGGCCAAAACTCCGGACAACGTCAAGCTGGCCATCGATGTGCCGTATGAGCCCTTTGTCTATCGCGCCCCTGATGGAGAACTCGAAGGCTTCGAGATCGATCTGGGCAACGAACTCTGCAAGCGCGCTCAGCTCAAGTGCAGCTGGGTCGAGCAGCCCTGGGACGGCATTATCCCGGGACTGCTGGCGCGCAAGTACGACGCCATTTTGTCCTCCATGGCGATTACGCCGGAGCGCGAACGCCAGGTCCTGTTTTCGATTCCCTACTACAACACCCCCAGTATCTGGATTACCGCCCGTGACCGCGATATCAACATTGATGATCGTGACAGCCTCAAGGGATTGAGCGTTGGCGTCCAGCGCGGCTCCATCCGCGATGTTTACGTCACCGAAATGTACGGCGACGTTCTCGACATTCGCCGCTATGGGTCTTCCCAGGACGTTGAAAACGATCTTAAAACCGGCCGACTGGATCTGGCCTTTGAAGACTATCCGCTGGCCATCGAAAGCATCGATTTTCGCAATGACGACAGCCCCTTCAAGCAGATCGGATCCGAAATCAGCACGCCCAAACGTATTTTTGGCAGCGGCGCGGCCATGGCATTTCGCACGCGCGACAAGGCACTGGCCGAGAAATTCAATCAGGCCATTCGCGATGTCTACAGTGACGGTACCTTTGACACCCTGATGAACAAGTATTTCGACTACGACCTTTCCATCCACTCGGAACTCGCGAAATAACATCGGTGAAATAACAGGTCAGACCTTACGGGCAGGCACCAGCCTGCCCTTTTCCCTTGATGGCCCTCGCGCCGCCTTTCGAACCGATTCAGGACGATTTCGTGGAACATCGCACTCATGAGCTGCTGGGCTCCGTACCCGGTCATATCAGCCAGCTGCACAGCTTTCATTACGGCCCGCAGGACAGCGAACGCAGCGTCTATATTCAGGCTTCACTGCACGCCGACGAACTGCCGGGCATGCTGGTGGCCTTCAAGCTCAAACAACACATGGCCGAGCTTGAAGCTGCCGGCCTTTTACACGCACGCGTGTGTATCGTGCCGATCGCCAACCCGATCGGACTGACCCAGCAGTTGATGGATGTTCCATTGGGGCGCTATGAACTGGAAACCCTGAAAAACTTCAACCGCCATTACGCGGACATGACCGACGCCATTGCCGACAATCTGGAGTCAGCACTGGGCGAAGGGGAAGGCGATAACACACGCATCATCAGAGATCGTTTTCTGGCCGCGCTGGAAAACAAATCACCCGCCAACGCCCTGGAATCCCTGCAGCTCACCCTGCAACGACTCGCCTGTCAGGCCGATTACGTGCTGGATCTGCACTGCGATTTCAACGCCGTGGCGCATCTGTACACCACCCCCGCCGCCTGGCCAACGTTCGAGCCGCTGGCGCGCTATTTCGGCGCACATGCCAGCATGCTGGCGACCGATTCCGGCGGCCAGTCCTTTGATGAATGCTTCACACTGGCCTGGGAGCAGCTACGCGAGCGTTTCGGTACACGCTTTCCGATTGCCTATGGCACCCAGTCCATCACCCTGGAGCTTCGTGGACAGGATGACGTCGATCATGAACTGGCCGATCACGACAGTCGCGCTATCGTTGACTGGATGACGCATCTTGGGATGGTCCATGGAGAGGCACCTACACTGCCGCCACTCCCCTTTCCACCCACACCGCTGGCAGCCATGGAGTTTCTGGTGGCACCCCACGGGGGTCTGCTGGTCTTTCATGCCCATCCGGGGGATCAGGTGGTCTGCGGTCAGCTCGTGGCCGAAATCATTGATCCGATCGAGGATAGCGTCCATGAGGTACGCGCCACACAGGACGGCATGATCTATGCCAGAAGTCAGCGACGCATGGCTACCGCCGGCATGATCGTGGCAGATCTGGCCGGCCACGAGAGCCGTCGTAGCGGTTATCTGCTGGCTCCCTGAGACCGGGCCTTTTCGCGGGAAACGTCACTACCAATGGTTAAACCCTGCTTTCGTCATGTGACAATTTTGTTGTGCTGAAATGCAGATAATCCTGGCGTAACCGCCAACATGAGATAGATTTAAGACAGTACAAGGTTTATCCATCCAGCGGAGTCAGGACACCATGCTCAAGAATCAGATCGAAGGCGAAACCAAGACTGCAGTAGGCAAGGCGCAGGAAGCCTATGGTGACTTTGCCGATGATAACGAGATGCGTACCGAAGGTCGTCTGCGCAGCGCAGCAGGTCAGGTACAGTCCCAGTATGGTGAAGTCGTTGACAATGCCCGCGAGTTTACGGTCAAGCAGCCGGTCGGCGCGCTGGCCATTGCAGCAACCGTCGGCTTTGTACTGGGTGCGCTGATCACACGTCGCTGATCACCGCTCAGGCACAACGGCCTGCAAAAAACCGGCTCCCATGGGAGCCGGTTTTTATATGGGTGCGTGACAGAATCCGACATCAATGGCCGAGCATCAGGCAGGGGCTAACCCGTCAGATTCACACAAAGGGCAATAAAAAACCGCCCGGGGAAGTGGGCGGTGAACAGGAAACCAGAAGTGATGACGTCCAGTATAGGCGGTCCTGACGGAACTGCCAGGAGAACTGTCGTGTCCTTCAGGATGGCTTACCAATCGAGCGCCTGCTTGACGAAAGGGATCGTCAATCGACGCTGCGCCGACAGCGATGCACGATCAAGGCGGGTCAGAAGTGCCAGCATGTCGCCCAGCTTTCTTGGCCCGCGATGCAAAAGATAACGCGCGACCTCATCAGGAAGCTGCATGCCACGCTGATGCGCTCGAAGCCGCAATACTTCAAGGCGATCCTGATCACTGAGCGGCTGCAGATGAAAGGTCATCCCCCACCCCAGACGTGACGCCAGATCCGGCAGCACCACCGGCAGCACTCGAGGAGAGGCCTGAGCCGCGATGATCAGCCGGCAATTGGCATCTCTCAGGCGATTGAAGCAATGAAAAAGGGCTTCTTCCCAGCGCTTGCGGCCGATCACCCTCTCAAGATCATCAATGGCGATCAGATCCAGCGCCTCCAGATCCTCAAGCATATGCGGCGGGAAATGCCCAAGATCGTCGAGCGGCAGATACAGCGCCCTGGCCCCCCGATTACTGGCTTCCAGACAGGCCGCCTGAAGCAGATGGGTACGTCCGCTGCCGGATGCTCCCCACAGATAAATAAACTGCTCGCCGCCATCATCAAGCTGATGGCGCAGATGGGTGACAAGACCTGCATTGGCACCGGACCAGAAGCTGGCAAACGTGACATCGTCACGCGCGCCAACTCCTAGTGGAAGCTGTAGGGTATCCGGACTCATTACGGCGTCCATGCTCAAAACAAGGGGAACAGCAGTCACATTATCATGAACCCGATGGCTCCGGGCAGCCTATCGATGGACAAGCATGCCGCGCTGCCATTGCGGTGCGATTGGGCATGGCCGATGGTACAATGCCGGCCTTCTTGATTATCGCTCTGGCCCCGGCCGGAACCCCGTCTCATTTTCAGTGACAGGACCCCAACATGACCGAGCCCTCGTCTCGTGATTCCCTCTCCTACAAGGATGCCGGTGTTGATATCGACGCCGGTAATGCGCTGGTCGAGCGCATCAAGCATGTCGCCAAGAGTACAACGCGACCGGAAGTAATGGGCGGGCTTGGCGGTTTTGGCGCCCTGTGCCAGCTTCCCAGCGGCTACCGCGAACCGGTACTGGTGTCAGGTACCGATGGCGTTGGCACCAAGCTCAGGCTGGCCATGGATCTGGGGCGTCATGACACCATTGGTATCGATCTGGTGGCCATGTGTGTCAACGATCTGGTGGTCGCCGGTGCCGAGCCGCTGTTCTTTCTTGACTACTACGCCACCGGCAAGCTGGATGTCGAGATGGCTGCCGATGTGGTCACGGGCATCGGCGAAGGCTGTCGTCAGGCCGGATGTGCGCTTGTCGGTGGCGAGACTGCCGAGATGCCGGGCATGTATGAAGGTTCCGATTACGACCTGGCAGGCTTTTGTGTCGGGATCGTTGAAAAGTCGGAAATTCTGGATGGTTCAAAGGTCGGCGAAGGCGACGTGGTACTGGGTCTGGCCTCAAGCGGCCCCCACTCCAATGGGTATTCGCTGATTCGTCGCGTGCTCGAACGCAGCGGTGCCGCCCCTGATACGCGCCTTGAGGACGGCCAGACCCTACGCGATGCGCTGATGGCACCTACCCGCATCTACGTCAAATCGCTTCTGGCCATGCTCCATGACAGCGACGTGAGCGTGCACGCACTTTCCCACATTACCGGTGGCGGCCTGCTCGAAAACATTCCTCGCGTATTGCCGGACAACACCAGCGTCCATATCGATGCACAGGCCTGGCCGCGTCCTGCCATCTTTGACTGGCTGCAGCGCGAAGGCAACATCGATGAAACCGAGATGCATCGCGTGCTCAACTGCGGCATCGGCATGGTGGTCGTGGTAGCGGCCAGCCAGGCCGAGCAGGCCGAGACCTTCCTGGAAAGTACGGGAGAAACCGTGTACCGACTGGGTCATGTCAGCCGCTCGGATGATACACAGCCCGGCGTTGTGCTTGAAAACGCACGTCAGTAATCGAGCAGGAAACGTCATGTCCGATAGCGAAACCTCCGAGCAGGACTTTCAGCCCGAACAGCCTGACCGCCAGCGGCTGGTCGTGCTGATCTCGGGTAGCGGCAGCAATCTGCAGGCGCTGATTGATGCTGAAGCCCATGATGAGCTGGGCGGTGAAATTGCTGCCGTCATCTCCAACCGTGGAGATGCCTATGGACTGGTACGCGCCCGCGAAGCCGGAATACCGGCCGTGGTACTGCCTCATCATGAGTACGACTCGCGCGAAGCCTTTGATGCCGCACTGGTGAAGGTCATTGACCGTCATGCCCCGGATCTGATCGTGCTGGCCGGTTTCATGCGTATTCTGACACCGGCCCTTGTACGGCGCTATCACGGCCGCATGCTCAACATCCACCCTTCCCTGCTGCCGCAATATCGTGGGTTGAACACGCATGCACGTGCACTGGCAGACGGCGTATCGGAACATGGGGCCAGCGTGCATTTCGTCTCCGATGAGCTCGATGGTGGCCCTGTCGTGGTTCAGGCAGCCGTCAAAGTGGCCTCCGATGACGATGAGGCAACTCTGGCAGAACGGGTGCTCACCCGAGAGCATGTGATCTATCCGATGACGGTGCGCTGGTTCATGCAGGGGCGCCTCAAACTCACGCCTGAAGGCCCACGTCTGGACAATCACCCGTTACCCGCAAGCGGGCTTCGGCTGTCTCCGGACGATGTGACCGAAGAAGACCTCTGAAGCCCTCCGCGCGGCGCTCACTTGAAGCGCCGCGTGTGTGAACAACGCCATCACCGGCCCTCGGTGGTGGCGTTTTTGTTTATTCAGGCCGATTCATTCACACCTGATTCGAGTGTCATGATTTGCCGATCCGCCTTGAAGGCTTTTGTGTGTTCATCGTTCAGACTTGCTGCGTTGATCGGTTATGCCAGGCTTATGACCTGATCAATCACTTGATTGAGTCTGTCAGGAAAACAGGGAAGCTTTCACATGAAATATCGTCCGCTCGGCAACTCCGGCCTGCTGGTTTCTGAAATGGCACTTGGCACCGTTCCCTTCGGTGGCAGCGGTGGCTTTGAAAAGGCGGCCAGTGTCGATGTTGATGGCGCACGACGCCAGTTTGATATGGCGCTGGATGCCGGCGTCAACCTGATCGACACGGCAGATCTCTACTCAAAGGGCGAAGCCGAAGAGCTGGTTGGTCGCGCCCTTGGCGACAAGCGCAACGACATCATTCTGGCCAGCAAGGCGAGAAGCCCGATGAGCGACAACCCGAACCATAGCGGATTCTCGCGCTATCACTTGATTAATGCCTGTGAGGCGAGCCTCAAGCGTCTTGGCACCGACCGCATCGATCTTTATCAGATGCATAACTGGGATGGCATAACGCCGGTCGAGGAGATGCTTTATGCCCTCGACCACCTGATACAAAGCGGCAAGATCCGCTATTACGGCACGTCCAATTTCACCGGCTGGCAGATGATGAAAACCATCGGCAAGGCCGAACTGCATCACCTGATGCCGCCGATCAGCCAGCAGATCTATTACACGCCGGAGTCTCGCGAGGCGGAGTACGAATTGATGCCGCTGTCGATCGATCAGAATATCGGCACGCTGATCTGGGGGCCGCTGGGGGAAGGCGTCTTCAATGGCAAGCTGCGTCGTGGTCAGAAGGCGCCGGAGGGCACACGCCAGGGCAATGGCTGGCCCGAGCCCTACATCCATGACATGGAGCGCGCTTATGACATCATCGAGCTGCTGGCCGAGATTGGCGAAAAATACAATGCATCGATTCCTCGTACCTGCCTTGCATGGCTCAAGGACCGTCCGGGTGTGACCTCACTGATCATCGGCGCTCGCAATGAAGCGCATCTAAAGGATGATCTGGCCGCTGCCGAGATGACCCTCAATCAGGACGATATTGACCGTATTGAAGCGGTGACACGCCCGGCCCCACAGTACCCATACTGGCATCGCGTGGTGTCCGGCATGGATCGTATCGACAGGGCCGAAAAACCCTTCATCGATCATTACCGCAAGACCATCGAGAACCGCAGCGACCAGCGCTGATGATCAGCAGTGTTCATTAAGGCGTAAAACAGGGCCCGCCCATTGGGTGGACCTTGTCAATCAAATACTGCCCTGAACACCAAAGTATGACGCATAAAAAAGGCCCCCAATGTTTAATTGGGGGCCTTTTCGCGCGAAGCCCCGAAGGGCTCCAATCATGCCTGAGGCATTAACGCTTGGGCTTCGGACGGCCCTGAACGGCCTTGAAGCGCGGGTTGGACTTGCAGATAACGTAAACGCGACCGCGACGCTTGACGA
Source organism: Kushneria marisflavi (assembly GCF_002157205.1). Taxonomy (NCBI): domain Bacteria; kingdom Pseudomonadati; phylum Pseudomonadota; class Gammaproteobacteria; order Oceanospirillales; family Halomonadaceae; genus Kushneria; species Kushneria marisflavi. Next base: position 3,438,084 of record NZ_CP021358.1, on the reverse strand, counting down.
CCTGACAATCCTTGTGGCGAGTCTTGGCTGACTTGAGTGAGCTGACGACCTGCATGCTACCTCCGTCTCCCTGAATGATCAGGGGCGATTAAATCCGTGATTTCAACATTGTCGCCAGCAGGATGGATACTGCTGACGACAGTGTCATTGATATATCTGAACAGACCTCTACAGCCATCCAGCAGATGGCCGAGAGCGATCTATCAGTCCTGATTCATCTGCTGCTTGATCAGGTCACCGATAGTGGTCGGACCGGAAGTCTCGGTCTCCTGCTCACGCATGTTGCGCATGTTCTGACGAGTCTCGTCCTGATCCTTGGCGCGGATAGACAGGTTGATGACGCGGTTTTTGCGGTCAACACCGACAATGCGTGCTTCAACGCTGTCGCCTTCGTTGATCACGGTACGGGCGTCTTCAACACGGTCACTGCTGATCTCGGAGGCCTTGAGTACGGCGATGACGTCAGTTGCCAGTTCCACGTAGGCTTCACGGGCATCCACTTCGGTCACACGACCGGACACGAGTGCGCCCTTGTCGTTAACGGCCAGGTACTCGGACATCGGATCGCTTTCCAGCTGCTTGATGCCCAGCGAGATGCGCTCACGCTCCGGATCGATCGACAGGATGACGGCCTCGGCTTCTTCACCCTTGCGATAGCGACGAACGGCTTCTTCGCCAGTCTCGTTCCAGGAGATGTCGGAGAGGTGCACCAGACCATCGATGCTGCCATCCAGACCGATGAAGATACCGAAGTCGGTGATCGACTTGATGGTACCGGAGACACGGTCGCCCTTGGCAAAGCGCGAGCTGAAGTCTTCCCACGGATTGGAGGTGCACTGCTTGATGCCCAGCGAGATACGACGACGTTCTTCGTCGATATCCAGCACCATGACTTCAACATCGTCACCGACCTGAACCACCTTGGACGGATGGATGTTCTTGTTGGTCCAGTCCATTTCGGAAACGTGAACCAGACCTTCAACACCCTCTTCCAGCTCGGCAAAGCAGCCGTAGTCGGTCAGATTGGTCACGCGTGCGTTGACCTTGGTGCCTTCCGGGTAACGATTCTTGATGTTGACCCACGGATCTTCGCCCAGCTGCTTCAGACCCAGTGATACGCGGTTGCGCTCGCGGTCAAACTTCAACACCTTGACATTGATCTCGTCGCCAACAGCCACGATTTCGCTCGGATGCTTGATGCGCTTCCAAGCCATATCGGTGATGTGCAGCAGGCCGTCAACACCGCCGAGATCGACGAAGGCGCCGTAATCGGTCAGATTCTTGACGATACCGTTGATCTGCTGGCCTTCCTGCAGTGTCGCGAGCAGTGCTTCACGCTCGGCACTGTTTTCGGCTTCAAGTACGGCACGGCGAGAAACGACAACGTTGTTGCGCTTCGCATCGAGCTTGATGACTTTGAAGTCGAGTTCCTTGTTTTCCAGGTGCGCGGTATCGCGAACCGGACGGACATCGACAAGCGAGCCCGGGAGGAAGGCACGGATGGAATTGACATCGACGGTGAAACCGCCCTTGACCTTTCCGTTGATCACGCCCTTGACGACTTCGTTTTCCTCGAAGGCTGCTTCCAGTTCCTTCCAGGCTTCGGCACGCTTGGCCTTTTCGCGAGACAGGCGTGTCTCACCGAAACCGTCTTCCACGGCTTCCAGCGCAACCTTGACTTCATCGCCGACCTTGATGGTCAGTTCACCATTGTCGCTACGAAACTGTGCCGCAGGGATCTGCCCTTCGGATTTCAGCCCGGCGTTGACAGTGATCCAGTCACCTTCAATGTCCACCACGGTCGCCATGACAATGGCACCGGGTTCCATGTTGATGTCCTGAAGAGACTGTTCAAACAGTTCTGCAAAGCTTTCGCTCATGGTATTCCTATAGTGATCAACAAAAAGCAACCGGGACGGCTGCATTCTCCACGCCACCAACAAGCGCGGGCCAATGACAAACTCCCCGGGGACGTTAACGCTGGTTAGACGTGGCAGGGTTTACAGATGTTGACCGCTGCCACCCCATGACGTCTTGCCGGGGCCTCCGGAAATTCAGGCGCTCATTGCGGGCTTTTCAAACCACGCAGGGAGAGAAGTGCTTCAATGCGTGCCACGACATCCGGGATCGAAAGCTCGGTCGTATCAATCGTGACCGCATCCTCGGCAGGCCTTAATGGCGCCACCGTTCGCTGCATGTCACGCGCGTCCCGAGCCTCTATCTCCTTTAAAAGGCTCGAAAGGCTAGCATGTTGTCCGGCCTGCCGCAACTGATCGTGTCTTCTTCGCGCCCTTTCCTCGGCGCTGGCTGTCAAAAATATCTTGAGCGGGGATTGCGGAAAGACCACGGTGCCCATGTCACGACCATCGGCCACCAGCCCCGGCGCTTTGGCGAACTCACGCTGACGTGCCAGCAGTGCATCACGCACGCCAGTGATCGCGGCAACCTGTGAAGCGCATCCACCGACATGCTCGTTGCGAATGTCGGCGCTGACATCCTCGCCTTCCAGCATGATCCGTGTGTGTTCGCCTTCGCTGACAAAGGTCACATCCAGGTCACGCGCCACCGACTCAAGGGCGACACCATCGGTCATTTCGATACCACGACGCAGGGCAGCCAGCGCCGTCAGACGATAGAGCGCCCCCGAGTCCAGCAGATGCCAGCCCAGATCCTGGGCGACCAGTCGACTGATCGTGCCCTTGCCGGCCCCACCGGGGCCATCGATGGCGATGACTGCTGCATTGGCCTGCTGACTCATGCGTCCTCCGAAACGACCTCAAGCTGCATGCCGACCTCTCGGACCAATGCAGGAAAGTTGGGAAAGGACGTCGCCACGTTGGCGCAGTCACGAATGGTGATGTCTCCCTCGGCGCACAGGGCAGCCACGGTAAAGGCCATTGCAATGCGATGGTCCCCAAGGCTTTCAACTTCGCCCCCGTGATAACGGCCACCCACGATGTCGATACCGTCTTCGACCACCGTGTTGGCCACGCCCAGGATATCCAGACCGTCGGCCATGGCCTTGATACGATCGGACTCCTTGACCCGCAGTTCAAGCGCATCGCGAAGGCGGGTGGTACCACGGGCATTGGCCGCCGCGATAAAGAGCACCGGAAACTCATCAATGGCAAGCGGCACCTGATCCACCGGGATATCAATCCCGTGCAACTCGGCGTGACGCACCCGCACATCGGCGACCGGTTCGCCGCTGACCTTGCGCTCATTGAGCAGCTCAATATCGGCGCCCATCTCGCGCAGGATGTTGATGACACCAACACGAGTCGGATTGATACCCACGTGCTGCAGGGTCAGATCCGCCCCGGGGGTAATGGAGGCAGCCACCAGGAAGAACGCTGCCGAGGAAATGTCCGCCGGCACATCGATGAAGCCGCCAGTGAGCCGACCACCGCCTGCGATATGGGCCACATCCTCATGACGAGCGACCGGATAGCCAAAGGCGGTCAGCATACGCTCGGTATGATCCCGAGTCGGCGCCGGCTCACGCACCCTGGTATCGCCGGTGGCATACATGCCGGCCAGCAGCAGGCACGATTTGACCTGAGCACTGGCCATGGGCAGATCATAATCGATACCGGCCAGGCGCTGCCCTCCGCGAACGGTCAGCGGTGGGCGACCACCCTCACCGGTATCAATGACGGCGCCCATCAGTCGTAGCGGGTCAGCGACGCGCCCCATCGGGCGACGATTGAGAGAGTCATCGCCAGTGAGCGTGACATCAAATGTCTGTCCGGCCATGAGCCCTGCAAACAGGCGCATGCTGGTACCGGAGTTGCCCAGATACAGGGCGCCTTTTGGCTGTTTCAGGCCGTGAAGACCCACCCCGTGGATGACCACACGGCCGGCCTGAGGACCTTCAATCGCCACGCCCATTTCACGAAAGGCCTGAAGCGTGGCCAGGCTATCCTCACCTTCAAGAAAGCCTTCCACGGTCGTTACGCCTTCAGCCAGCGCACCCAGCATGATGGAGCGATGCGACATCGACTTGTCGCCAGGCACTCGAATGTTGCCCCTGACCTGACCGCCGGCGCTCGCACGGTACACAACGTTTCTGGTTTCCATGACCTGATAGCTCTTCTGGCTGAGTAATCTGTCGAAATAATGTCGCGCGTGACTGGCGCGGGAGAATATGCCCAGCATGGCATCGCCGTCACCGCGTGCCACGGCAGTACGAAGTTCGCTGACGCCGGCCTCGAATTCCGAAAGCGCTTCAAGCACCGCTTCCCGATTGGCGAGATAGATGTCGCGCCACATCACCGGGTCACTGCCCGCAATGCGGGTGAAATCACGAAAGCCACCGGCAGCGTAGCGAAAGATGTCGAGCCGATCATCCTGACGCGCCAGCGTGTCGACCAGTGAAAAGGCCAACAGATGCGGCAGATGACTGGTCCGCGCCAGCACCTCATCGTGACGCTCAACCGTCAACTGCTCGATATGGGCGCCACAGGCGCGCCATAGATGTTCAACGCGTTTCAGGGCCTGCGGATCGGTATCGGCTTCAGGGGTCAGAATCACACGATGACGCTGATACAGCGCTGGATTGGCGGCCTCAACGCCGCTTTTCTCTGCACCGGCGATAGGATGACCCAGCACCAGCCAACTTGGTACTCGACCAAGCGCCGCTCGGATCTGATCACGAATGGCCGATTTGGTACTGCCCACATCGGTCACTACCTGACCGTGACGACGAAGCTGGCTCAGCTGCGCCATGACCGGTGCAATCGCCATGACCGGTACGGCCAGCACGATCAGCGAGACATGAGGCAAAAAGGCAGCCGGGTCTGCACCACCATCATCAATCAATCCCATGCGCCGCCCCAGAGCGACCTCATTGGGATTGAGATCAACGCCAAAACAGCGCCCGGCATAACCGGAATCGCGTAGGGCCGCCAGCAGCGAACCGCCGATCAGCCCCAATCCGATGACCAGAATACCGGGCTCTTCGGACAATACGGTCGACGCCCCTGAAATGGCCTGCTCGCTCAAAGCACACCCACCGGATAGGACCCCAGTACGCGCACGTCGGCGGCCCGCAGCCTGACTTCTTCCAAGGCCGCCTGCACGCGCGGCTCTTCCTGATGCCCCTTGAAATCGATGAAGAAGACGTAATTCCAGAGACCATGGCGAGAAGGCCGGCTCTCAAGACGCGTCATATCGACATGATGTCGATGGAAGGGTTCGAGCAGGTCATGCAGGGCACCCGGCTGATTACGCATGGAAGCCACCAGCGACGTCTTGTCCTCACCACTGGGCGGCACATCGTGGTTGCCGATGATCAAAAAGCGCGTCGAGTTGTCCGGCATGTCCTCGATCTTTTCTTCGAGGCGCTCAAGGCCATAAAGCCGCGCGGCCATGTCACCGGCAATGGCTGCGGTGTGCCATTCGCTTTTGACCCGGCGCGCCGCTTCGGCATTGGAGGACACGGCCACACGTTCGGCGTGCGGATAGTGGGCATCAAGCCACTTGCGACACTGTGCCAGCGACTGTGAGTGGGAATAGATGCGCGACACCTTGTCCCGGCGCGTGTTGCTGCCGACCAGTAGGTGGTGATGAATACGCAGAACCACCTCGCCACAGATCCGCAGGGAGGTATCCATGAAGGAGTCCAGCGTGTGATTGACCACGCCCTCGGTCGAGTTCTCGACCGGCACCACCCCATAGTTGGCAGCACCCGCCTCGACCTCGCGAAAGACCTCATCGATGGCCGGCAACGGCTTGCAGACCGCACTGTCACCAAAATGCTTGAGGGCAGCCTGCTGGGTAAAGGTGCCTTCCGGCCCGAGATAGGCGGCACGCACTGGCTTTTCCAGCGCCAGACAGGCCGACATGATCTCCCGGAACAGGCGCGCCATCTCCTCGCCCGCCAGCGGCCCCTTGTTGAGGGCCATGATGCGCTTGAGGACCTGAGCTTCGCGCTCGGGGCGGTAGAACACTGCCTCCGGGTCTTCGGCCAGTTTGACATGAGCCACCTGCTGGGCGCAGGCCGCACGCTCACTGATCAGATCGAGAATCTGCTGATCCAGCGTATCAATGCGATCACGCAGGGCGCCAAGATCCACGCCCTGATCGTTATTGTCGAGAGAAGAAGACTGATCGGTCATGTAGTTACCCGTAGCGACGCTCGAAATCCTGCATGAAGGCCACCAGCCGATCAACGCCCTCTTCCGGCATGGCGTTATAAAGGCTGGCACGCATACCGCCCACGCTGCGATGCCCCTTGAGTGTCAAGAGACCTGCCGCCTCGGACTCGGCCAGAAACGCCTTGTTCAGCGTTTCGTCACCCAGCACAAAAGGCACATTGGTCAGCGAGCGATTGGCTGCAGCAATCGGATTGGAATAGAAGCCGCTGTTATCGATGGCCTCATAAAGCTTTTGCGCCTTGCGACGATTGATCTTCTCGATCGCATCGACACCGCCCTGCTCCTTGAGCCACTCAAAAACCAGCCCCGACAGGTACCAGGCATAGGTTGCCGGCGTATTGAGCATCGAGCCGTTATCAGCAAAGGCCTTCCAGTTCAGCATGGAGGGCGTTTCGCGGCGCGCCTGATCCAGTAGATCATTACGCACGATCACGATGACAATCCCGGCCGGACCGATGTTCTTCTGCGCACCGGCATAGATGACGCCGAATTTCGAGACATCTACCGTGCGCGACAGGATCGAGGAGGACATGTCACAGACCAGTGGCGTCTCGACCTGGGGCACGTAATCCATCTGCAGCCCGCCGATGGTTTCGTTATCACAATAGTGCAGATAAGCTGCATCCTCTGATAGCGAGAGCGCTTCCTGACCGGGCGCAGCGGTATAGCCGTTACCCTCGGAAGAGGCCACCATGTGCGCCTCGCCCAGATGCCGACCTTCCTTCAGGGCCTTCTGTGACCAGATACCGGTATCCAGATAATTACCGCGACCGCCCTTCCCCAGCAGATTGAGCGGTACACACCCAAACTGCTGAGTAGCACCGCCCTGCATGAACAGCACGCTGTAATTGTCCGGTACCTGCATCAGCTCACGCAGATTGGCCTCGGCGCGTTCTGCAACAGCAATGAAGGCCTCACTGCGGTGACTCATCTCCATGACGGAAAGGCCACGCCCCTCAAAATCAAGCATCTCATCGCGTGCGCGCTCAAGCACGGCGGTGGGCAGCGTGGCGGGGCCGGAACAGAAATTGAAATGTCGGGTCATGTCAGGTCTCGACGGGCTTGAAAAAATAACGGCGCCTTTCCATGAAAGGCGCCGATGGTTCTACTCTTCGCGGGCCGGATCGGCATCGCCGTCATCGGTGCCTGCAGAAGCCTGATCGGCCTCGTCGGTCAGCACCTCTTCATCATCAACCAGCGCCTCATCGTCCTTTTCCAGCTCGTCAAGACGAACGGTGGACACGAGGCTTTCGCCCTTGACGGTACGAATCAGGGTAACGCCCTGCGTATTACGCGAGCTGATGGATACCTCGCTGACCCGGGTACGGACCAGTGTGCCCCGATCGGAGATCATCATCATCTCGTCGCTTTCGCCAACCTGGATGGCGGCTACCAGCGGCCCATTACGCGCCGTGGTCTGCATGGCGATGACCCCCTGACCACCACGACCACGCAGCGGAAACTCCTCGAGCCGGGTACGCTTGCCGTAACCATTGCTCGAGGCCGTCAGGATATAGCACTGCCCTTCACTGACCTGAGACGCTTCAACTTCGGTCTCATCGTCAGCACTTTCATCGATGGTGGTCGTGCTGGGAATAATCAGGCTGATGACCCGAGCATCATCCAGCAGACGCATGCCTCTGACGCCGCGTGCCGTACGACCCATGGCGCGCACGTCATTTTCGTCAAAGCGGATGGCCTTGCCGTTGGAGGACAGCAAAATGGCATGATCGCTACCGGAGGTGATGGCCGCCCCTACCAGACGGTCGCCCTCATCAAGATCAAGGGCAATCAGACCGGCACTACGCGGACGCGAAAACTGATCCAACGTGGTGCGTTTGACCGTACCGTTGGCCGTGGCAAAGAAGATATAGCTGTCGTCGCGATACTCCTTCACCGGCAGGATCGCCGTGATCCACTCGCCTTCATCCAGCGACAGCAGATTGACCAGCGGACGCCCACGCGACCCGCGCGAGGCCTGCGGCATTTCATAGACCTTGAGCCAGTAGACCTTGCCGCGATCAGAGAAGAGCAGCACGGTGTCGTGAGTCGAGGCCACCAGCAGATGCTCAATGACGTCCTCATCCTTCATGCTGGTCGCCGACTTGCCACGACCGCCCCGCTTCTGCGCCTGATAATCGGACAGCGGCTGGGTCTTGGCATATCCGCTTCTGGAGATGGTGACCACCATGTCCTCCGCAGCAATCAGATCTTCCATCGTGAGATCGCGACGGCTGTTCTGAATTTCGGTACGACGCTCGTCACGATACTGATCGCGCACGGCTTCAAGCTCTTCGCGAATGACTTCCATCAGTCGGTCGGCCGATGCAAGGATGCGGGTCAGCTCGGCGATGGTATCAAGAATACCCTTATACTCATCCAGCAGCTTTTCGGTCTCGAGACCGGTCAGGCGGTGCAGGCGTAGCTCCAGAATCGCCTGAGCCTGTGCCGCCGACAGTTGATAGCGCCCGCGATCATCCGACAGCCCGCAGCTCTCCTCGAGATTGTCAGGCTTGCAGGAGGTCGCACCAGCACGGTCCAGCATGTCGATGACCTGACCCGGCATCCAGTCGCGCGCAATCAGCTTTTCCTTCGCTTCGGCCGCATTGGGCGAGGCCTTGATCAGCTCGATCACTTCATCGATGTTGGAGATGGCGACCGTCAGGCCTTCAAGAATGTGGCCACGTTCCTTGGCCTTTCTCAGCTCATACAGCGTTCGGCGGGTGACCACTTCGCGGCGGTGGCGAATGAAGGCTTCTAGCAGCTGCTTGAGATTCAGCGTTTTGGGCTGACCGTTTTCCAGCGCCACCACGTTGATACCGAACACTGTCTCAAGCTGGGTCTGGGAAAAGAGGTTGTTGACGACCACATCGCCTGACTCGCCGCGACGGGTTTCAATGACGACGCGCAGACCGTCCTTGTCGGACTCATCGCGCAGCTCGGCAATGCCCTCGATGCGCTTGTCCTTGACCAGCTCGGCAATCTTTTCGATCAGACGGGCCTTGTTGACCTGATAAGGCAACTCGGTCACGACAATGTGATCACGGCCGGTCCGCTCATCGTGCTCGACGGTATGACGGGCGCGAACATGAATACGCCCGCGACCGGTACGATAGGCATCCAGAATGCCGGCGCGGCCATTGATGATGCCGGCAGTCGGAAAGTCCGGCCCCGGAATGTATTCCATCAACTCGTCGATACTGAGCGTATGGTCCTCGATCAGCGCCAGACAGCCATCAATGACCTCGCCCATATTATGAGGCGGCACATTGGTGGCCATGCCCACGGCGATACCGGAGGCACCGTTAACCAGCAGATTGGGCACGCGTGTTGGCAGCACCTCGGGGATACGCTCGGTGCCGTCGTAGTTGTCGACCCAGTTAACCGTATCCTTTTCCAGATCCGAGAGCAGCTCATGTGACAGGCGGGCCATACGCACTTCGGTGTAACGCATGGCCGCAGCGCTGTCGCCATCGATCGAGCCGAAGTTGCCCTGCCCATCCACCAGCATGTAGCGCATGGAAAAGTCCTGGGCCATGCGCACGATGGTGTCATAAACGGCGCTGTCACCATGCGGGTGATACTTACCGATGACATCACCCACAACACGCGCCGATTTCAGATAGGACTTGTTCCAGTCGTTGCGCAGTTCATGCATGGCATACAGCACGCGACGGTGCACCGGCTTGAGTCCATCCCTGACATCGGGAAGCGCTCGACCGATGATGACGCTCATCGCGTAATCAAGGTACGACTGCTTCAGCTCGTCCTCGATATTGACTGGCAGAATCTCTCTGGCGATCTCACCCATGGGTCGTCAAATCCTGGTCCTGTTCAAGAAGTCCTGCAGCCTGAACACCCCGGCCACGCGGGCCATCGGGTAGTCAGGCGCGAACACCCGTAATGCAATCACGACGCACACATGATTGCGCACGGATGATCCAATTGGTTGGTGCCGATTGTACCACAGCCCTGATGCGCTCCGGCAGACAGCGATGCAATCCGACGATGATTTGAGCCCCTGCCCGAAAGGTCGCTGTCAGGCCCGGCATTGATGACGGACATTACCGGTTAGTCCAGGAGTATGGGATCAAGCGACGCCAGCGCTGGCACCTGCGCCTGCCATTCGACATAATGTGCGCCTTCAAGGAAAGGACGCTATGTGGTTCAAGCATTTACAACTTTATCGCCTGCTCGATGAGCAGGACTGGTCACTGGATCAGCTCACACAAGCCCTCGACACCCATCGCTTCACGCCGGTCACCGAGACTCAGGCCCGCCGGGTGGGCTGGGCAGCGCCTGCCGGACGCCATGGCGATCAGCTGGTGCACGAGATTCAGGGACATCGTCTGATGACACTGCTGCGCCAGGAGCGTCTGCTGCCGAGCGCGGTCGTCAAGGAAACACTCGAAGAGCGGGTCGAGGCACTGACCGCACAGCAGGGCTATCCACCCGGGCGTCGTGACAAGCTGGCACTCAAGGAGCGTATCGTCGAGGAACTGCTGCCACGTGCCTTTACCCGCACCACGCGCACGGATCTCTGGTGGGATACGAAGCGCCGTCTGATCGGCATCAATGCCTCGAGTGCCAAACGCGCCGAGGAGATGCTTGACGTATTGCGTGAATCGCTTGGATCGCTCAAGGTCATTCCGCTGGCGCCGCAGACGCCGGCCGGACGCACCATGACCACCTGGCTGACCGACCCGACCACTCGTCCGGAAGGCATGCTGCTGGGGGATCAGATCGAGCTTCGCGCCAAGGGCGATGACGGCATCCTTCGTGCCCGCAGCATCGACCCGGACGGTGAGGAAGTGCGCATGTCACTGGACGTGGGCCGTCAGGCCAGCAAGCTGGCACTGAACATCGAAGAGCAGATGACACTGGTGCTGCAGGAAGACATGTCCATCAAGTCGATTCGTTTTGCCGATGCCGTGCTCAAGGAAATCGACGATACCGATAGCGACGACAATCCCGTCATGCAGATGGAGACCGAGTTTGCGCTCATGGCCCATGTACTGGGTGATACTGCCGAGCGACTGATGCAGTGGCTTGGCGGCGAAGCGACACCGGCACCTGCCGCCCCATGAATCAAACGTCTGACGACCCGGAACCCGAGATGACCTCTTCCCCGGATGCGCTACCGCCCGTAGACGACTTCGAGGCCATACGCCCCTACAACGACAACGAAGTCGTTGATACGCTGGCTCGCCTGGTCAGAAACGATGAATTCATCGATACCATCACGCGCTATCGGCTGCCAAAACTGGCCCGCTTCGCGCCACGCGTGGCGCGGGCGCTGGTACGCCATGGCCTCAGGCGCGCGGTTCGAAACATCCATACCGTGGGGGATTTTCAGGATCACATCTCCCATTACATGGCGCGCATGATTCAGAACACGACCAATACCTTCAGCGTGGAAGGTCTTGAGAAGCTGGATCAGCAAAAGGCCTATCTCTTTATCGGCAACCATCGCGATATCGCGCTCGACCCGGCCTTCGTCAACTACGCGCTCTATCATAGCGGCCGCAGCACCGTGCGTATCGCCATCGGCGACAACCTGCTGCAAAAGCCCTATGTGACCGATCTCATGCGGCTCAACAAGAGCTTTATCGTGCCGCGCTCGGCGCGGGGCAAGCGGGCAATGCTGGTAGCCTACCAGCAGCTTTCCAATTATATTCGACAGTCGATTATCAAGGATAACCATCCCATCTGGCTGGCACAGCGCGAAGGCCGTGCCAAGAATGGCGTGGACCGCACCGACAGCGCGATCATCAAAATGCTGGGCATGGCGCGGCGCATGGAAGACAAGGACGCCTCGGTCAACGACACGATTGCCGAGCTGCGCATCGTGCCCGTTTCCATCAGCTACGAATTTGATCCCTGCGATCAGCAAAAGGCGCGCGAACTCAAGGCCCGCCATGAGGGCGTGGCCTATGAAAAGATCGCCTACGAAGACATCCTCTCGATTGCCGCCGGCATTACCGGCAACAAGGGACGTGTCAGGCTGGTGTTCGGCACGCCGCTGACGGACGAGCACGACAGCTATGACAGTGCCGCTCAGGAGATCGACCGCCAGGTGCTCAGCCACTATACGCTCTACCCCAGCCACTACCTGGCGCTGGAAGCTACCGGCCATGCGCCCGAGCTTGTCGACCTCAGTGACATCACTCCGGCTGATCGTCAGGCCTTCAACACGCGACTGGAGCAGGTGCCGGAAGACCTTCGCCCCTGGTGGCTGTGCCAGTACGCCAACCCCGTGCTTAATCGCGCAGGGCGCGACCCGCTCTAACCCGCTGCCATATGCCTGACCCGACACTGCCTTGAGCATGCGCCCTGAACCGGGGCGCATGGCAGGCGGCGTTATTTACGCCAGAAGGTTGGTGTCAGCAGTACCAGCACGGTCAGGATTTCCAGACGCCCCATCAGCATACCGATGCTCAGCATCCACTTAGCGGCGTCCGGCAAAGGCGCAAAATTCCCCGCTGGGCCGATGATATCGCCAAGCCCCGGGCCGACATTGGCGACGGCTGTCGCGGCGCCCGAAAGCGCCGTGACAAAATCCAGCCCCATCAGCGAGAGCCCAAGTGCCAGCACCGCCACCGTAAAGAAGAAGAAAAAGGAGAAGGCGATAACGCCCCGAATCTGGTCATCGGTCAGCACGCGCCCGTTATAGCGCTGCACAAACACGCCGTTGGCATGAACCAGGTAGCGCAGCTGATTGACCAGCATGATCAGGCCGACCTGAAATCGAAAGACCTTCATTCCCCCACTGGTGGACCCGGAGCAGCCACCGACAAAGGTCAGATAGAAAAAGGCCGCTGCCGACAGCGGGCCCCATGCCGTGTAGTCATCGGTGGCATAGCCGGTGGTCGTCACCACTGACACCACGTTGAACGCGACCTGCGTCAGCGCATCGAAAAACTCCATGCCGCGGACGGTGCGATACAGGGTCAGCAAGGCAATGACGACCACCAGCAGCGCCAGAAGCCCCCTGACCTGCTGATCCTTCCAGAGCACGCCCGACCGTTCCCGCGCCATGCGGATATACAGTACAAAGGGAAGCGCGCCGGTCAACATGGACAGCACGCTGAGCCACAGGATGACAGGTTGATCGGCGTACTGTCCGAAAGAGGCGTCATAATTGGCAAAACCGCCGGTCGCCACTGACGTCATGCCATGCACGACGGCATCCAGTGGCAGCATGCCCGCCAGCCAGTAGCTGACAATCGAGACAATCGTAAAACCGACATAGACCAGACCGATGGCCTTGGCGACCGTACCGGCTCGCGGCAGCACCTTGTCGGACCAGTCCGAGGATTCGGTCTGGAAAAGGCGCATGCCGCCGACGCGCAGAAAGGGCAATACCGCGATGGCCATCACGATGATCCCGACGCCGCCGACCCACTGCATCAGACCACGCCAGAGCTTGAGGCCGTCCGAGAGATGTTCGATACCCACCAGCACGGTCGCCCCGGTCGTGGTAATGGCCGAGACCGACTCAAACACCGCATCGGCCACCGACAGACGCGGCGCGCCGAACTGCATGGGCAGACTGGAAAAGGCCGACATGACGACCCAGCTGGAGGTGGTCAGAATAAACATCTGCCGGGGGCGCAGCTCGATGTGCACACCCCAGGTCAGCAAAATGAACACGACACCCGTGCCGAAGGTGACCGCAAAGGCCCATAGAAAGGGCCACATCTGCCCATCGCCTTCCAGGGCCAGCAGGGCCAGCGGGATCAGCATGAACAGGGATAATACCAGCAGCAGCATGGCCAGAATGCGCAGGACAGGGCCCGCTCCGGCCGGATGACGGAAAAGCGGCAGACGCAGCATGCATCGCATCCAGAATGATCAACAGGTGCGCGCTACTATAGCGGTTTGAGGAAAGGGACGCAGCCGGGAAGGCTGATAAAAACAAAAGCCGGCGCAAGGCCGGCTTTAAACACAATTCTTAAACCTTTGGATCATCACCAGCTTTCGTACACGCTTTTGGCATGTACTGGGCATCAACGGTCGCCGTACAGGACCACGCACCATCCTTGGTTCTATTCAGAGCAATATTTTTACCGGTTAAAGAAGAGCTGGCACCCGTGCCAAAAGCAATTTGCACTGATGCAACGCCGTTATTGCTGTCATTTTTCGCTGGAATGCTTAACGTACCCATCTTCACGTCAGCAGGCGTGATACCGATAAAGCCTGCATCGTTTGGCGTCATGCTGAGGGTCTGCCCTCTCAGCACTGACTCTTCGATACTGACCTGCGAGCTTTTGAGCGTCGCCAGTGCAGAACCCGTTTCCGACCTCGCCACATAATCCTGATAGCGCGGCACGGCAATGGCCGCCAGTACACCGATGATGGCGACCACGATCATCAGCTCGATCAACGTAAAACCACCCTGCCTGCGTGCCATTGTTATGCCCTTTCCATTGATTGCATGTGTCCCTGTGACGACTCACAGGATAACGGTATATTTTGCGCCTGATATCCGACTGACGCAGAGCCTTTAACGACAAAAGCTAACGGAACTTTAGAGAAACGACGCCCCGCCGATAACACGGGGCAAGTCGCCAATCCCTCTGGCCATATGGATTACGTGCATGTCGGATGCTTTCACCCAACTCTCTGCCAACCCCCTGCGCAGCCTTGCCCGTCAGCTGGTCGAAGACGGGCTACTGGACGCCGACCGCGCGCTGGCGCTTGAAACTCAGGCGCAGCAGGAAAAGCGCCCGCTGCTCAGGCTGATTACTGAAGAGACCGATGTGTCACCGCGCGATGCCATTCAGAGTGCCGGCTGGGCTTTCGGGCTGGGCTGTGTTGATCTGGAGGCGATCCCGGTCGCTCGCCTGCCACCGCTGCAAGGTCTGCCGGAATCGATGATCCGCCGGCTGGGCGTGCTGCCCCTGATGCGCCACGAACGCTGTCTGATCGTGGCGGTGGATGATCCCTCTCGCCTGCCAGAACTCGATGAGCTTCAGTTCGTGATCGGCATGAGCGTGGAAGGCATGCTGGCACCGGCCGAGCAGCTCTCTGCCAGACTCGAGCAGTATCTGAAGGTACACGGCGAAGGCGCGCTGGCGCTGCTGGAGGGTCATAACGCCCTTGAGACGCTGGCGCTCGAGGAAAACGACCTTGCACTGGATCAGGCCGAAGATGCCTCATTTCAATCCAGCGATGATGCGCCGGTCGTGCGCTTCGTCAAACAGATCCTGCTCGACGGCATTCGGCGCGGCGCCTCGGACATCCATTTCGAGCCGTTTGAGGAGAGCTTTCGAATCCGCTTTCGCGTCGATGGCATTCTCGTGGAAGCTTCCCGACCGCCGGCACAGCTTCGACAGCGTATTGCAGCCCGCATCAAGGTGATGGCAAAGCTGGACATCTCCGAGCGACGCCTGCCCCAGGATGGCAACATGCGCCTGAAGCTGTCGAGCCGACGACACGTTGAATTTCGTGTCAACACGCTACCAACCCTGTTTGGTGAAAAGATCGTCATGCGCCTGCTGGACCCGGACAGCGCCCGCATGGGCATCGATGCGCTGGGCTTCACGCCCGAACAGCGCGCCATCTTTGAACAGGCCATTGCACGCCCCCAGGGCATGATTCTATCGACCGGCCCTACCGGCAGCGGCAAGACGGTGACACTTTATACGGCTCTGAATCTGCTCAATACCGAGGCGCGCAATATCGCCACGGCCGAGGACCCGGTCGAGATCAAGCTGGAAGGCATCAACCAGGTCAACGTACGACCCAATATCGGCTTTGATTTTGCCGCCGCCCTGCGTGCTTTTCTGCGTCAGGACCCGGATGTGGTGATGGTGGGGGAAATTCGTGATCTGGAAACCGCCGAAGTCGCCATCAAGGCGGCCCAGACCGGACATCTGGTGCTATCGACACTACACACCAACTCTGCTGCCGAAACCCTGACTCGTCTGGGCAACATGGGCGTGGCCGGCTTCAACATCGCCACCTCCATCAGCCTGATCATCGCTCAGCGACTGGCACGCCGCCTGTGTGAACGCTGCCGACAGCCGGTCACCCTGCCCCGCGAAGTGCTCAGACATCAGGGACTCAATGACGAGGAAATTGATCAGGCCACGCTGTATCAGGCCGTAGGCTGTGAGCACTGCACACATGGCTACCGGGGACGTGTGGGGATTTATGAAATGGTGCCGATATCCTCTGCCATGAGCCATTTGATCATGCAGGATGCCGGTGCCATGGCGCTGGCCGAGCAGGCGCGACGAGAAGGTCATCACGACCTGCGCCGCAGCGGTTTGCACAAGGTGCTGACCGGACTGACCACGCTGGAAGAACTCAACCGGACCATTCAGGAGTAATCATCACCATGGCAACGTCTGCCCTGTCAAAACGCTCATCGGCTTCATCGGGCCAGGCCACGACCTTTCGGTGGATGGGCAAGAATGGTCGTGGCGAACGGGTCAGGGGTGAAATGCATGGTATCAATGAACACGACATTCGCCGCCAGCTGTCCTCTCAGGGCATTATTGTTACCCGCCTGAACCGCAAGCGTCATCTGCCCGGCATGGGCCATCGCATCCGGGGCGAGGACATCACCCTGTTTGCGCGTCAGATGGCGACCCTGATTCGTGCCGGTGTGCCCTTGCTGCAGTCTCTTGAGGCGGTTGCCAACGGTACCAACCGTCCGGCCCTGCGACACTTCATCGAAACCATCAAAAGTGACGTTTCCAGCGGCATGAGCTTTTCGCAGGCACTGGCGGCGCACCCACGCCATATCGATCAACTGTTTGTTCATCTGATCGAGGCCGGTGAACAGGCCGGCGCCCTTGACCGCATGCTCGATCGCGTCGCCACCAACAAGGAGCGCCTTGATAATCTAAAGGCACGCGTTCGCAAGGCGCTGTATTACCCTGCCGCCGTGGTGGCCGTGGGCATTGCCGTAACGGCGCTTTTGTTGATCAAGGTCGTACCGCAGTTTGAAAGCATGTTCGCAAGTTTTGGCGCCGAGCTACCGGCCCCGACCCGAATCACCATTGCGCTTTCGGATGCCGCCCAGCAGCTATGGTGGCAAATATTGCTGGCAGCGCTGGCCGCAGGGATGTTTACGCGGCGTATGCTTGCACGCTCACCGGCGCTGGCCTTACAGGCAAGCCGATTGATGCTCAGACTCCCCGTCATCGGGCCAGTCATCGAGAGAGCCGCCATTGCGCGTTTTTCGCGCACCCTGGCCACCACCTTTGCCGCGGGCGTGCCCCTGATGTCAGCGCTGGAAACGGCGAAAGGCGTCTGCGGCAATCTGGTGTTTGAGCAGGCCATTGAACGCGTGCGCCAGGACGTCAATACCGGCCAGCAGCTCAATTTTGCCATGCGCACCACCGGGCTTTTCACCCCCATGACCCTCCAGATGGTAGCGATCGGTGAAGAATCAGGCGCCCTTGAAGCCATGCTCAATCGCGTGGCCGATTTTTATGATGTCGAGGTCGAAAACCGGGTCGATACACTGACCACTCTGATGGAGCCTCTGATCATTGTGGTCCTGGGCTCTCTGGTAGGCGGCGTGGTGGTGTCGATGTATCTACCCGTATTTGATCTTGGCAGCGCCATATAGGAGTCTTGAGGTGTCCCCGTTGACCGATCCCCTTCTGCTGTGTGTTGTAGCGCTGCTGGCACTGGCGCTGGGCAGCTTTCTCAATGTGGTCATTGCCCGACTGCCCCTGATGCTGTCCCGGCAGTGGACCCGAGAGGCGCATCAGACACTGTCGCTGACACCCCCGGTTCAGCCTGCCTGCAATTTGCTCGTGCCGCGCTCTCGCTGCCCCGGATGCGAAGCGCCCCTTGCATGGCATGACAATATTCCCCTGCTGGGCTATCTGAAGCGTCGAGGCCGCTGCGCACAGTGTCGATGCGCCATCAGCGTGCAATATCCACTGGTCGAAATGGCAAGCCTTGCCCTGGTGCTCTGGATCGTATGGCACCATGGCATGACCCTGACGGCCCTGACATTGATACTGGCCTGCCTGACGCTGCTGGCACTGGCCGTCATCGATTGGCGTACGATGCTGCTGCCGGATGTACTCACCCTGCCACTGCTATGGGGCGGGTTGCTGTATCAGCTGACAAACAATGCCGACAGGCTGGCAGAGAGCGTGGTCGGCGCGATGGCGGGATACGGTATTGCCTGGGGATTTTACTGGCTTTTTCGCCTTGCTACGGGCAAGGAAGGTCTGGGTCATGGAGATTTCAAGCTTCTGGCCGCACTGGGCGCATGGTGTGGCTGGCAGGCCCTGCCGCTGATTCTGGTCCTGTCCGCCACCACCGGAGCGGTAGTGGGCATTGTCTTGCAACTGCTCATTCCTCGACTGCGGGGGGCACCGATGCCCTTCGGCCCCTTTTTGAGTGCGGCGGGCATGCTGATCCTGCTGGGCGGTGACAGCCTTGTCGAGCTGTATTACAACATCATCGGCCTTTCCGGAATCTAGGCCATGGACGCCTCTTTCAACTCAGGGCATCACAACGCTTATCTGTGGGAGATTTCATGCTGATTATCGGCCTGACCGGCGGCATAGCAGCCGGCAAGACCACCATCGCCGAAGCCTTTGCCAGACGCGGGGCAGTCTGGGTGGATGTAGACCACCTGGCCCGGGAGATCGTCATGCCGGGCGAGGCGGCGCTGGCAGATATTCGTGCGCGCTTTGGCGAGCCTGTCATGACAGAACAGGGCGAGCTCAATCGGGCCGCCCTGCGCCAGATCATTTTCGATGACGTCCAGGCGCGTCATGACCTTGAGGCCATTACCCATCCCCGCATTCGTGAGCGACTGATTCAGCGTCTTGAAGCCCTGTCGGGACCTTATGCCCTGCTGGTCTCACCGCTGCTGCTGGAAACCGATCAGCATCAGCTGGTCAATCGGATTCTGGTGATCGATGTGCCTCCCGAGGAGCAGATCCGAAGGACCTGCGAACGAGATGGCGTCCCCGAATCGCAGGCCCGCGCCATTGTGGATGCCCAGATGTCACGCAATCGACGACTTGCCAGCGCCGATGACGTTATCGACAATGTCGGCAGCTTTCACGTGGTTGATGCCCGAATCGATCGGCTCGATCTTTTTTACCGCCAGCTTGCGAGCCAGTACAACGCCCCATGAGTAATGAGAATCAGACTCCTATCGTCCCGTGCCCCCAGTGCGGCAAGCGCCTTTACTGGACCAGCGATAACCCGTGGCGTCCGTTTTGCTCCAAACGCTGCAAGATGATCGACCTTGGTGCCTGGGCGGATGAATCTCATCGAATTGCCGGAGAGCCCGCCATGGATGATGCAAGCCTTGATGAGCTCATGAATCGCATCGAGCGCGGCGACTAGGCGCTCAAACGCTCCACGAATGCAAAAGGGCCACCCCATCGGGTGGCCCTTTTTTTAAGTATCCGCCAGCCCGATTTAGCGCCAGAAGTCACGAATCGAGGCGATGCCCTGCGCACCCACGGCGCGAGCACGGTCACCATCATCACGAGAGGTACCGCCAAGGGCATATACCGGCATCGTTACTTCTTCCACCATCTGCTGAAGATCGTGCCAGCCGATGGTCACCGCACCTGGATGGCTCGGGGTCTCGCGCACCGGTGAAAGTGTTGCAAAATCACACCCCAGCCGCTGGGCCTGAGCAAGCTGCTCGGCATTGTGTGTAGAGGCCGCCAGCCACTTGTCATCCCCTATGGGGCGATGTGTAAGGGCCATCAATTCACGGCTGGGCAGATGCAGTCCGTCCGCATCCACGGCACGGAAAACCTCGAGCGAACAGTTGAGGATCAGCGATGCACCGTGCTCTCGACAGGTCGCCAGAGCACGTTCGGCGCGAGCACGATAAGCGTCTTCGCCCAGATCATGCGCCCGCAGCTGCACCAGCTTGATGCCGTCCTCCACCAGCGCACGCTTGAGCTTGCGATCAAAGTCTTCTTCGTCGCTGGCTTCCCCCGTGATCAGATAGTCATGCGGCAGGGTCACGGCACGAATGATCGGGCCGTTGGCCGCCGGGAAAGCATAACGACCGAAATCGTCCGGACTAACCCAGCGTACGGCCTGACCTTCACGCCCCCAGGGTTCGCCCTCAAAATCATGGGTCTCCCAGACGTCGAGCAGGATGTGCTTGTCGGGGTATTCATGATGAACGCGAATCAGCGGCTGAGCCCGTTGAATATTGATGCCCAGCTCTTCGCGAAGCTCACGACGCAAGGCTTCAAGTCCGGTTTCATACGGGGCCAGCTTGCCACCGGGGAACTCCCACAGCCCACCCTGATCGGCAATCGATGGCCGCCGTGCAATCAACACTTGGCCCTGATCGTTGAAGATGGCCGCAGCGGCGACATGTACCCTTCTTTTCGGCATGCTGGCATGACCTTTCATGATGCGTGAATATCAATCGGTAAAGGGAGCGACACGACACTGCCACCCCAAAATGTGATAGCGACCGCGCGGCTTGCGCGTGTCAGCTGCGATAGTCGGCATTGATGGAGACATAGTCGTGGGAGAGATCGGATGTCCACACCTGCTCTTTTGCCGCCCCTCGACCCAGTCGGATGGTGATGTTGATCTCTTCCTCGGCCATGACAGCAGCGCCGGCTTCCTCACGGTATTCCTGAGCGCGCCCCCCCTGACGAGCAATGGTGACACCATTGATATCAATGCCTACCTGACTGACATCAAAATCTTCGATGGGCACCTTGCCTACCGCCATCAAAAGACGGCCCCAGTTGGCATCGCTGGCATAAAGCGCGGTCTTGACCAGCGGAGAATGTGCCACGCTGAAGGCGACCGCCAGGGCTTCTTCAACGCTTGCCGCTTCTTCGATGGCGACGGTGACAAACTTGGTGGCGCCTTCGCCATCACGAACGATCGCCTGCGCCAGTGATAGCAACACCTCATCCAGTGCGTGGGCAAACGTCGCCAGTGCCTCGTCACTTTCGATGGCAACACCTCGTCCCGTGGCCACCAGAGTGCAGGCATCGTTGGTGGACGTATCGGAATCGATCGTAATGCGATTAAAGCTGCGATCAACGCTTTCACGCAGTAGTGCCTGCAGCGTGTCGTGAGCGATGGCCGCATCGGTAGCCACAAAGGCCAGCATGGTCGCCATGTTAGGGCAGATCATGCCTGCCCCCTTGGAAATACCGTTGATGATGACCGGCTGACCTTCGACCATGATCGTGCGCGTGGCGCCCTTGGGGCGCGTATCGGTGGTCATGATGCCTTCAGCCGCGGCCTGCCACTGTTCATCATCCAGCGAGGCCAGCGCCTCATCCAGACCATTGCGAATCCGCTCGACCGGCAGCGGCTCTCCGATCACTCCGGTGGAAAAAGGCAATACCTGCTCCGGCAGCTGACCGGTGCGCTCGGCGAGTGCTGCGCAGCACGCCAGCGCATCCTGCATGCCAGACTCCCCGGTACCGGCATTGGCGTTGCCAGTGTTGATCAGCAGATAACGCGGGGCACCGTCTGCGAGATGGCGTCGAGCCACATGTACCGGCGCCGCGCAAAAGGCGTTGCGTGTGAAGGTCGCGGCCACATGGCTGCCTTCAGCCAGTTCAAAAATGACCAGATCACGACGATCTACCTTCTTGATGCCGGCCCGGGCAGTACCCAGTCGCAGCCCTTCGATACGAGGCATATCGGGAAAATGCGCTTTACCTACGGCCATGACCACTCCCCTGTGCTGTTCCTGTGGCCTGCCCGGCGCCTTTACGGTCACCGGGCAGTGCGGGTACATCAATGATTATTTATCGAGACTGCCGTGACAGTGCTTGTACTTCTTGCCGGATCCACACGGGCAAAGGTCGTTACGACCAACCTTCGGCTCTTCACGACGTACGGTCGGGTTCTGAACGGCTTCAGCCGCAGCAACTGCCTCTTCGCTGATCTCGGGCGCCGGCACATCTTCATGAGCGACATCGGTACGTGTCATCTCACTGGTCTGCTGTTCACGCTGCAGATTTTCACGGCGCTCGCGCTCGAGCGTTTCCGGATCTGCCTGCTGACGCACCTGAACATGACTCAGGATGCGCACGACATCTGACTTGATGTTGTGCAACAGCGTCTGGAACAGCTCGAAGGATTCGCGCTTGTATTCCTGCTTGGGATTTTTCTGGGCGTAACCACGCAGGTGAATGCCACGACGAAGATGGTCCATCGACTGAAGATGTTCCTTCCAGCGGGTATCGAGCACCTGAAGCATGACCTGCTTTTCAAAGCGACGCATGGTCTCGTCACCGACAGTGGCCTCTTTCTCGGCCCATGCCTGACGAAGCTGCTCGTGCAGACGCTCACGCAGCATCTCTTCGTGGAAGCCCTCGTCGTCACGCGCCCAGGCAACGACCGGTGCCTCAAGATTGAACTCCTGACGCAGATGCTCTTCCAGCCCGGGCAGATCCCACTGTTCGGCCAGACTCTGCGGCGGGACGTAGCTCGAGATGGCGTAATCCAGCATCTCGACACGCAGCCCCTGAACGTTTTCGGAGACGTCATCGGAGGCCAGGATTTCATCACGCTGGTCGTAGATAACGCGACGCTGGTCGTTGGCCACGTCGTCATATTCCAGCAGCTGCTTGCGCATGTCGAAGTTGCGCCCTTCTACCTTGCGCTGAGCGCGCTCGACGGCGTTGCTGACCATCTTGTGCTCGATGGCTTCGCCTTTCTCGAGCCCCAGCACGCCCATCATCTTCTGTACGCGCTCGGAGCCGAACAGACGCATCAGGTTATCTTCCAACGACAGGAAAAAGCGGGTCGAACCCGGGTCCCCCTGACGACCGGAGCGGCCACGCAACTGATTATCGATACGGCGTGATTCGTGACGCTCGGTGCCGATCACATGCAGACCGCCCGCCTCAATGACCGCATCGTGGCGTTTTTGCCATTCGGCCTTGATGGCTTCGATAGCGGCATCGCCCGGATTGTCGAGCGCGGCTACTTCAGACTCCCAGTTACCGCCCAGCATGATATCGGTACCGCGACCGGCCATGTTGGTGGCAATGGTGACGGCAGCAGGACGACCCGCCTGAGCGATGATCTCGGCCTCACGATCATGCTGCTTGGCGTTGAGAACATTGTGGGCCAGCTGCTGCTTGCGCATCATTTCGGAAAGCACCTCGGAGCTTTCGATCGATGCGGTACCCACCAGTACCGGACGACCTTCGGCCTGCTTGACCTTGATGTCCTCGATGATGGCTTCGAACTTCTCATGGGTCGTCATGAAGACCAGGTCGTTAAGATCCTTGCGCGCCCTTGGCTTGTTGGTCGGAATGACCAGCACATCCAGGTCGTAGATCTCACGAAATTCGAAGGCTTCGGTATCGGCCGTTCCGGTCATGCCAGAGAGCTTTTCATAGAGACGGAAGTAGTTCTGGAAGGTCGTGGACGCCAGCGTCTGACTTTCCTTCTGGACTTCAACGTTTTCCTTGGCCTCGACTGCCTGGTGAAGACCCTCCGACCAGCGTCGGCCGTGCATGGTCCGCCCGGTGTGCTCATCGACGATGATGACCTCACCCTTGGCCACCACATAGTCCACATCGCGGTGAAACAGATGCTTGGCTCTGAGCGCAGCAGAGACGTGATGCAAAAGCCCTAGGTTATGGGCCGCATATAGTGAATCTTCATCGGGCAGCATGCCGGCCTGACGCAGAAGATTTTCGATTTCGTTGTGACCGCGCTCGGTCAGCTCGATCTGCTTTTGCTTCTCATCAATGATGAAATCGCCGGTTTCGGGATCTTCCGGATCTTCGCTGGGTACCAGCGGCGCGACCAGCTGATGAATGGTGCGATAGATCTCGACGTTTTCATCCACGGGGCCCGAGATGATCAGCGGCGTGCGTGCCTCATCGATCAGAATTGAATCAACTTCGTCGATAATGGCGTAGTTGAGTCTGCGCTGAACCTTGTCGACCTGAGAAAAGGCCATGTTGTCGCGCAGATAGTCAAAGCCGTATTCATTGTTGGTGCCATAGGTAATGTCGCAGGCGTAGGCCGTGCGCTTGTCTCTTGGCTGCTGCCCGGCATAAATAACGCCCACGGACAGACCCAGAAACTCGTACAGCGGGCGCATCCAGTCCGCATCACGGCGGGCCAGATAGTCGTTGACCGTAACCACATGCACACCCAGCGCCGGCAGTGCATTCAGATAGACCGCAAGGGTCGCGACCAGCGTTTTACCCTCACCGGTCTTCATCTCGGCAATTCGGCCCTCATTCAACGCCATGCCGCCAATCATCTGGACATCGAACTGGCGCATGCCCATCACGCGTTTGGTGGCCTCACGCACGGTGGCAAAGGCTTCGGGCAGCAGTTTTTCGAGCGTCTCGCCATTGGCAAGACGCTCGCGAAACACCAGGGTCTGCTGCTGCAGTGCAGCGTCATCAAGAGCAGCAATGGACTCTTCCAGTGCATTGATGCGCGTGACCGCCTTGCGCATGCGTCTGATTTCCCGGTCGTTCTTGCTGCCGACCATTTTACGTAACAGCGTATTCAGCATCTCTTTATCCTGTGTCGTCGTGTCATGTTCTTAACCAATGCAATGACACGTCGAAGGCGGTCCGCGGCGCGACAGCACATCATGGCCTGTCGACATCCCAAGCCAGGGCCTGGCGGGCAATACCGCGCGCACGATACACGGGAGAGCAGCCGGCAAACACCAGACACGCAGCACCAGACGTCTGAGGCGATAGCGACGACGCGACTCGGCGCGAATGTGTTCTGGCGAATGGAAGCAGATCCGAATTAACTGTGCAGCCGTGCCGTCAAGGCGAGCATCGGCCATACCGATCGGCAAAAGGCAGCCAATCAGAATACCGGCCAGCCACCATCGAGTTCTAAAGCCCCGTGGCAGGCGGAATGTGCGAGCGGGATGGGTCATGCTGTCAATCTGAGGATCAGCCGTGATAAATTGGCGCCATCCTTAATGATCGCGCGGCAGGGCCATGAGTATAAAGGGTAAAGGAGTACGCGCCCAGCCCGTGGGGCAATTGTTACGCACCCGAGGTTCTCTGGCACCACTGATCCAGACGGCAGGGGTTCTTCTCGAGGCTCAGGAACATCTGTTGGACAAGCTGCCCGATGAGCTGAAGGACCACGTTCGCGTGGGCGGCTACCATGACGGCCACCTCACGCTGATGACGGATCGCGCCGTCTGGTTGACCTGGCTGCGCTTTGAGCGCCAGCGCCTGCTGACTCTTTTACGACAGCTTCCCGCATTTGAGGGGCTCAAGGGACTGACCTTCAAGGTACGCCCCATCCAGCCGGCCTATACTCCACAGGCGCAAACCCGCGAACTCCCGGAAGCCGCAGCCGACCAGCTTCGTGAATGCGCCCGCGACATCACCAGCCCTCGCCTTAAAAAATCGCTTGAACGGCTGGCGTCGCATTCAGGTCATGACCACGAATAACTACGGTCGCCTCTGATCCGGAATGTCTATCAAAAAAGAATCTTCGACAACGAAAAAGGCATCGATCAGTGATCGATGCCTTTGACTGTTGAGGTTTCTACCAGGGCAACCCGATGGGTTACATGGCCATCGCTGGCTCAGAGTAAGAGATCGGCGAGGTTTCGCGGTCCTCGAAAGTCACGATTTCATAAGCTTCCTGGTGCTGCAGCAACGCGCGCACCAACTGATTATTGAGCCCGTGACCTGACTTGTAACCCCGGAACTCACCGATCAGGCTATAACCGAGCTGGTAAAGGTCGCCGATAGCATCGAGCACCTTGTGACGCACGAATTCGTCTTCATAGCGAAGACCATCTTCATTCAGAATGCGGTACTCATCGACAACGATGGCGTTATCCAGGCTGCCGCCCAGTGCCAAATTCTGAGAGCGCAGAAATTCGATATCACGCATAAAACCAAAGGTACGTGCGCGGCTGACTTCCTTCACGAACGACGTCGTTGAGAAATCGACGCTGGTTGTCTGCTTCTGGCTGGCAAAAACAGGATGATCGAAGTCGATGGCAAAGCTGACCTTAAAACCGTCATGTGGCAGGAAGGTCGCGTACTTGTCGCCGTCCTTGACCGTCAACTCCTGCTTGATACGGATAAACTTCTTGGCGGCTTCCTGCTCGGCGATACCTGCCGATTGAATCAGGAAAACGAACGGACCGGCGCTGCCGTCCATGATGGGCACTTCGGGCTCGCTGAGATCAACAAAGGCGTTGTCGATACCCAGACCCGCGAAGGCTGACATCAGATGTTCGACCGTGGAAACGCGAACGCCGTCGACGGCGACTGCTGTACACATGGTCGTGAAATGGACATTTTCCGGGTGTGCCGGAATGCGAACAACCGGGTCCAGATCGGTACGTACAAACACGATTCCGGTGTTGGCCGGCGCTGGGCGCAGCGTCAGATAAACCTTTTTACCTGAGTGCAGGCCAACGCCTGTCGCGCGAATGGTGTTCTGTAGTGTTCTTTGACGGATCATAGTCTGGGCTACCAGGCAGGAAACATTCAAACAGTTGTTTATATGGTAACAGTTCCCTTGGGGTTCGACAACGAACAGTGTTCGATTAGTCGATTTTTATATTATTATCACCATCATAAAACTTGGCGGCCCCGAAGGGCCGCCCAATCAGATCAATCCGCCTGACGGCGCAGGAAGGCAGGAATGTCCAGATAGTCGTCCATTTCCTGAGACTTCTGGCGACGCTCACGAGACGCCTTTTGCTGTTCCTTTTCCTTCTCTTTTTCCCGCGAGGCTGCCTGCTGTCGTGAAACGGCCGGCTGACGTGCCATTCGACGGTAGTCCGCCTGATCGTTGCGAGAAGTCTGCGTTTGACGCGGTGTCGCCTTTTCGACACGGCCATCAAGGCCTGCGGCCACAACGGTGACACGCAGATCGTCGGTCATTTCCATATCGATGGCGGTACCCACCACAATGGTGGCGTCCTGAGAAGCGAACTCCTGCACCGTGGCACCGACGTCATTGAACTCACCAATGGAAAGATCCGGGCCGGCCGTGATGTTGACCAGAATGCCGCGCGCGCCATTGAGATCGATATCTTCCAGCAGCGGGCTGCGAATGGCTTTCTCGGCCGCTTCACGGGCGCGGTTTTCACCCATCGCCGTACCGGTACCCATCATGGCCATGCCCATTTCGGACATCACCGTACGAACGTCTGCAAAGTCGACGTTGATGATACCCGGGCTTGTGATCAGCTCCGCGATACCCTGAACGGCGCCAAGAAGCACGTCATTTGCAGCACTGAAGGCCGTCAGCAGGCTGGCATTCTTGCCCAGCACCGTCAGCAGCTTTTCATTGGGAATGGTGATCAGGGAGTCGACATGTTCGGAGAGCTCTTTCATGCCCTCTTCGGCAGCACGCTGTCGCTTGGGCCCTTCAAACGGGAAAGGACGCGTGACCACCGCCACGGTCAGAATGCCCAGTTCCTTGGCCACCTGCGCAACAACAGGTGCACCACCGGTACCGGTACCGCCACCCATGCCAGCGGTGATGAATACCATGTCGGCACCCTGCAGGAGCTCTGCAATACGCTCGCGGTCTTCCATGGCGGCCTGACGGCCGACTTCCGGGTTTGCCCCGGCACCCAATCCCTTGGTAATTTCACTGCCCAGCTGCAAGACGGTCTTGGCAGCAACTCTCTTGAGCGCCTGCGCATCGGTGTTCGCGCAGATGAATTCAACGCCTTCGATATTGCTTTCGACCATGTGGTTGACAGCGTTGCCGCCGCCACCACCTACGCCGATTACCTTGATTACCGCGCTGCTGGATGGCGCATTGTCTACAAGCTCAAACATAACCCCGTCTCCTGGACCGCCAAGGCAGTCCTGTCAGAAATTTCCTTTTAACCAGCCCTTGATCCGCGTAATGGTTGAGGAGAGCCGCTCGTTGTCCTGGCGCTCGGACTGGTAACGTCTTGGCTGCTCATCCCGGCGGGGTTGGGCCGTAGAACGCGAGTAGCGAGAATATTTCATGCCGTAGAGTAACAAACCAACCCCGGTCGAATAAATTGGATTGCGCACGACATCCGCCAAACCCCGTACGTTCTGCGGACAGGCAATACGCACCGGCATGTGAAATATTTCCTCTGCCAGCTCCCCTACCCCTTCCATTCTTGAGGTGCCGCCTGTCAATACGATACCGGCGGCGACCAGATCTTCATACCCACTGCGCCGAAGCTCTTCTCTCACCAGGGTAAAAAGCTCTTCATAGCGAGGCTCGACCACCTCGGCCAGATGCTGCCTGGAAAGATCGCGTGCCGGGCGGTCTCCCACACTGGGCACCTTGATCATTTCATCGCTGGAAGCCAGCTGTGTCAGCGCACAGGCATATTTGACCTTGATGTCTTCGGCATACTGGGTCGGTGTCCGCAATGCCATGGCAATGTCATTGGTGACCTGATCACCGGCAATGGGGATGACGGCCGTATGCCGGATAGCGCCTTCAGTGAAGACGGCAATATCGGTAGTACCACCACCGATATCCACCATGCATACGCCCAGTTCACGCTCATCCTCGGTCAGCACGGCATAGCTTGAAGCCAGCTGCTCAAGGATGATGTCGTCCACTTCTAGACCGCAGCGACGAACACATTTTTCGATATTCTGGACGGCGTTGAGTGCCGCAGTCACCAGGTGAACCCTCGCCTCAAGGCGCACGCCCGACATACCCAGTGGCTCACGAATGCCTTCCTGAGTATCGATGGCATATTCCTGCGGCAGCACATGCAGAATCCGCTGTCCTTCAGAGATGGCACGAGCGCGGGCAGAATCAATGACGCGGTCAATATCTGACGGCGCCACTTCGCGCTCCTTGATGGCCACAACACCATCGGAATTCATGGAACTGATATGGCTGCCGGCGATTCCGACATAAACAGAGTGGATGTCGCACCCTGCCATGAGTTCGGCTTCTTCAACGGCGCGCTGAATCGACTGCACCGTGGATTCGATATTGATGACCACCCCTTTTTTCATGCCATGCGAGGGGTGAGAGCCGATGCCGGCAATTTCGATGCCGCCGTCATCAGTGGGTTGTCCAACAATGGCCACAACCTTGGATGTTCCGATATCCAGCCCGACTACCATATTGGAAGCGTTGGTTTCTCCTGCCATAGGTCGGGCCTACTCCCTGATCAACCTGTTAATACGCACAATTATCTCAATCGCGTTTAATTAAAAAAGTAACTGGCGTAATTACGCGTTAATAATACTGAAAAGACTTCCCGAGAATACGGTGATTTCAAAGCGAAAGAAATACCCATTTCCCCTCATGGCCCGTGTTTTTACGCAACTTAACGAGAACGTCTCATTTATCCATCCGAATTATCATTTTCGGGATCATTTTCGCCGTGCCATGCCACCGATACCCCATTGGGATAACGCAAATCAATATAACGGATATCATCACGGTCTTTAGAAAGACCACGCTGCCATGCCGTCATGAAACGCTCAAGTCGCATATCCAGGTCTGTTCGCCCAAGCATGATCCAGAAGGCATTATCAAGTTGAACACGCCAGGCACCACGAGGCTCGAGCCGCAATTGGGTGATGGTCAGATCCAGGCGCGCAAACTGCTTTTTCAGCGCATCATAATAGGCAAGCACTTCGGGGCCACTTCCCTGCGGGCCTGCCAGCCATGGTCTGGTGCCTACATTGCTGATGGGGCCGGCGGCAAAAGGCTCACCCTGGGCATTGAGCAATGAGCCATCATTCCACCAGGCCACAGGGCGCTGCTCATAAAGCTCGAACGTCAGCGCGTTAGGCCACCGTCTGGAAAGACGCACGTCCTTGAGCCAGGGCACTTCGAGCGCTTCCTGACGCAACTGACCGATATCCACCGACAGCCAGCTTTCTCCAGCAATCAGGGGTGAAAGCTGATCCTGCAGATAGGCAGCATTGACATATTCCAGATCCCCCCTGATGGAGACACGCTCGATCGGCTTGTCCAGCCATATCCAGAGGGTGCGACCACCTGCCACCAGCAGTGCCACAATGAGAATCAGCCCCAGCAGGCGATTGGAAGTTGCCGTTGTCATTGCATGCCCTGTATCGAAAAACAGGTTTTAAACACTTTGCTCATTACAGGGCAACGCCATCGAGCCTGAGTTCACAACGGGCCAGCGAAAGGCTGATACCGCCAATATCGCCGGCGCCCTGCGTGATCAGAATGTCATTGTCATCAAGCACGTTGCCCAGAATGTCTGCCAATGCTTCGCGGCTTTCGACAAAAAGCGGCGAGGTCTGCCCACGCTGACGAATGGACCCTGCCAGCGCACGCGAGTCGGCGCCGGTAATGGGCGCTTCTCCGGCGCTGTAAACGTCCAGCAACAGAAGCTGATCCACGCCTGAAAGTACCCGGACGAAGTCTTCATAGAGATCGTGGGTTCTGGAGTAGCGATGCGGCTGATAGATCATGACCAGTCGCCGATCCGGCCAGCCCTCACGAACGGCCTGAATCACCATTTCCACTTCACGAGGATGATGGCCATAGTCATCTACCAGCATGACCGGCAGCCCACTATCGGTACTGGCGGGCAGCTGGTAATGTCCCTGCACCTGAAAACGTCGCCCGACGCCTGCAAATCCTGCCAGAGCCTTAATGATGGACGCGTCGCTGACACCGGCATCCGTCGCTACCGCAATGGCTGCCATGGCATTCAGGGCATTGTGGCGACCAGGCATGGCCAGTCGAACATTGATCGCGGCATGCGGCTCGGGACGACAGGCTGTAAACGAGACGGTATCGCCCTGTTGGGAAAAATCGGTAATCCGGTAATCGGCGTTGTCGTCAAACCCATAGGTGACAAACTGACGCTGAATTCTGGGCAATAGCTCGTGCACGACCGGGTCATCAAGGCAGACAATGGCCAGCCCATAAAAGGGCAGGTTGTGCAGAAATTCGATGAAGGTATCCTGCAGACGACCGAAATCGCCCTCATAGGTTGCCATGTGATCGGCATCAATGTTGGTCACGATCGCCGTCATCGGCTGAAGGTGCAGAAAGGAGGCATCGGACTCATCTGCCTCGGCGACCAGGTATTCGCCCTCCCCCAGCTGCGCGTTACTGCCGGCACTGGTAAGCCGCCCGCCAATGACAAAGGTCGGATCAAGCCCACCCTCGGCCAGAAGGGTAGCCGTCAGACTGGTCGTTGTGGTCTTGCCATGCGTGCCCGCCACCGCAATCCCGTGGCGAAAGCGCATCAGCTCGGCAAGCATTTCGGCGCGGCGTACCACCGGCACTCGATGTTCCCGTGCCGTCACGACCTCTGGATTGGTCGGGTCCACAGCGCTCGACACTACTACCACATCAGCATCACGCACGTTGTCGCCGTGATGGCCGATATTCACCCGGATTCCGCACTGGCGCAGATGTGCCACGACCGCAGACTCGCGCAGATCACTGCCGCTGACACAAAAGCCCTGATTGGCCAGTACCTCGGCAATGCCACACATGCCAGAGCCGCCAATGCCTACAAAATGAATACAGCGTATGCGACGCATACCGCTGCGTGCCTGCATCTGATTACTCAAAACCTGTCTCCATACAGCCCTGGGCCATGATGTCGGTCGCCTCCAGCTGCGCCACGCTTCTGGCACGCCGTCCCATTTCCAGCAATCGATGAGCATCCAGCAATTCGCCAAGCGTGTCACTTAACGCCTGTACGCTCGTCTTCGACTGAGGAATCAATTGCGCCGCACCGGCCTCGACCAGATAATTTGCATTGATGGTCTGGTGATCATCCACCGCGTGTGGAAACGGCACCAGAAGTGATGCCCTGCCCGCCGCGGCAAGCTCGGTCACCGTCAGCGCACCGCTGCGACAGACCACCAGATCAGCCCATTCATAGGCCTGTGCCATGTCGCCAATAAAATCGGAAACGTTCGCCTTGACACCTGCTGCCTCATAGGCCTCGATGGTGGCAGCCTCCTTATTGCGGCCGGCCTGATGTCGAATCTCGGGCCGGACATCGTCTGACATCAGGGCAAGCGCTGCGGGAACACGCTCATTGAGTACCTGTGCTCCCAGTGATCCACCCACAACCAGCAGCCTCAGCGGCCGTGCCGTCAGCGCTTCAATCCCGCGCGAGACTTCACCAATCGCCGCGATCTCCTGACGGACGGGATTGCCGATCACGATCGGATGACGAGCGTCGTCAAAGGCATTGGGAAAGGCGGCATACACGCGGCGGGCCAGGCGGGCCAGCACCTTGTTGGTCATTCCCGGCAAGGCATTCTGCTCGTGAATGATCAGCGGCACCTTCATCAGCCAGGCAGCCAACCCACCGGGGCCGCTGGCAAATCCACCCAGCCCGACCACCAGCGATACATCCAGTGATCGAATGGTGCGCCGTGCCTGATGGACGGCCTTCCAGAGTCGCCATGGCGCCTTGAGCCAGCCCAGCGCTCCGTTACCACGTAACCCGACAACCGACACATGGTGCAGAGGAATGCCCGCCTCGGGCACCAGGGTATTTTCGATGCCCCGGGGCGTGCCCAGCCAGTGTATCTCGACCCCTCTTGCCTGCAGGGCGCGCGCCAGCGACAGCGCAGGCACCACATGCCCACCGGTCCCCCCCGCCATGATCAGTGCCTTCCTGGGACGTGTACTCATGCCGGTGTCTCCGCGGTGGCACTGCGAGAGCGTTTGCGTGCAGCGCGACGACGTCCCCTGGTTTCACCATCAATGCGCAAAAGTACCCCGACCATGGCGCCACTGACCATCAGACTAGACCCACCGTAGCTCAGTAGCGGCAGCGTCAGACCCTTGGTCGGCAGGAGCCCTGCATTGACCGCCACGTTAATAAAGGACTGTGAGGCAAAAATGATGCCGATCCCGTAGCAGACGTAGGCTGCAAACAGATGACCACTCTCTTCGGCATTGCGTCCGATGCGAAAACAGCGATAGACCAGCACGGCAAAAAGGGCGACGGCGCCTACGGCACCCAGCATACCGAGCTCTTCTGCCAGCACTGAGAACACGAAGTCGGTGTGTGCCTCCGGCAGATAAAAGAGCTTCTGGACGCTATTGCCCAGACCAAGACCACTCCAGCCACCGCGACCGAAGGCGATCAGCGCCTGAGTGAGCTGATAACCGGAACCGTACTGGTTGGCCCACGGATCAAGAAAGCTGGAAATACGGGCAAGGCGATAAGGCTCCGATATCGCCACAAAGGCGCCAAGCGTTACTACACCGCCGGCCAGCAGTATAAAGCGCCAGAGCGATGCCCCTGCCAGCAGCAGCACCCCCATGGTGGCCGCCAGCATGACGACCGCTGCACCGTAGTCCGGTTCGAGAATCAGCAGAATACACAGGGAAAAGGTCAGCATCAGCGGTGCCATGAAGCCCCACCAGCTGCGACGCAGACGTGTCAGGTGACGCTCGGTATAACCGGCGATATAGATGATCAGACAGAACTTGCCGACTTCGGAGGCCTGAAGGTTGATGGGGCCCAGATGGATCCAGCGGCGACTGCCGTTCACCTCTCGTCCCACGATCAAAACGGCGGCCAGCAGAATGGCCGCCACAAGTAAAAGCGTCGGCCCGTTGGCGCGCCACCACACGGAAGGAATGCGCATGACCAGCAGCGCAATGCTCATGGAAGCCAGCACAAAAATGCCGTGACGAATACTGTAATACCAGGGATTGCCGGTCTGGCTGCTGGCCACCTCCGTTGAAGCCGAGGTCACCATGATCCAGCCAATAACCATCAATGTAATGGCGGAAAGCACCAGCCAGCCATCGATGGCATGGCGCTCGGTAGAAAAACGTTCTGCCAGAGATTTCATGAATGCGGCTGCCACTGTTTAAGCCACGCACAGAAGAGATCTCCGCGCGCTTCGAAGTTATCGAATTGATCAAGGCTGGCACAGGCAGGAGACAACAGTACCGCATCGCCCGGCTGCGCTACGCCCATCGCATGTTGCATGGCCTGCTCGAGCGTGTCCACGACCACGACCGTGACCGATGCCTCAAGTACATGCGCCAGCTGCGCCCGATCGCGCCCGTAGACCACGACGGTTCGTGCATAACGGGAAAGCGGCTCAGCCAGCGGCGCAAAATCAGCGCCCTTCCCCACGCCACCGGCCAGCAGCACCAGCCGCCCGGACAGGGTCATGCCGATGCCTTCGATGGCCGCAAGCGTGGCGCCCACGTTGGTACCCTTGGAATCGTTGATCCAGGTCACCCCATTGATGTCCGCCACTCGCTGCGCCCGATGCGGCAGGCCTGCAAAGTGCGTCACGGTCTCGATCAGACGCTCACGTGGCCAGCCGGACTCGTGCCCCACCGCCAGCGCT
Source organism: Kushneria marisflavi (assembly GCF_002157205.1). Classification (NCBI taxonomy): domain Bacteria; kingdom Pseudomonadati; phylum Pseudomonadota; class Gammaproteobacteria; order Oceanospirillales; family Halomonadaceae; genus Kushneria; species Kushneria marisflavi. Next base: position 3,403,661 of record NZ_CP021358.1, on the reverse strand, counting down.
GCCAGTACGTTAAGAAGGTTATGCTGACCCGGCATCATGACATCGCGTGCCGCCATGACTGTCTGTTCGCCCTGCATGAGCCAGACCTCGTCACCGCACGAGTCAAGCCCCCAGTCGTGGCTGCTAATGGGATGGTCACTGCCAAAGGAGCGCGTACGCACCACACGAGCCGCATCGCATGGCATGGTGGCAGGATCATCACGGTTGATGATGGCGACACCGGCCCCGTTGAAGATCTGCTGCTTGGCGCGCCCGTAACCGGCCATGCCGTCATGCCGGTCCAGATGGTCACTGCTGAGGTTAAGATATACGGCCACATCGGCATTCAGCTGCGGCGTGGTTTCCAACTGAAAGGACGAAAGCTCCAGCACGAAGCATGCCGCCTCAGGCCGCTGCGCCAGAAGGGTCAGCGCCGGCGTCCCCAGATTACCGCCCACGGCCACATCGATGCCGCAGGCATGGGCCATATCCCCAACCAGTGTCGTCACCGTCGATTTGGCGTTGGAACCGGTAATGGCAATCAGCATGGGACGCTGGTCCCGCTCGTTCAGCGCCTCAACGAAAAGTGCGGTTTCACCCACAACCTCCGGACCGGAGCGCGGCAGGCCGGGCGTGCGGACATCGACACCGGGACTCAGGATAATTCTGCCCGCCCGCTCAAGTGCCAGTGCACTCAGATCACCGCAGTGCACCGCGACGTCGGGATAAAGACGCTGAAACTCGGCAAGCCCTGCCGGTTGTGCGCGAGTATCGGCCATGACAAAGGGCTCGCCCCGGCGAATCAGATGCTCGGCGATGGCCAGTCCCGAGCGGCCAAGCCCGACAACAACACTATGATGCGACTCGATCAGCATGAGGAAGTCGCCATATCAGCGAATTTTCAGAGTGGCCAGACCCAACAGGACCAGCACCACGGTAATGATCCAGAAACGGATGATGACACGCGGTTCAGGCCAGCCCTTCAACTCAAAGTGGTGATGAAGCGGCGCCATGCGAAACACACGTCGGCCGGTCAGCTTGAACGAGGTTACCTGTACAATGACCGAGACGGTCTCCATGACAAAGACCCCGCCCATGATGAACAGCACGATCTCCTGTCGCACGGCGACCGCCACCATCCCCAGAGCAGCGCCCAGTGCCAGCGCACCAACATCGCCCATGAATACCTGAGCCGGATAGGTGTTAAACCAGAGAAAGCCCAGCCCCGCACCGATGATGGTGCCACAGAAAACGGCCATCTCGCCGGCACCGGGCACCGAAGGAATGTGCAGATACTCGGCAAACATGGCGTTGCCGCTGGCGTAGGCAAAAACACCCAGCCCCATGGCAACCAGCACGGTCGGCATGATCGCCAGCCCGTCCAGACCATCCGTCAGGTTAACGGCGTTGGAGCTGCCCACGATCACCAGATAGGTCAGCAGGATGAAAAAGGGTCCCAGCTGAATCACGATGCTTTTGAAAAACGGCACGATCAGGCTGGTTTCGACCGGAGAGGCCGACGTCGCATAGAGCGCCACGGCCACGGCAAGGCCGATCACCGACTGCCATAGATATTTCCATTTGGCCGGCAGGCCGCGTGGATTCTTTTCGACCACCTTGCGATAGTCATCAACCCAGCCGATCGCTCCAAATCCCAGTGTGACCAGCAATATTAGCCAGACGTAGTGATTGCCAAGGTCAGCCCACAACAGCGTGGAGATCGCGATCGACAGCAGAATCATCACGCCCCCCATGGTGGGCGTTCCAGCCTTGGACAGATGCGACTGCGGGCCATCATCACGAATCGCCTGTCCGATCTGACCGGCGACCAGCCGTCGAATGACCCAGGGGCCAATCATCAATGACAGCAAAAGTGCAGTCAGCGTGGCCAGAATCATTCGCAGGGTCAGATAACCAAAAACGCTGAAACTGGTTTGAAAGGAAGAGAGCAGTTCGGCAAGAAAAAGCAACATTATGAATAATCACCTGAAGATTCTGATCGAAGCGCATTGACCAGACGGTCCATTCCGGCGCTGAGAGATCCCTTGATCAGCACGCTGGCATTGGTAGGCAGAGAATGTTGAGCAAACTCGATCAGCGAGGCCCAATCATCGAAATGGCGCCCACGCTCCCCAAAGGCAGTTGACGTCGCTCTGGCAGGTTCGCCGATCGTGATCATTCGATCAATATCGAGTGTGCGAGCGTACCGCCCCAGCGCCTCATGCGCCTCGTCGCTGTAACGTCCCAGCTCGCCCATGGCACCGAGAAAACACCAGCGGGGCCCGGGACGCTGCACCAGCGTCTCCAGTGAAGCCCGCATGGCGCCCGGATTGGCGTTATAGCTGTCATCAATCAGCGTGGTACCGCGAATGCCTTCAACCATCGCCATTCGCCGGGCCACGCCTTCGGCCTCGTTCAGACCTGCCAGAATATGTGTCGATGCACAGCCCATGGCATGCGCCACGGCAGCGGCACCCAGCGCATTCATGACGTTATGACGCCCCATCAGCGGCAGCGCTACTCGCCCCAGCGCATCGCCATCGATGGTGAGTGTAAACTGATAAAACCCTTCATCACTGACCATATCAATGGCCTGAACGCGGGCAGGCACATCAATTCCGAAGTCCAGAACGTCATGACGGGAGGCAAGCGCCGCCCAGAGACCATAAAAACGATCGTTGCGATTGAGTACCGCAATGCCATCAGGCGACAACCCCGACAGTATCTCGGCCTTGGCTTGGGCAATGTGACCGGCACTACCGAACTCGCCGATATGGGCATCGGTAACGTTGTTGATCAATACCACATCCGGGCATGCCAGCGCGGTCGTCCAGGCAATTTCACCCGTATGGTTGGCACCGGCCTCGATCACGGCCTGCTGACAGCGCCCGTCAAGCTGCAAAAGCGTCAGCGGCACGCCGATATCGTTATTGAGATTGCCGCGGGTGGCATGTGTCGGCGCGCTGCGCGACATAATCGCCTCACAAAGGGCGCGCACCGTGGTCTTGCCACTGTTGCCCGTAATGGCCGCCAGCCGCCCCTGCCACTGAAGACGGTGATGACGCGCCAGCAGTCCGAGCGCCAGCCTCGTATCCGCTACCACCAGCTGTGCGATGTCGGTCTCAAATGCGGTATCAACAATCGCAGCGATGGCACCGCGATCACGGGCCGTCTGGAGAAAATCATGGCCATCGAAACGCTCACCGCGAAGCGCCAGAAACACGTCCCCTGCCTGCAGGCTGCGGGTATCAGTGACAATGCGACAGGTGGCGGCTCGCGCGAAATCACCTCCCGGGTCGATAACGGCATCGGCAGGCAAACGCAGTGCTTCAATGATTTTGGGCGGTGTATCACTCATGCCAGTGGGCCTCCAGCGCCAGAGACGCCACGTCCATATCGCTGAACGGATAGCGTACGCCCTGAATCTCCTGATAATCCTCATGCCCCTTGCCGGCCAGCAGGATAACGTCCTGCGCGCCCGCCCTGGCCACGACATCGGCAATGGCTTGCGCCCGCCCGGCCACTTCGCGAACGTGCGCACCTTGCGGCATCTCCGACATGATCATGCGGCGGATATCCTCGGGTGGCTCACTACGCGGATTATCGTCGGTCACCACGACTTCATCGGCAAGCAGTGCTGCCACGCCCCCCATCAAGGGGCGCTTGCCGGTGTCGCGATCTCCGCCGCAGCCCAGCACACACCAGAGCCTGCCCGGCACATGCTCACGCAGGGCCAGGAGCGCATTGCGAAGTGCATCGGGCGTGTGAGCGTAATCCACCACCACCGCAGGTGCATCGGGCCGTGCCAGCAGCTGCATTCGCCCGGGAACAGGGGTCAGTTGCTCTGCCGCCTTCATCAATGCGTCCAGCGGACTGCCAAGCCCGTAGAGGGTCGCGATGGCCAGCAGTACATTATCCAGATTGAAGCGCCCCATCAGCGAAAGCCGCAGAGTCCGTTCCCCTTCCGGTGTCATGATGCCTGCCTCAAGGCCAAGACGCTGCGCCTGCCAGCGGCGCACCTGAAAGTCATGACTGTCCTGGCTGCCGACCCTCAGCACGCTCGCCTTTTTGGACACACCCGCCAGCATCAGGCGGGCCAGGGCATCGTCTGCGTTGACAACGGCAAGCTCAAGCTCGGGACGCTGAAAAAGACGAGCCTTGGCGGCGGCATAAGCGGCCATGCTCGGGTGATAGTCCAGATGATCGCGGCTCAGATTGGTAAAGACCGCCGCACGAATACAACAACCGCTCAGGCGATGCTGATCAAGCGCGTGAGAGGATGCCTCCAGCGCCACGCGTTCGGCACCGGCAACCGCCAGTTCGCGCAGACGCTGCTGCAGCGAGATGGCATCCGGCGTGGTCAGTCCGGCGTGCTCGAGCATGCCCGGGCGGCCACTGCCCAACGTGCCGATCAGACCGGCAGGCGTTGCCAGCGCCTCGCTGAGCGCAGCGATGTAGTGCGTTACCGAGCTCTTGCCATTGGTACCGGTCACCGCAATCTGCTCAAGCGAGTCAGGCACCCCCATGACCAGTGATGCCAGTTGACCCAGCCGCTCGGGCAGATCATCCAGTATCAGCAGATCATCGGCCGTTTCCTGCCAGGGCGGAGCCACAAGAATCAGCGCTGCCCCCCTGTCGCGCGCCTGGTCAATGTACTGTCGACCATCGACACGGGTGCCGGGCAGCGCCACAAAAACATCACCAGTCTCGACATGGCGTGAATCCAGCACCAGACGTGCCTCATCCGCCAGCGGCAGCGTGTCGGTGTCGGGCCAGAGCCGTGCAATGGCATCGGCCAGCGTGCTGGTCGGCAAATCAGGCACCAGGCGCCTCCTTGCTCTGATCGTCGGGGGGAACATCCAGAAGGCGCAGCGCATTGCCAGCTACTCTGGAGAAGATGGGCGCAGCCACCAGGCCGCCGTAATACTCTTTACCCTTGGCATTATCGATCGAAATCACGGTCACGATGCGAGGATCGCTGGCCGGTGCAATGCCAACGAAGTTGGAGCGATAGGCCTCTTTCTGATACCCCGTATCGCCAATTTTTCTTACGGTACCGGTCTTGCCGGCCACCCGATAGCCTTCAAGCGCCGCACGCGTGCCACCACCGCCGGGTTCCACGACCGTTTCCATCATCTGGATCAGTTCGTGAGCTGTCTTTGAGGACATGACCTGATGCCCCTCGGGTGGCTTGTTCAGCTTGAGCAGCGAGGGCGGCAACTGCTTGCCATCGTTGGTAATCGCCGTATAGGCACTGGCGAGCTGTACGGCATTGACCGATAGCCCATACCCGTAGGAGAGCGTGGCCCGCTTGGCCTTGGACCAGCTGAACGGCGAAGGCAGGCTGCCGGTGGCTTCTCCGGGGAAGCCAAGCCCGGTGGGATGCCCCAGCTTCATCGAGTCATAGACGTTCCAGATGGCATCATCCGGAAGGGCCAGAGCCATATGCGTCATGCCGATATTGGAGGAGTGGGTAATGACCCCGGTCATGTCCAGCTTGCCGAAGTTGCGAGTGTCCTTGATGGTATAACCATCCACCATCATCCAGCCGGGGGTGGTATCCATGGGAGTATGCGGCGTGAACTTGCCCGACTCGAGCCCCGCACTCATGGCCAGGGGCTTCATGACCGACCCCGGTTCGAAGGCATCGGTCAGCGACCGATTACGCAATCCTGCCGGATCCACGCTGGTGCGATTATTGGGGTTATAGGATGGCAGGCTGACCATGGCCAGCACCTCGCCCGTATGGGCATCCATCATTACGAGGGTGCCGCTGTCAGCGTTGTGTTCATTGACCGCCGCCTTGAGCTCGCGATAGGCCAGATACTGAAGGCGCAAATTAATCGACAGCGTCACATCACCGCCCGGATGAGCCTCTCGAATCATGTGTAGATCACGCACCAGCTGACCCTTGCGGTCCTGAAGCACGCGACGCTGCCCCGGACGACCGGACAGATAACGATCAAAGGCCAGCTCCAGTCCTTCCTGACCGTGATCATCGATATTGGTCATGCCCACCAGCTGGGAAGTTACTTCACCGGCCGGATAGTAGCGCTTGTACTCGTGACGACCATGCACACCGGGAATATCGAGTGCCAGCACACGGCTGGCAGGCTCGGGCGTGACCCGCCGCTTGAGATACATGAACTCCTTGTCGCGGTAGCTTTTCACCCGCGCCATAAAGTCCGCGGGCCGCTCATCCAGCGCCTTTGCCAGTCGAGTCAGCTGTACCGGGTCCTCGGGAAGGTCCTTCGGATTGGCCCACAGGGTCACCACGGGGGTAGAAACCGCCAGCGGCTCGCCATCGCGGTCGGTAATCATGCCACGGTGGGCATCGATGCTCTGCACACGAATGGTTCGCGAGTCCCCCTGGCCCTGCAGGAACTGATGGTCGAAAACCTGTAAATAGACAATGCGCCCGACCAGCACGGCCATGGCCATGAAGATGATGGCCAGTACGAATCGGTAACGCCAGATTGGCATGGCCGCCACATGACTGGCAGCCGTATCCCCGCCATACATGCGCGCATTGCGTCCGACGCGGCGGTTTTGTTCACTCATGGCCGCATGACCCTGGTGTGGTGGACATCCGGCACATGCATCTCGAGACGATCACGCGCCAGATTTTCGATACGTGAAGGGGTCGACCAGGTACTCTCTTCCAGCAGCAAACGACTCCAGACCGTTTGAAGCTGGTCATGCTTGTGCTCCATGGTCTGAAGGCGCGCATATTGAGAGCGCGTGTGATAGGCCGTACTGATCACACCCAGCGCTGAAAAGATGACCAGCAGCAGCATGGCCAGAATCACGCCATGCAGGAAGGTCAGGCGGAGCCGAAAGGGCCACTGCCATTGACTGCGCGAAGGAGAGCCGGAAGTGCGTTCAACCATGGCGACTAGCTCTCCTGCCCCAGCTTGCGAGCCACACGCATGACTGCGCTGCGGGCACGGACATTAAACCCGGTTTCCTGATCATCCGGGCGAATCGCCTTGCCGACAGGTGCCATGTCGCGACGAATCTGGTCCTCGCGAAGCGGCATGTGCCGTGGCAGGTGCTGATCGCCCCGTGACTTGTCACGGATAAAGCGCTTGACCAGACGATCTTCCAGCGAGTGAAAACTGATCACCACCAGCCGTCCATCGGGAGCCAGAGCCTCAAGCGCGGCCTCCAGGGCACGCTCGAGCTGACCCAGCTCATCATTGAGATGAATACGAATGGCCTGAAAGGCACGTGTGGCAGGATGGCGTCCCTTTTCCCACGCCGGATGCGCCGTCTTCAAAAGCTCGGCAAGTTCCACGGTACGGGTAATGGGGGCTTCCTTGCGCTGCGTGACGACCGCCCGAGCCAGACGCCTGGCAAAACGCTCCTCGCCCAGACGCTTGAAGACGTCTGCCATCTCGCGCTCGGAGGTTTCGGCAATCCATTGGGCCGCACTGATGCCCGAATCGGGGTCCATGCGCATATCAAGCGGGCCGTCGCGCATGAAGCTGAAACCACGGCTGGCATCATCAAGCTGAGGAGACGACACGCCAACATCCAGCAAAATGCCGGAGAGCTTGCCGTGGACGCCCTGCTGACGCGCTACTTCGCCCAGATCAGCAAACGTGGCGCGCGCGATACTAAATCGTGAATCCTCGATGTCTGCGGCGGCGGCAAGTGCATCAGGATCGCGGTCGATGGCGACCAGGCGCCCCTGATCACTCAGGCGGTCAAGGATGGCGCGGGAATGCCCGCCACGCCCGAAAGTGCCGTCCAGATAGAGGCCGTCGGGCCGCTGAACGAGGGCATCGACGGCACCCTCAAGCAGGACGCTTTCATGCTTGTGGTCTTGCCGGATACCTGGGGTCTGATTCATGAGGACTCAAGGGATGTTTCAAGGGGAAAACAGGTGGGAGTCGGCCTGTAAGCCGGGTTCTGTCGAGAACAGTCATTCCTCTAGGGCGTTCGTCACCGAACGCCTCAAGCAACCTACCCGAACCCGACGCGGGCCACGCCAATGGGTTCCTATTCGGTCTTGCTCCGGATGGGGTTTACCATGCCACGACCTGTTACCAGGCGTGCGGTGCGCTCTTACCGCACCCTTTCACCCTTGCCGTCGGTGCCGAGAGACCCGACACCGCTTGGGCGGTCTACTCTCTGCTGCACTTTCCGTCGGCTCGCGCCGCCCAGGCGTTACCTGGCATCCTGCCCTGTGGAGCCCGGACTTTCCTCCCCCGAACCCGAAAGTTCAGCGGCGACTGTCCGGCCGACTCCCAAGCGCGCAAGAATATCAGTGCCGAACCCCGGCTCCAAGCGCGTTAACCATTTTTATCCTTGTGCACCGGCCCTGGTGACCTACAGGCAACAATTAATTACAAAAACCACCATCCTTGATCGCCTGCGCACGCTGATACCAGTCGCTCTTGCGACCACCCAGTATACGAGTGGCCACACTGGCCGATTGCTTGACCCCCACCCCCTCCTCCAGCAGCGAGGACAACAGCTGATCACCATCAATCTGGCCGCTGTCGGCGGGTGCCTTTTCAGGCGCCGGCGCCATCATGACCACAAATTCACCACGCATCTGATCGGGGTCATCCATCATGCGCGCCAGCAGAGTGCTCGCCGTCCCCTGCAAAAAGGTTTCAAAGGTCTTGGTCAGTTCACGAGCCACGACAAGGTGACGTTCACCGAACACGATCTCGATATCCTCCAGCAACTGGCGAATCCGATGCGGCGACTCATAGAGCACAATCGTTACCGGCAGCTCGACAACGTCGCTCAGACGCTGGCGTCGTCCGGAACTTTTGGCCGGCAAAAAGCCTTCGAACAGAAAACGCTCGGTCGGCAGCCCTGCAGCACTCAGCGCCGTGATCAGCGCGCTGGGTCCGGGAATGGGAATAACGGTGTAATCGGCCTCCCGCAGTGCCTGCACCAGACGATAGCCGGGGTCAGAAATCAGCGGCGTGCCGGCATCACTGATCAGCGCAACGCGCTGACCGTCATCAAGCGCTTGTCGGATGCGCTCGATTCGCGAGGTTTCATTATGTTCGTGAAGCGACACCAGCGGCACCCTCACCCCGATATGATCGAGCAGGCGCACGCTGTGACGGGTATCTTCTGCCGCGATCAGATCGGCCTGTGCCAGGGTATCCATGGCGCGTCTGGAGAGGTCGTCAAGGTTACCAATCGGTGTGGCAACCACGTACAATGCGCCCTTGCTAAAACTATTCATGTCATCACACTACACTGGTTCGGACGCGTCATTGCTTTCGGATTTGCCTGTGTCATGACCAAAAACGGTACAGGCTCGACTGGAGCTGCATGGTACGCCGTGCAGTTCGCGGACGCCACGCTGTGGCGCCATCATGGAGACCGGCAAGAAAAGGAACTGCCCAGGCATGCGAACATCATTTACCAGACTGGCCGGCGCGGCCATGGTGGCACTCACACTGGCAGGCTGTGCCGGCACATCGGGCATTGTTAATCGCTTTGGCGGTCAGTCGCCCAACGACCTGCTGACCCAGGCCCAGCAGCAACAGGGCAGCGAGGCGGCCGCCACCCGCCTCCAGGCGGCCGAACTGTTTCAGCGTCAGGGCGACAACCAGCGCGCATTGGACATTGCCAACTCGCTCGACCGTTCGGTCCTCTCCAGTGATCAGCAGCTTCGATGGGCACTGCTGAGCTCGCGCGCGGCCCTTGAATTACAGGACCCGCAGACAGTGCTGGCCGCAACCAGCCTTCTGGATAGCGCCGCGACCCTGCCGGACAACGAAAGAAATACGCTGCTTGAGCGCCGCGGCCTGGCACAGGCCATGAACAACCAGCCGTTCGATGCAGCGCAGACCCTGATTGCCCTGCAGCAGCAAACAGACGACACCCAGCTCAATGACACCATCTGGCGACAGCTCAATCGCCTTGATCCGGGCCAGCTTGATCAATTGGCCGGCCAGGGCAGCGTGGCTGCCGGCTGGGCAGAGCTTGCACGACTGCAGCGCCAGCAGGGTGCCAATATTGGCGCTCTGACCGATGCCATCAGCCAGTGGCAGTCCAATAATCCTCGCCACCCCGCTTCTCGTCGCCTGCCGTCAGACCTGGGAGCACTGGACGAAATCCGTGACCAGGAGATCCGCAAGATTGCGGTATTCCTGCCTCAGAGCGGTCCGCTGGAATCCATCGCCACCGCGATTCGTGAAGGCATCGAAACACGCGCTGATGATGTCCGAAGCCAGGGCGGGCAGGTTCCCGAGCTGGTTTTCTATGACACTACCGGCCAGGACATCGAAAGCCTTTATGCGCGCGCCACCATGGAAGGCGCCCAGGCCGTCATTGGACCGCTCAGCAAGGAGCAGGTCTCTCAGCTGGAGACTCGCGATAGCGTTGCCCTGCCGACGCTGGCGCTCAACTACGGTACGCATGATCACAACAGCGCCCGGAATCTGTTCCAGTACGGGCTCTCGGCCGAGGACGAAGCGCGTCAGGCAGCCCAGCGCGGCCAGCTCGACGGTCGTCACAGGGCGGGCGTCATGGTGCCAAACAATGAGTGGGGCAGCCGCGTCCTGGGTGCCTTCCAGAAGCAGTGGCAGCAGGAAGGCGGTGAACTGGTCAGCGTCCAGAATTATGATCCTTCCGCCTCTGCCACCTCTGCAGTCAAGTCAGTACTCGATGGCGGTCGTGGCCGACCGGACATGCTGTTCCTGCTGGCCCTGCCCGGCTATGCCCGCCAGGTGCCTCCGACCCTTGATTACTACAACGCTGCCAATCTGCCCATCTATGCGACCTCACACGTCTATGAAGGCTCGCCTCAGCCGAGGCTCGACCACGACCTTGATGACGTGATGTTCGTGGACATTCCCTGGCTGATTCCCGAAGCCGCTGCCGGCGGCAGTGACGCCCTGCCCTTTGAGTCGACTCGCGAGCGGCTTATCCATGATGATCAGCCATCCATGATCAAGCTTCATGCCATGGGCGTTGATGCCTTTGAGCTGGGACGTCGACTACCGGTCATGAACGCCATCGGAGGGTTTGAACTTTACGGCGCCACCGGCCGATTGGCCCCCGGTCAGGATGGCCGGGTCGTTCGCACCCTGCCCTGGGCCGTCTTCCGTAACGGTCAGCCAACGCTGCCCTGAGTTAACGTGGCCTTTCGACCCTTCAGCAATCGCCAGCGCGGTCATGACATCGAGTCGTTGACCGCGCAATGGCTTGAACGACAGGGTCTTGTCATGGTCACCCGCAACCAGCACATCCGCGGCGGTGAAACCGATCTCATCATGCGCGATGGAGAGACGCTGGTCTTTATCGAAGTCCGTTATCGTGCCAGTGCTTCGCACGGCTCCCCGCTGGAAACCATCACACCTGCCAAGCAGCGAAAGCTGATCCGGGCGGCGCATTTTTATCTACTCGACAAGCGGTTATCATGCCCCTGCCGCTTCGATGCGGTCGGGGTGACGGGAGAACCTCCCGGGCATCTGCACTTTGACTGGGTCAAAAGCGCCTTTGACGCCTTTTGAGTCCGGTAGTGACGCCGCGGAAATATAACGCCATTGACAATGTGAAGAGTGCCATGGACTTTCAATCACGCATCATCGATCAATTTAACGCCAGTATCGACGTCAAGACCTGGTCGAGCGAGGTCCTGCCGCCCTTCATCGAAACGGCCAGCCAGATCATGGTCCAGAGCCTGATCAATGACGGCAAGATCCTGACATGCGGCAACGGGGGCAGCGCCGGTGATGCCCAGCACTTCTCATCGGAACTGCTTAACCGCTTTGAACGCGAACGCCCAAGCCTGCCGGCCCTGGCATTGACCACCGACTCTTCGACCATCACCTCGATCGCCAACGATTACAGCTACAACGATGTCTTCTCCAAACAGATTCGGGCGCTGGGTCAGCCTGGTGATGTTCTACTGGCCATCTCTACCAGCGGCAACTCCGCCAACGTCATTCAGGCCATTCAGGCCGCCCATGATCGCGACATGATTGTGGTCGCCCTGACCGGCCGAGACGGTGGCAACATGGCTTCACTTCTGGGACAGGAAGATTGCGAGATTCGGGTCCCGGCGACCGTCACCGCTCGTATTCAGGAAGTGCACCTGCTGGTCATTCACTGTCTTTGCGATTTAATCGACCACCAGCTCTTTGGCAGCAATGAATAAATATACACTTTTCCGACTTACAGGCACCCTGCTGCTCGGCGTCGCGCTTGCGACCAGCGGCTGCAGCACTATCACCGGCAGCAACGGTTATGGGACTCGTACCAGCTATGCCATCGACCAGGACACGCAGACTGCCCGCATGCTCTGGGACAGCATTCGCGCTACCGACAGCCTGGATAACACCCATATCAATGTCGATGTCTATAACGGTTTTGCATTGCTGACCGGTCAGGTAGGGACCGAAGCCCAGAAGGCACAGGCAGGCGAACTCGCCACACACCTGAACGGCGTGCGCCACCTGCGCAACGAGTTGAGCGTCGAACCCAACAGCTCAACGCAACAGCGACTGCAGGACACCTGGATCACGTCGCGTGTGAAGGCCCGCATCACCGCCAGTAATCACATCAACAGCGACAGGGTCAGGGTTCTGACCGAGAATGGCACGGTGTATTTGATGGGGATGGTTCGCGCCAGCGAAGCAGACTACCTTGTTCGGCTGGTCTCACAGACCAGCGGCGTAAAACGCATCGTCAAGGCCTTCGAATATCTGGGCGTATAAGCCCCCGCAAGCTGCCTACCCTTGCCCGATATAAAAAACAGGCAGTCATAAAAAAACGGACCCGCCATCATGGCGGGTCCGTTGGTATAACGATAGCGGGCGATTACTTGATGACTTTCAGGGACGGGCGTCCCTTGGGCGGGCGTGAACCGCCGTCGTCGTCATCATCGTCATTTCCACCCTCGCCATGATCCTCATCCGTTCTTGCCACCGCGCCCAGATGAGAGTCCCGCTCGTCGAGGTCATCATTATCGGGCTCGGCCGAATCCGAAGCGTCGTCCGGCATGACAGGCTCCTGACCGAAGACCATGCCCACACCGTTTTCACGCGCATAGATGGCAATGATGGCATCGATGGGCAGCTCAACGGTCATCGGCTGGCCGCCAAAACGTGCATTGAAAGCCACCATGTCGTTTTCCATGAAAAGCTCTCGAACGGCGCCCGGACCGATATTGAGAACAATCTGGCCATTCTGGACGAACTGTTCTGGTACCACCACACCCGTGCGCTCGGCATCGACAACGACATAGGGTGTGCAGTCGTTGTCCAGCAGCCACTGATACAACGCACGAATCAGATAGGGACGGCTGGAATGCATGATTTCACCTCACTGAAGAATGCATCAAAATATACGTCCTGCGCATCAATCAGTATGTTTGCTGCAGGCAATGACCTGCCTGCAGCGATGATCCGATCAGGTTCGAAGTTCGCGCTCTGACTCAAGAAGCGATGCCCTGAAGGCATCTCGCGCGAACAGTCTTTCCATATACCCCATCAGCGGCTTGACCTGCTGCTCGGGCAGCTCAACGCCCAGTGCCGGCAAACGCCAGAGGATGGGGGCCAGGCAGCAATCCACCAGCGAAAACTCTTCGCTCATGAAAAAAGGGATATCTTCAAAAATCGGGCTGATGCCGATAAGGCTCTCGCGCAATTCCTTGCGCGCCTGCTCGACTTCCTTCTTGGAGCCCGGCGACAGAATACGCTCCACCATCGGGCACCACTCACGCTCGATACGATGCATCCAGAGGCGGCTTTGCGCTCGCGCCACCGGATAGACCGGCAACAGCGGCGGATGCGGAAAACGCTCATCCAGGTACTCCATCATGACCTTGGACTCATAAAGAACCAGATCACGATCGATCAGTGTCGGCACACTATTATAAGGATTGAGGTCGGCCAGCTCCGCCGGACGATGCTCATCGTTGACTTCAATGATGTCAACGGAAATCCCCTTTTCGGCCAGCACGATCCTGACGCGATGGCTGTAATGGTCGTCACTGCCTGTATAGAACGTCATTGACGATCGTTTGGCCACAACACCCATAGAAAGTCCTCACTTTAATGACGAGCTGGATAATAACACGAGAGCACGCCTTTCGGTTGCCGGATTGGCAACCACAGCGCTTAACAGAAATGCAAAAACTGTCCTGCAGACACAAAAACGCCCGGGGAAAACACCCGGGCGTCCTGTGACATGACGTCGAAGCTTAACGCTTGGAGAACTGGGGACGACGACGTGCCTTGCGAAGACCGACCTTCTTACGCTCGACCATACGCGCATCACGCGTGACGTAGCCGGCGCTGCGCAGAGGTGTACGCAGTTCTTCATTGTATTCCATCAGGGCACGAGTGATGCCGTGACGAATGGCGCCTGCCTGTGCAGAACCGCCGCCACCCTGAACGGTGACATAAATGTCGAACTGTTCGGTCAGCTCGGTCAGCTCGAGCGGCTGGCGCACGACCATCTGTGCGGTCACGCGGCCGAAGTATTCGTTGAGCTCACGCTTGTTGACCGTGATCTTGCCATTGCCCGGACGCAGAAAAACGCGCGCGGTAGAGGTCTTGCGGCGGCCTGTGCCGTAGTACTGCTGCTGTGCCATGAAAATGTTCCTTTAGAGATTCAGTGCCTGGGGTTGCTGTGCCGCATGAGGATGCTCACCACCGGCATAAACCTTCAGCTTGGAGTACATGGCGCGACCCAGCGGGCCCTTGGGCAGCATTCCCTTGACGGCGATTTCGATAACGCGCTCGGGAGCGTGGTCGATCATCTGCTCGAAGTTCATCGAACGCAGGCCGCCCGGATAACCGGTATGGCGATAATACTGCTTGGCAAAGGACTTCTTGCCGGTCACACGAACTTTCTCGGCGTTGACAACAACGATGTAGTCACCGGTATCAACGTGAGGCGTATATTCGGGCTTGTGCTTGCCACGCAGGCGGCGAGCGATCTCGGTTGCCAGTCGACCCAGAGTCTTGTCTTCCGCGTCGATGACATACCAGTCGCGCTGCACGGACTGCGGTTTGGCGCTGAACGTCTTCATGTATGAATCACCATGGTTGTGGCGAGAGCGTGGCTTCTGCCCTGCCAATCCCTATTTTTCTTGGTTGTTGCCCCTGCAGGCAGACACAACAACGATAAGCGAGCGCGCATTGTACAGAGCCAGCGTCCGACGAACAAGGGATAATCACATTCAGGGCTTGTGAGTCAACGCCAGATAATCGCTTGATTGCATCTCCTGCAAACGCGACACGGTACGCTCGAATTCAAAGGCAAGCTCGCCACCGCTGTAGAGCGATTCCGGCTCGGCTTCCGCCGACATGACCAGCTTGACGGCGCGATCATAGAACTCATCTACCAGATTGATGAAACGGCGCGCCTGATCCTCGATGGCCGCCCCCATGACCGGTACATTGGAAATCAGAACGCTGTGATACTGCCTTGAGAGCTCGATATAGTCGTTTTGGCTGCGCGGGCCATCACAAAGCGTTTTGAAATCGAACCAGACCACGCCCTCATGGCAGCGGCGAGCCTTCAGCGCTCGCCCATTGATACGCAGTGTCTCTTCTTCACCCGGTTCTCCTGCCAGATGCGCAAAACTCTCCTGCAAGGCCTCGTCAGCACTGTCACCGGCCGGTGTATGAAACACCTCTTCGCGGGTCAGTGTGCGCATTCGATAATCGATCCCCGCGTCGACATTGACCACCTCGCAGTGGCGGTTGAGCAGATCGATGGCGGGCAGAAAGCGATCCCGCTGCAGACCGTTTTTATACAGCTCATCCGGCACGATGTTGGACGTTGTCACCAGCACTACACCCTGGGCAAAAAGGGCATCGAGCAGATTGCCGAGGATCATGGCATCGGTAATGTCCTTGACGAAAAACTCGTCAAGGCAGATGACTCTGGCCTCACCGGCCAGTTTTACCGCTACCTGAGTCAAAGGATTTTTCTGACCCTTGTGAATTTCAAGTTCCTTGTGCACCCGCTGCATGAAGCGATGAAAGTGCGTGCGCATCTTGTCATCAAAGGGCAGGCTGTCATGAAAGGTGTCCACCAGCCATGTCTTGCCTCGACCTACGCCGCCCCAGAAATAGAGCCCCTTGATATCGGGCTCGGCAGGCGCGCTCGGCGCTGACGGAGCACTTTTTTTGCCAAAAAAGCCTGACATTTTCGACTTGATCCCATTATCCGCCGCAGCTGTGGCAGGTTTCGGGCGCGGCCGACTGGTCAGCGCTTCATAAAGACGCTGGAGATGCTCGACGGCCTTCTCCTGAGAGCTGTCATGCTGGAAGCCTTCGCGTTCAAGATCCTGCCGGTACTGTTCTCGCGGGGAAAGTCTGGACATGTTATCTGGTGCCTTGCGGAAGATCGGATGCTCATGATTGTACAGTGTGACACGCCCTGAATCGTCCTGTCGGTAGTGAGATGTCAGCGCTTGCGGGTACGATTATGTCGTGAGTGAATTGACCCGGACAATACGACGCCTTCTATAATGGCCTATCTCAGGGTCACGCTGGTCGTGCATGCAATCAGCATCAAAAGAGGGGAATAGCGGTGAACGAAGGCAATATTGATTGGGTAGTCGCCATTGTGGCACTGCTGGCAGGTATCGTGATCGGCGTGCTGATTCGCCATTTTTCGGGCAGCCAGAGAGCCACCAGCCAGAAACTCAAGCAGCGTCTGGCCGAAACCGAACTTGAACTCAAGGAACTGCGCGAGAACGTGAACACGCACTTTGCGGACGTCACGACGCTGGCACGCAATATCACTCGCCAGAGTGAAGAACTTCAGGCCCGGCTCGACGCCGACGTCAGCGCTCTGGCCAGCGACCCGTCACTCAAGCGCCGCCCGAATACTGATGCACTCGAAGAGAGCGAAGAAGATACCGGCGCTCTTCACATCCCACGTGATTACGCCGACAGCAATGGAACGCTTGATGAAAGCTACGGGCTGCGTCAGAAGCAGGAAAATCACGGTACCGACCCGCAACCTCCCCGCTATTGATCACATCATCACTGTCGCCGGCCCCCCCGGCGACAGCTATACCGGATTGTCGATATCGACAAAGCGATGCTCGATATCATGGCGCTGTGCCAGCCACTCGCCCAGTGCTCTTATACCATCACGCTCGGTGGCATGATGGCCGGCCGCATAATAGGTAATCCCCATCTCCCGGGCCAGATGTGTGGTTCGCTCCGACACCTCACCGGAAACAAAAGCATCCATACCGGCCTCTGCCGCATCAATAATCATGTCCTGCGCACCGCCCGTACACCATGCAATACGTCGGACAGGGCGATCATGACCTGAAATCATCAATGGCTTGTGTGCCAGCTGCTGGTGAAGCTGCTCGGCCAGCGTCTGCTGCGAGCACTCGGCCATCTCGCCATGATATAAAAGTCCCTGCCCCACCTCACCGTCAAGGACGCCCCGTACCGTCCAGCCCATGCGCTGCGCCAGCAGAACGTTATTGCCAAGCGTCGAGTGCGCGTCCAGCGGTAGATGCCAGGCCACCAGATTAATGTCATGACCCAAAAGCGTGGCGATGCGGCGCTGCTTCATGCCGGTAATCGCCACCGGTTCGTTTTTCCAGAAATAACCATGATGAACCAGCACCATATCAGCCTGCCATGCCACCGCTTCATCGAGCAGATTCTGGCTGGCCGTCACTCCGCTCATGACACGCCTGACCCGTTCACTACCCTCCACCTGTAGACCATTGACGGTAAAGTCCTTGAAACGCTGCGGCGCGAGCAGTGACTTCATGTCTTCCAGCAACACCCTGCGCTCAGTCATGCTCTTGTCTCCCGGCCATCGATTTTGAAAGTGTCACACCAGTATCAGGCATTGCTGACCACTGAGTGATAAACTCGCTCAACTTTTATACGACATTGCGACCGGCACAACACAAGGCAGCTTCCCTGCCTCAAATGCCGGTTTGAACAACCTGCAAGTCTGCAGCTCCGGGCTGCCTGTTTCAAAAAGGATGTTGTCATGCGCCGATTTCTGGTGCCCCTGATCTGGCCTGTTGTCTGTGGTGTATTGCTGGCGCTGGTCATGCTGGATCACATGCCACAGATCATCGACAGTGGCGACCGCTCTGCCAGCGATGGCCGGCAGGGCCAGACCGTTACGCTCCCATCCGTGACACCGACGCCCACCCCTCCCGTTCAGCGCACGCCGCCCATCACACGAAATGCAGCACCCCTTCAGCGCGGCCCCGGCACGGCAAGTTATTCCGACGCCGTACAGCATGCTGCCCCTGCCGTGGTCAACGTCTATTCGTCAAGGCTGGTAGAGCGTGATCATCACCCACTGATGTCCGACCCCTTCTTCGAGCAGTTTTTTGGCAACAGTCAATCCGGGCGCCGTCGCATGCTGTCGAGTCTTGGCTCCGGCGTCATCGTCAGCGATGAGGGCTATATCCTCACCAACAACCACGTGATCAGCGGCGCCGATGAAGTACAGGTGGCCCTGCGAGACGGCCGAGAAACGCTGGCCACCGTGATCGGCACCGACCCGGAAACAGATCTGGCCGTGCTCAAGATCGATCTGAATAATCTGCCGGTCATTGACCTTGCCGATGCGACCAATACCCGCGTTGGCGACATCGCCCTGGCCATTGGCAATCCCTTCGGCGTGGGACAGACCGTGACCATGGGCATCATCAGCGCCACCGGCCGCAATCATCTGGGCCTGAACGCCTATGAGGATTTCATCCAGACGGACGCGGCAATCAACCCGGGCAATTCAGGAGGAGCGCTGGTCAATGCAGAAGGAGCACTGGTGGGCATCAACACGGCCATCTTCTCGCGCACCGGCGGATCGCAGGGCATCGGGTTTGCCATTCCCACCAATCTGGCGCATGGCATCCTCAACGATCTGGTGACCCGCGGGCGTGTGGTCAGGGGCTGGCTGGGCATCGAGGCGAGAGAGGTCAGTTCCAGCCTGGCCTCGTCGCTGGACATCAACGCCCCGCGCGGGGTCGTGGTCTCGGATGTCGTGGATGGTGGGCCGGCAGCTCAGGCGGGTATCAAGGTAGGTGATCTGATTCTGTCGATAGACGGCAAGCCGCTGCTGGATGCCCAGACAGCCATGGTGGATATTGCAGAAATCGAACCCGGCAAGCAGTTACCGATAGAGCTTTATCGCAACGGCAAACGATTCCAGGTGACGGTCAGCGTGGGGGAGCGCCCCAGCCGACCGGTGACGCCGGTTCAGCCCGACAGCTGACCGGCGATCAATGACGATCAAACCAATCGATCAGCGCTTGTGGCTATCGATACGGTTTTCTGCCGAACGAGCGTGCGCCGTCAGCGACTCACCTCTTGCCAGCACCGATGCGGTCTGCCCCAGTGTTGACGCACCCTGCGGCGAGCACTGGATCAGCGACGAGCGCTTCTGGAAGTCATAGACACCCAGTGGCGAGGAAAAACGCGCCGTACCGGAAGTCGGCAGGACATGGTTGGGCCCGGCACAGTAATCGCCCAACGCTTCGGCAGTGTAGCGCCCCATGAAGATGGCACCGGCATGACGAACGTGTTCAACCAGCCGCTGCGGCTCTTCTACCGAAAGTTCCAGATGCTCCGGGGCAATGCGATTGATCAGCGTCAGCGCCTGCGTCTCGTCCTCCACAAGAATCAGGGCTCCGCGACGCGACAGCGATTCACGAACAATGTCGGCACGCTCAAGCGTCGGCAGCAGACGCTCGATGCTTTCTGCGACGGCTTCCAGATGCCGAGCATCCCAGCTGATCAAAATGGCCTGGGCATCTTCGTCGTGCTCGGCCTGGGAGAACAGGTCCATGGCCAGCCAGTCTGGATCGGTGCCGCCATCGGACACTACCAGAATCTCGGACGGCCCGGCGATCATGTCGATGCCGACCTGCCCGAACACGGCGCGCTTGGCCGTGGCCACAAAAATATTGCCCGGCCCCACGATCTTGTCGACCTTCGGGATCGTTTCTGTGCCATAGGCCAAGGCTGCCACGGCCTGAGCGCCGCCGATGGTGAACACCCGCGCGACACCGGCCACGTGTGCGGCAGCCAGCACCAGCTCATTGAGCACGCCATCCGGTGTCGGCACGACCATGACGATGTCTTCTACCCCAGCGACATGCGCCGGAATAACATTCATCAGCACCGATGACGGATAAGCCGCCTTGCCGCCGGGCACGTAGACCCCTGCCCTGTCGAGTGGCGTCACCTTCTGACCCAGCAGGGTGCCGTCGGCCTCCTGATAGGACCAGGATTCGGGCTTTTGCCGCTCGTGATAGGCGCGAATGCGATCGCCCGCCACTGCCAGCGCCTGACGCTGCGCTTCCGGCAGCCCCTGCCACGCCCGCTCAAGCCGTTCGGCCGTCAACGTCAGTGCCGACATGTCCTGAACATCAAGGCGATCGAACTGACGGGTCAGATCGATCACGGCAGCATCACCGCGACTGCGAACATCAGCGATGATGCGATCAACGCTTTGCTGGACCTCGGCGCTTGAAACGCTCTCCCAGTCCAGCAGTGCACCCAGCCGGGCTTCAAAATCCGGCTGCCGTGTAGAAAGTCGATGTATGCTCTGTTTGTCCATTACGACTGAATCACTCCTTGCCTTCCGGCGCCTGCCGGAGAGTATCGTGCTGCATCGATGGCGTGATGCCCTGTCGAAACATGGCTGCTGGCAGCCAACCGGATCATGGACGTCAGGAGGTCACATCGCTCTGGCGACGTTCAGCCACCGCCTGCCCCAGACGTTCGATCAACGGCCCCAGTCGCGCATGCTCCACCGTCATGGACGCCTTGTTGACCACCAGCCGGGTACTGATGTCGGCGATCAACTCACGCGGCGCCATGCCGTTGGCCCGCAGGGTATTGCCGGTATCCACGATATCGACAATCTCATCTGCGAGGTTCATGAGCGGTGCCAGCTCCATCGCGCCATAAAGCTTGATGACTTCGGCCTGAATGCCCAGGTCCGAATAGTAACGCCGGGCAATATTGACGAACTTGGTCGCCACACGACGTCGGGCACGCCCGGGGGTGACACCTTCAATACCCGCGGTCATCAAACGACAGCGTGAAATATCCAGATCCAGCGGCTCATAAAGTCCCTGAGCACCATGCTCGAGCAGGACATCCTTGCCGGCCACACCGACGTCCGCGGCCCCCATCTGCACATAGGTCGGCACGTCGACGGCCCGCAAAATAACCAGTTTGACGTTGTCGAGCGTGGTATCGAACAGCAGCTTTCGGCTCTTGTCGAGCGGCTCCAGCGGCTCAATGCCGGCAGCAGCCAGCAGCGGCAGCGTCTCCTTGAGAATTCGCCCCTTGGAGAGCGCCAGTATCAGCGGTTTACTCATGTGATCTTCAATGGCTGCAAAAATGAATCGGCATGGCGTGCACCCCAACGGCCTCTTAGCGCGGCACGCGGCGAATACGCGCCCCCATCAGCTGAAGCTTTTCTTCAATGCACTCATAGCCGCGATCGATGTGATAGATACGATCCACCACGGTTTCACCTTCGGCGACCAGAGCGGCAATCACGAGGCTTGCCGAGGCACGAAGATCGGTCGCCATGACCGGCGCACCGCTCAAGTGCTCAACGCCGTTGACCAGTGCAGTGTTGCCTTCCAGTGAAATATCCGCGCCCATGCGATTGATTTCCTGCACGTGCATGAACCGGTTTTCAAAGATGGTTTCCACTACGCGACCGCTGCCTTCCGCGACGGCATTGAGCGCCACGAACTGAGCCTGCATATCGGTCGGAAAGGCAGGATAGGGTGCCGTGCGGATGTTGACTGCCTTAGGTCTGCGACCATGCATGTCCAGCGAAATCCAGCCATCACCGGTTTCGATCTCGGCGCCGGCCTCTTCCAGCTTGAGCAGCACGGCTTCCATGGTATCGGCGCGAGCATTACGCACCCGAACCCTGCCACGAGTCGCGGCAGCGGCGACAAGAAAGGTACCGGTTTCGATACGATCAGGCATGACATCATAGCGACAGCCATGCAGTCGCTCGACGCCCTCAATGGTGATCGTGCTGCTGCCATGACCACTGATGTTGGCTCCCATCGCGATCAGACACTCGGCCAGATCCACGATCTCGGGCTCGCGCGCGGCGTTTTCCAGCACGGTCCGCCCCTTGGCGAGCGTGGCGGCCATCAGAAGATTTTCCGTGCCCGTGACCGTGACCGTGTCCAGCACGATATGTGCACCTTTCAACCCGCCCGGCGCTCTGGCGCGGATATAGCCGCCCTCGACACGGATATCGGCGCCCATCGCCTGCAGCCCCCGGATGTGAAGATCGACCGGACGCGAGCCGATGGCGCAACCGCCGGGCAGCGAGACATCGGCGGTACCAAAATGCGCCAGCAACGGCCCGAGCACCAGAATCGAGGCCCGCATTTTCTTGACCAGATCATAGGGTGCGTGACAGTCCCTGACGCGACCATCGAGCTGGATGCTCATCTTCTCGCCCATGATGGGCTCAACCCCCATGCGCCCAAGCAGCTCGAGCGTGGTGGTAATGTCCTGCAGATGAGGCAGGTTGCCAATGATAACCGGCTCATCGGCCAGCAACGTGGCCGCAAGAATAGGCAGGGCCGAATTCTTGGCACCCGAGGTCCAGACTTCGCCGGACAGCGGCCGGCCACCGCTGATAATCAGTTTATCCATTCACCAGACTTCCAAGGCAATCAGGCACGATCTGAATCAGGCGACGTCTCGGCCCGCTGAGCCGGTGTCATGGTCCTGATACTAATGGCATGCAGCGCACCGCTGGCAATCTCTTCGGAAAGCGCGGCGTAAATGAGCTGCTGACGCTTTACAGGTGTCAGTCCTTCAAAGACATCGCCGATGGCGGTGACCTGGAAGTTGCACCCTTCTCCCTGAACCTGAAACTCACACGATTCAACGCGCGCCTCAAGCAGGCGCTTGACCTCATCAGGCTGCATGATGACTCCTTTACTGGTTTGTTGGTCGCCAATGGTAAATGAAAAGCATGACCCCGCGCGAATGGACATAAAAAAAAGCGGCGTCATTGACGCCGCTTTCCAATCAAGGAGCCGGAAGACTCGGAAAGTCATGTCTCCTCGGCGGAGGCAAATGAGGTTTCATGGGCCGGAAAGACATCGCCGAGTTCGGCCATCTCGATCAGTTCGCGCATGCTGTCGGAAAGCGTGATGCGATCGACTTCCAGCTTTTTTGACTGTGCAGCGCGCAACCATTCAAGCAACACCGAGATGGTCGCGCTGCTGGTTCGGCTGACACCACACAGATTGAAAGAAACTTGGGGTCCATCGTATCCCTTCAGCCAGTCGATGCCGGCCGTCGCCAGATCGGAGGCGTTGTCAAAACCCGGCGCCCCCTTCAGATAAAGGGCGGCCTCGCGGGCTTCAAGTGTGACAATGTCATCACTGTAGAGCTTTTCGCTCATCAGCCCTGAGCCTTCTGGTTATCCCCATCGCCATCTTTCAGATCAACATCAGGCGCCCAGCCATTGATGACGGCATCAAAGTCACGATTGTTGGAACGCATGGCCTGATCGAACTGGTTACGAAAGGTCAGCCCCAGATTGATGCCATTGACCACCACATTGATAACCTTCCAGCTACCATCGCGATTGCGAAGCGTGTAGGACACCGGGTAGCGTTCACCGCTGGCAGCGATCACTTCCATATCGACACTGGCCTGATCGTCGTAGCGCTGATTCTGATTGTCCATCACCCGAACATCCTTGTAGTCAAACGTCACCAATCCCTGGGCATAAGTATCGATCAGCGTCTGCTTGAATACGCGTGCGAAGCGGCTGCGCTGCTCTGGTGAGGCGGCCTGAAAATATTTGCCCATGACGCTTGCCGACGCGTAACGCCAGTCAACGATGGGATCAATATTCTGTTCGACCACACTTTTCAGCTCGTCAGGATGATTGCGATAGCGGTCCTGATTGTTGTCGAGCTTTGACATCAACTGATCGACGCTTTGACTGACGACCTCGTGCGGAGACTGGCTGGCCGCCTGAGCAGACAGGATGCCCATACCGAGCACCGCGGCAACCAATACGCCAACATAACGGGAGACCCTTTTCATCTACTGCACCTCCTGAATATACAAATTGCACGGATGCCAACCTGCTACGCCGACATCCGACCTTGATCCGGACTACTTGGACATGTTCGAGACAAACTGCTGAATCAGCTCTTCAAGCACCAGCGCCGACTGCGTATCGCGGATGGTTCCACCATCCTTGATCATTTCAGGCGCACCACCGGTCGACAGACCGATGTATTTCTCGCCCAGAAGTCCTGCCGTCAGGATAGACGCCGTGGAGTCTTCCGACAGTTTTTCGCCAACATCACTGTCGATTTTCATCGTCACACGCCCCTCAAGCCACTTCGGGTCCAGCTCGATGCTGGTGATCCGACCAACGGTAACGCCCGCCATGGTGACCCTTGAGCGCTCCTTCAAACCACCGATATTGCTGAAATTCGCATATACCGTGAAATTTTGTTCAGCCTGCCCTGGAGCAAAACCACTTACCTGTAGACCCAAAAAGACGAGTCCCAGAAATCCGGCCAGTACAAAGGCACCGACACCGGCTTCAAGCCACTTAGAGCGCTTCATTAGAATTCTCCAAACATCAGCGCGGTCAAAATGAAATCCAGCCCCAGTACGGCCAGCGAGCCAAAGACGACGGTTCGAGTCGTGGCACGCGAAATCCCCTCGGAGGTCGGTACGAGATCGTAACCCTGAAAGACAGCGATCCATGTCACGACGACACCAAAGACCACGCTTTTCAACATGCCATTCACGACATCATCCATGAAGATCACGCTGCCCTGCATGTTGCCCCAGAACGAGCCCTGATCAACGCCCAGCCAGTCCACGCCCACCAGGTAGCCACCCATGATGCCGATCACGCTGAAAAATACGGTCAGTATCGGCATGGACAAAAAACCGGCCCACAGACGCGGCGAAATCACCCGGCGCAGCGGGTCGACACCGATCATCTCCATGCTGGAAAGCTGCTCGGTCGCCTTCATGAGACCGATTTCAGCCGTCAGAGCTGAACCGGCTCGCCCGGCAAACAGCAGTGCGGTCACGACCGGCGCCAGCTCTCGCAGCAGTGACAGCGCCACCATCTGCCCCAGCGCCTCGTCGGCTCCAAAGCCGGACAGCACCAGATAGCCCTGCAACGCAATGACCATACCGATGAAAAGGCCCGAAACAGCCACGATGGGCAGAGACATGACACCGACAAAGTACATCTGTCGGAGCCAGAGCCTGGCGCCCTCCAGCCGGGGCAGATGACACAGGGCCTGCGCCAGAAAGATGGCACTGCGCCCGAGCGACTCGAGCGTATTCAGCGTCTTGCGCCCCAGAAAGATCAACGGTGACATCAAGACACCTCCGAGGGCGCAAGAATATCCTCGTAGAAATTCTTCGAAGGATAGTGAAAGGGCACCGGACCATCGGGTTTGCCCTGGATGAACTGGCTGACCCGCGGGTCCTGCGCCTCGCGCAGTGAGGCCGGTGACCCGCTGGCCATGACGCGACCATCGGCAATGACATAAACATGATCAGCGATCGACAGCGTCTCCTTGATATCGTGAGACACCACAATGGCTGTCATATTGAAAGCGCTGTTGAGCCGACGAATCAGGGTGACCAGAACGCCCATGGAGATGGGGTCCTGACCGACAAAAGGCTCATCGTACATGATCAGATCCGGGTCCAGCGCAATGGCACGTGCCAGCGCCACACGCCGGGTCATGCCGCCGGAAAGCTCGGCAGGCATGAGATCACGGGCGCCACGAAGGCCAACGGCCTGCAGCTTGATCAGCACGAGGTCACGGATCATGTGCTCGGGCAGGTCAGTGTGGACCCGGATCGGAAAGGCCACGTTTTCAAACACGCTCAGATCCGAAAACAGCGCCCCGCTCTGAAACAGCATGCCCATGCGACGGCGCATGCGAAACAGCGCCTGCCGGGACAGTCGATGCACGTTGTCATCACCGACATGCACACTGCCCGAATCGGGCGTGAGCTGTCCGGCGATCAGCTTGAGCAGGGTTGTCTTGCCAGTGCCACTGGGTCCCATGATGGCGGTAATGCGCCCTTTTGGGATCTCCAGATCAACGCCCGAAAAAATGGGTCTGCCAGCTCGCGAGAAATGCAGATTCTCGACGCTGACCAGTGTTGAGTCGGACATACAACTCCTGAATGAACACAAAAGGATATGGAGTTAGCGAACATCGTATCCGAATTATGCCCGCCCCCACCAGCCTCAGTTATCGGCAACTGCCACAAAGGCATAAAAATCGGCCATTAACACCATTTTCAGGTCAGAAAGGTCTGACATCGATGCCCTTGATAAGGCCTGTCAGGTTACGCTTGTGCCCCGAACCATCCGGCGTCAGAATTCACGGCCATGACCACACCAGATATCGATCACGACTTTTTGGCCAGCGCACGCCGTACTCTCTCGCTTGAGCAAAACGCTCTGGGAGATCTGTCAGCGCGTCTTGATGCCCCCTTCACCCACGCCTGTCAGCATATCCTCAAGTGCCGCGGGCGAGTGGTGGTCACAGGCGTTGGCAAGTCAGGGCATGTGGGCCGCAAGATCGCAGCCACGCTTGCCAGCACCGGCACCCCCTCTTTTTTTGTGCATGCCGGCGAAGCCAGCCATGGCGATCTGGGCATGCTGGTGCGCGATGATCTCGTTCTGGCGCTATCCAATTCGGGAGAAACGGCCGAACTGACCGCCCTTCTGCCGTTGTTCAAGCGCATGGGAACGACCATGATTGCCATGACCGGCAACGTCTCCTCGAGCCTTGCTCGTCATGCCGACGTGCATCTGGATGTCAGCGTCGCCCAGGAAGCCTGCCCGCTGAACCTTGCCCCGACCTCCTCCACGACGGCGACGCTCGCCCTGGGAGATGCGCTGGCGATCGCTTTGCTTGAAGCGCGCCGATTTAGCCCCGAGGATTTTGCCCTGTCCCACCCGGGTGGCACGCTGGGCAAGCGGTTACTGCTTCGCGTGGAAGATTTGATGCATACCGGCGATGAGCTTCCGGTCGTCCGACAGGATGCACGACTTGGCGAAGCGCTGATCGAAATGACGCGCAAGGGCCACGGATTTACCTGCGTGACCGATGACACTGATCGCCTCGTGGGCATCTATACCGATGGTGACCTGCGACGCACGATCGATCGCCACGGTGATGTCCGCCAGCTGATGATCCATGAAGTCATGACACCCGGGGGGCGTACCATCGAGGCACAGACCCTTGCAGCAGAAGCCGTCAGGGTCATGGAAGATCATCGCATTACGGCGCTGGTCATCGTCGATGCCCAGCACCAGCCGACCGGGTTGCTCAAGATGCATGATCTGCTTAGAAGTGGCATCGTCTAGCCTTGAACTCAGCCACGCTCACTGCTCGTACCCCCTGGCTTCACCAGCTACCAGAAACGAGTTCAAATCATCGATTGCCACGCCGGAGAGCTGACCCTGCACGCCATGACACCATCCAACGATATCAGTGCCTTACCAGATAAACTCGCTCACCCCATACGTCTAGTGGCGCTCGACGTTGATGGTGTCCTGACCGATGGTCGCCTGCGCTACGCGGCACAGCCGGAACAGGATGGCGACAAGGTATTTCATGTGCGTGACGGTCTTGGTCTGAAGCTGATCATGCAGGCCGGTGTCGAGGTCGCCCTGATCACCGGCAGGATTTCTCCCGCCGTCGACCGGCGCGCGCAGGAGCTGGGCATTCGTCACGTCATTCAGGGCCGTGAGGACAAACAGGTCGCTCTGAAGGCCCTGATGGCGGAACTGGCACTCCAGCCTGATGAGGTCTGCTACTGCGGCGATGACCTGCCTGATCTGGGCGCCATCCTGTATGCAGGGCTGGGAGTAACGGTTTCAGATGCACCGGACTATATTCGTCAGCGAGCCGATCTGGTAACCCGAACGCCGGGTGGACATGGCGCAGTGCGTGAACTCTGCGAATGGCTACTTAACGCACGAGGCGTCTGGCAGGATATCATTGATGCTCATGAGCGGCTCTGAGGCTGCATCGCTTATTCCGACAGGACGTGCATATGGCTTTTCGAGACAGACTCCCTTCCGGACGCACCCGGGCACGCCTTGGCATTCTGGTGCTGGTGCTCGCTCTGGGGGGCGTACTGACGCTGATCGATCAGCGCAATACCCTGATGTCTCCCGGGCCAGCGCCGGATAGCGAGCAGGGTGTCCCTGATTATTATCTCGAAGGCGTCACCTATACCCGATTCGACGACCAGGGCCGCGTCTCACAGACCATGGAAAGCCCACGTGTGTCTCATACACCTGCTGACGATGTGACCCGAGCCGTCACCCCACACTTCACGTTGCTGGGTGATGATGGCAATCGCTGGACAGCGGATGGTGAGCACGCCACGCTCGGCCCCAATGCCAACACGTTCGAACTAAGCGGCAATGCCGTGCTGCATCAGCCGGCGGACAACTGGCAACTTGAAACGGACGTGCTGCATTATGATATACCGTCCCAGCATGCCTGGAGCGACAGTGGCGCCGTGTTCACTCAAAACGAACAGCGTACCCGGGGCGACTGTTTCAACGGCTGGGTCAGCGAGGATCGCATGACGCTTGAGGGCAATGTACAGGGTTTTCACCCGCCCATTCGTCAGTAATCGCTCTCTTTTTTACACATGAATGATGACAAGGATCTCCCATGACGCGCCCTCTGCTGCTGTGTACCTCTGCCCTGCTGCTGGCAATGCTCGGCCAGCAGGCCATGGCTCTGGAAAGCGATCGCCAGAAACCCATCAACATTGGCGCCGACGCCCTCAACATCGATAACCGCGCCGGCACAGCCGTCTATACCGGGGCCGTCGAAGTCGATCAGGGCACCATGAAGCTGCGCTCCACTCGCGTCGAGCTCAAGCGCGCCCAGAGCGGTGGCCTTTCGAGCCTGACCGCAAGGGGCGGTGATGGTGGACGCGCCTATATCGAGCAGCAGCCGGCACCTAATGATCCGCTGGCAAAGGGATGGGGCAATACCATCATCTATCACGCCGGAGAGCGACGCGTTGAGCTGATCGGCAACGCTGAACTGCATCAAAACGGTGACACCTTCAACGGCGGCTACGTGGAATATTTCCTCGACTCACGCCAGGTCAACGCGCGTGGCAGCCAGAGCGCGAAGAGCAGCAGCTCTGAAAGCAGCTCGGGCGGGCGTGTTCGCATGCAATTGACTCCCGAAGAGCAACAGGGCAGCAGCCAATGAAAACCCTTCACGCAGCCCATCTGGCCAAAAGCTTCAAGGGGCGCCGTGTCGTTCAGGACATCAGCCTGTCGATTCGACAGGGAGAGATCGTGGGGCTTCTGGGCCCCAATGGGGCCGGCAAGACCACCTCGTTTTACATGATCGTCGGACTGATCCAGGCCGACGCCGGCCATGTTGCCATCGATGATCTTGACCTGAGCCGCCAGCCGATGCACAAGCGTGCCCACGCCGGCATCAGCTACCTGCCTCAGGAAGCCTCGATCTTTCGCAAGCTGTCAGTGGCCGACAACATCATGGCCATACTTGAAACACGCAAGGATCTGGATCGCCAGCAACGCCAGGAACGGCTCAATCAACTGCTCGAAGAATTCAGCATCAGCCATATTCGCGACAACATGGGCATGAGCCTGTCCGGCGGCGAGCGCCGGCGTGTGGAGATTGCCCGCGCACTGGCCATCGAACCGGCCTTCATTTTGCTTGATGAGCCCTTTGCCGGCGTTGACCCTATCTCGGTCGGCGAAATCAAGGGCATTATCCGCCAGCTTCGTACCCGTGGCATTGGCGTTCTGATCACCGATCACAACGTGCGTGAAACGCTGGATATCTGTGACAACGCCTATATCGTCGGCAGTGGCCTGATCATTGCTGAAGGCGACGCCAACGCCGTGCTGAATAACCAGCATGTACGCGATGTCTATCTGGGCCACGAATTTCGCCTTTAACCCTCTGGGGTTATTAACTGATGGCATGATAATTGCAGTCTTTAGCGCCTTCAGCACTTGCAAGGGCGCCGCGGACTGGATAGCGTGATATTACACGTTGGCGACCGGGCTTTACGAACATGATGAAACCCGCCTTACAGTTGCGCACGGGCACTCATCTCACCATGACGCCCCAGCTGCAACAGGCCATCCATCTGCTGCAGCTGTCTACGCTGGATCTGCAGCAGGAACTCCAGATGGCGCTGGAAAGCAATCCTTTACTGGATATCGAGGAGGAGCAGACGCTTGAGGTACCGGAGACCCCGTTATCTCAGGAGGAATGGTCCAGTGATATCCCGGAAGAATTGCCACTGGATGCTCGCTGGGACGATGTCTATACCAACGGCAGCGCTTCCTCCAACGTCGCCGATGACAGCTGGAATATCGAGCACAACGCCGTAGCCGTCGACCTGACCTCGCATCTTCGCGAGCAGATTCTGTTGATGGACATGACCCCACGCGAACAGCTGATCACCGATACCCTGCTGGACGCTCTCGAACCCAGCGGCTACCTCGGCACGGGTCTGGAAGACCTTGGCGAGGGGCTTCGGCAGCAAGGCCTCGGGGATCTCAAACAGTCTGAAATGGAGCACATGCTTTCGCAGCTCCAGCGGTGTGAACCCACTGGCGTTTTTGCACGCGATCTGCGCGAATGCCTGCTGCTACAGCTTGATCTATTGCCGGATGACACGCCCTGGCTTGCCCAGACCCGGCGCATGGTTCGTCAGTTCCTTGAACCACTGGGACAAAATGATCGCCGCCTGCTAAAGCGCCGCCTGAGTCTTGATGATGAAGCGCTCGATGACGTGATTCACACCATCCGGTCGCTCAACCCACGACCGGGTCGCGAATTTGAGGCCGTGGACCAACATCTCGTCATTCCCGATCTGGTGTTGCGTTATCACGCCCGCCATGGCTGGCAGGTTGAGCTCAATCAGGAATCCCTGCCACGTCTTCGCATTCAGCCCGACTATGCCGCCCTTGTACGTCGCGCCGACAAGAGTGACGACAATACCTTTCTCAAACAGCATCTTCAGGATGCACGCTGGCTGCTCAAGAGTCTCTCGAGTCGCAATGACACTCTGCTGCGGGTAGGGCAGGAAATCATGACACGTCAGGCCGGCTTCATTGAACACGGCGATGAAGCCCTCAAACCCATGATTCTTGCCGATATCGCCCAGGCCGTGGAGATGCACGAATCCACCATTTCCAGAGTGACCACGCGCAAATACATTCATACGCCGCGTGGCATCATGGAGCTCAAGTATTTCTTCTCAAGCCATGTGGGCCAGGAAGGTGATGCCCATGCCAGCACGGCCATTCGCGCCCGGATACGCAAGTTCATAGAAGACGAGACCCCAAGACGCCCGCTGTCTGATGCTCGACTGGTACAACTTCTGGCTGACAACGGCATCATGGTCGCCCGGCGCACCGTCGCAAAATACCGCGAGGCCATGGGCATTCCCGCTTCCAGCGAGCGCAAGCGTCTGGCCTGAAGGAGGTCAAAAAAGAGAACAACATCATTCAGGGTTTGCGCTGACGGGAAAAGCGTTACAATCTGAGAGTAGCCGGAACAGGCTTGCAGGTCCGGCAGTCCACATGGACAACCGGTTATCCGTTTCGATTCAGGGAGCATGCCATGCAGGTAAACATTACCGGGCACCACGTCGAATTGACCGATGCACTGCGCGAGCACGTCAATCAGAAGCTTGCCAAGCTGGAACGTCACTATGACAACATCACCAATGTTCAGGTGACACTGTCTATTGAAAAGGAGCGCCAGCAGGCCGCGGCCACGCTACATGCCGCAGGTGCCGAACTTCATGCTCAGGCCGAGCAGGAAGACCTTTATGTTGCCATCGATGCCTTGACCGAGAAGCTTGATCGTCAGCTGCTCAAGCACAAGGAGAAAACACAGGCCCGCTCCCAGGGCAACGGCAAATACCTGTAACCCATGACACTTGACCAGATACTCCCCTCCGACCGAATCCTGTTTGATGTGGAAGGGGGCAGCAAGAAGCGCGTGCTGGAATATTTCAGCGGGTTCATCTCACAAAACATTCCCAGTCTCGATAGCCAGGAAGTCTTTTCCCGACTGATCAGCAGGGAACGTCTGGGGAGTACCGGTGTGGGGAATGGCGTGGCCATTCCCCATGCTCGCAATTCACACTGCCGCCAGCCACTGGCTGGATTCATGCGCCTTCAGCAGGCCGTGGATTTTGATGCCATCGATGGCGAACCCGTCGATCTGCTTTTTGTGCTGCTGGTCCCTGAAGCTGCCGAAGACACGCATCTCTCCCTGCTGGCGCAGATTGCTGAAGTCATGAACGCTGCCGAAACCCGGCACGCCCTGCGCAATGCCCATGATGAGCAGGAACTTCATGACATTTTGATGCAGGCCATCAGTCAACTTTCAACGAGAGTATAAGCAGCATGGCCATGGAACTTGTTATCGTCAGTGGACGCTCCGGTTCCGGCAAGTCCATCGCGCTACAGGCACTGGAAGATCAAGGGTTTTATGCCATCGACAATCTTCCCGCGATGCTTCTGTCTGCCCTGATCGATGAGCTCGAAGCCGGTAGCCCGCACCGAAACCGTGTCGCGGTCAGCATTGATGCCCGTAACCTTCCCAGTGAGCTGGAGCGCTTTCCGGAGCATCTGGAGGCACTTTCCACGCGCGGCATTCATTGTAGAGTGGTCTATCTGACCGCGGACTCACGTGTACTGCTGGAGCGCTATGCGGCCACACGACGTCGTCACCCTCTGACGCGCGAAACCCAGATGACACTGGCCGAGGCCATCGAGGCGGAGCATCAGTTCCTCTCTCCCCTGCGGTATACCGCAGATCTGATCATCGACACGTCCGGTCAGTCCGTTCATGACCTGAGGCGCCGCGTGGCCGAACAGGTAGCACGTCATGACATCAATGACCTGACGTTGACCTTTGAATCCTTTGGTTTCAAGCGCGGCGTGCCACTGGATGCCGATATGGTGTTTGACGTGCGCTGCCTGCCCAATCCTTACTGGGACCCACGCTATCGCACCCAGACCGGCCAGGACAGTGACGTCATTGCCTTTCTTGAAGCCCATGACGAGGTCAAGGCGATGTTTGGCGACATCTGCCAGTGGCTGGAGCGCTGGTTGCCTTCCTACCTGGCCAGCCATCGCAGCTATCTGACCGTGGCCATCGGCTGTACCGGTGGCCAGCATCGTTCGGTGTATCTGGCCGAGCAGCTCGGCGAGCATTTTGCCGGTCAGTTCCCGGCCGTACGGATCCGACATCGGGAACTGACCATCCAGCGCGCTGTCAGCGAGGCGGGTGATGCTTCAGCGTGAACTGACCCTGACCAATCGTCGCGGCCTTCACGCGAGAGCCGCGACGCGGCTTGTACAATGCTGTCAGCCCTTTTCGTCTCGCGTGACAATTTATCATGGTGAAAGAAGTGCCGATGCCGCGAACATCATGTCGCTTTTGATGCTGGCTGCTCCCTGTACCAGCGTGGTCCATGTTCATGTGGAAGGTGACGATGCCGAAGAGGCACTAACGGCCATCGTGGCGCTTTTCGAGGCGCGATTCGACGAGGATCAATAGATCCTGATCCGAAGATTGACGGTCGCCGGGCATTCACGAACATTGTTCGACACTCTGCTAGAATACGGCTCCTGAATGGGCTGACACAGGGATGTCACAACAATGAGCAATGATCAGAAAGGACGTCAGCCTCGTCTGGAGCGACTCGAAAACGCCCTGGCACAGCGGGAAATGGATCAGGTTCGTCGCCTGCTTCGACGTGGTCTTCCACCTGCCGATGTTGCCCAGCTGCTGGAATCCATCCCGCCGCGTGAGCGTGACATCCTCTGGGAGCAGGTCGACAACCCCGCCAAGGGCGAGATTCTTCAGTATCTCAACGATGACATCCAGACCGAGTTTCTAAACCGGATGGATGCCTCTCAGCTGTTGGTAGCGACCCAGCAGCTCGACAATGATGATGCAGCGGATCTGCTGCAGCGTCTGCCCCACGCCACGCTCGAAAACATACTGTCGATGATGACGCCCAGCCGTCGGGCGAGCATCGAGATGGTATTGTCCTACCCCGAGGACACGGCCGGGGGACTGATGGATACCAACACCATCACGATCCGCCCGGAGGTCACGCTCGATGTGGTTTTGCGCTATCTGCGTCGACACCGGCGCCTGCCTGAATCCACCGATAACCTGCTGGTCGTGACGCGACACAATGAGCTGATCGGCGTACTGCCCATCAATCGGATTCTGGTCAGCGCACCCGGCATCAGCGTGCGTGAAATCATGGACACCGACGTTGTCACCCTCACGGCGTTGATGCATGAAGATGAAGTGGCCAGCATCTTTGAACGCAGGGATTTGATCTCGGCGCCGGTCATCAGTGCCGACAATCGTCTGTTGGGGCGCATCACCATTGATGACGTGGTCGATGTCATTCGTGAAAACTCGGCGCGCACCATGATGAGCATGGCCGGTCTCGAGGAAGAAGAAGACACCTTTGCGCCGGTGCTGCGCACCAGCCGCCGACGTGCCGTCTGGCTGGGCATCAACCTGATCGCCGCCACCATTGTCTCGATTGCCATCGGCTTTTTCGAAGACACCATCCAGCAGATTGCCGCGCTGGCCGTGTTGATGCCCATCGTTTCCAGCATGGGGGGTATCGCCGGTTCGCAGACCCTGACCGTACTGATCCGAGGCCTCGCGCTGGGACACGTCTCAGGCGCCAACGTACGCTGGCTGGTAGTGCGCGAACTCCTCTCCGGCTCGATCAACGGTGTGCTCTGGGCAGTCATCGTGGCCGTCATGGCCGTGGCGCGCTTTCATGACATGACGCTGGGCGCCATCATTGCCATGGCCATGGTCATTAACCTGCTGGTGGCAGCACTGGCAGGCACCCTGATTCCGGTCATCCTGAAAAAACTTTCAATTGACCCCGCGCTATCTGGTGGTGTTCTTCTAACCACCATTACCGATGTTGTGGGCTTTGTGGCCTTTCTGGGACTGGCCACTGCCATGTACTGATAAAACGCCAGGTCCTTCAGGGCATCACCCTGCCCTGAAGGCATCACTATCTATCTAGCCAGCCACCATCATGTCGTCAATCAGCCAGCTGCCGGTATGCACGCTGCTGCGTCGATCGATGTCATCGCCCAGCCCCACGAGATTGCCGAACATGTCCCGCAGATTGCCGGCAATGGTGAACTCTTCCACCGGGGCCACAATTCGGCCCTTCTCGACAAGAAAGCCTGCGGCACCACGGGAGTAATCGCCCGTGACCGTATTGACGCCCTGTCCCATCAGCTCGGTGACCATGACGCCACGCTCGATATTGGCCATCAGTGCCTCATGAGACGTCAATGGCGCCTGCAGGCGTACGTTGCGCGCCCCACCAGAGTTGCCGGTGGTGACAAGCCCCAGCCGCCGTGCGCTGTAGCTTGAGAGCATCCAGCTGGCCAGCCGCCCATCCACGATGAAGTCATTATCTCGCGTATAGACCCCCTCATCGTCATAGGCACTGCTGGCGATGGCACCATACTCGCGCGGACGTTCGCCCAGACTCAACCATTCAGGAAAGAGAGACTCCCCCATCGCATCGCATAGAAAGGAGGACTCGCGGAAAATGGCGCCTCCGGCAATGGCGTTGAGCAGGTGTCCGATCAGGGACCGCGCCATATTGGGCGTGAAAATCACCGGCATCCTGCCGGTATCCATTGGCCGCGATCCCAGACGCGCCATGGCCTGCTCGGCGGCCACACGTCCGACAGATTCGGGCACCCTGAGATGTGAGGGGTCACAGCTGACGGTATAGTCATGATCACGCTGCATTCCGGCATCGTCTCGGGCAATCATCATGCAAGAAAGCGCGTGATGGCTGGCCCGAGTCGCCCCCAGAAAGCCATGGCTATTGCCGTAGACGCTCACGCCCTCGCTGGTCGTAAGCGAGGCGCCATCACTGCTGTCGATGCCCGCCACGGCAAGCCCGCCCTGCTCACAGCGCCTGGCCAGTTCGATGCCATCATCAGGTGCCAGCGTCCAGGGATGATGAACGCCCATATCGGGCAGCTCACGTGCCAGCAACGCCGGATCCGCCAGTCCGGCAGCCGGATCCTCGGCCGTATAGCGAGCAATATCGAGTGCCCGTTTGACGGCATCCATCAGCGAGGTCTGTGATGCATCACTGCTGGAGACGCTGGCCCGCCGCTTCCCGAGGTAAAGCGTGACGCCAATGCCCTGATCCCGCGCCATTTCCAGTGTCTCGACGCTGCCCTTGCGGACGTTGATTTCCATGCCCTGCTGGACACTGGCACCAATCTCGCAGGCATCGGCCCCGGCGCGACGGGCATGTTCCAGTGCCTGCGTCACGGCCGCTTCCAGTGCTGCCTGCTGACCATCTATATCGAGTGTGCTCGCCATGGCGCTCTCCTGTCTGCCCTGGAGGGGGAACGAGCCTGATATACTCTCCCCCCTTGTTTATTTGTCCTTCGCTTGCCGGAGCTCTTGCATGTCGCCACGAAAAAAATCACGCGCGCCCTCAGTCGAGGAGCCGTCGTCTGATACCGATAGCCAGCATGATGAGTTTCATCATGACAATGGCCGCCCCAACAAGACCCGCCTGAAACAGGAAGCGCAGGACCTGAAGGAACTGGGCGAACAGATCATCGCCATGTCCGAGACCGAGCGTGCACGCCTGCCGCTTTCCGATGACCTGCTGGCGGCCATCGACGAAACCCGACGGATTACCTCGCGCGAAGCCCGACGCCGTCACATGCAGTATGTAGGCAAGGTCATGCGTCACGAACACCTCGACGAGATTCGTACCGAACTCGACAACATGTCCCGTGAAAAGCGTCAGCGCGAACTGGGCTTTCATCACCTTGAACAGTGGCGTGACCGCCTGATCGAAGGCGATAACGATACCGTTACGGCCTTCGTCAGCGAATACCCGGATGTGGATCGGCAGGCACTGGGGCAACTGGTACGTAATGCCCGGGCGGAACGCGCCGCGGAAAAACCTCCCGCGAGTGCTCGAAAGCTCTTTCGCCTGATTCGCGATACCGCCGGGCTCTAGGTATGCACCAGGTCGGCCGCTTTAACCGGAAGTGCCGCCGACCGTCATGGCATCGAGCTTCAGGGTGGGCTGGCCGACGCCCACCGGCAGGGACTGACCGTCCTTGCCACATACTCCCACTCCGGTATCCAGCGCCAGATCGTTGCCGATCATCGAGATGCGTCCCATCGACTCGGGGCCGTTACCGATCAATGTCGCGCCGCGTACCGGAGTGGTAATCCTGCCGTTCTCGATCAGATAGGCCTCGCTTGCCGAGAAGACAAAGCGACCCGAGGTAATGTCGACCTGCCCGCCGCCAAAGCTTGAGGCATAAATGCCATGGTCCACCGAGGCGATAATCTCTTCGGGGTCATGCTCGCCTGCGAGCATGTAGGTATTGGTCATGCGCGGCATCGGCAGATGCGCGTAGGATTCGCGCCGCCCGTTGCCGGTCGGCGCCATGCCCATCAGACGCGCATTGAGACGATCCTGCATGTAGCCGGTCAGAATGCCGTCCTCGATGAGCGGCGTATACTGTCCGGGCGTGCCTTCGTCATCAACGCTGAGTGACCCTCGCCCGCCCTCGCAGGTGGCATCATCCACAACAGTTACGCCACGTGCGGCAACCTGCTCACCGATCCGCCCGCTG
Organism: Kushneria marisflavi; assembly: GCF_002157205.1. Classification (NCBI taxonomy): domain Bacteria; kingdom Pseudomonadati; phylum Pseudomonadota; class Gammaproteobacteria; order Oceanospirillales; family Halomonadaceae; genus Kushneria; species Kushneria marisflavi. Next base: position 3,365,942 of record NZ_CP021358.1, on the reverse strand, counting down.
AACGCCGAGCTGCCCCGACGGTTAAAGTCACCTTCAAGACCATGTCCTACAGCCTCATGCAGCAATACGCCGGGCCAGCCATTACCCAGCACCACCGGCAACTGACCGGCCGGCGCGTCAATGGCCTCCAGATTGACCAGCGCCTGACGAACGGCTTCCCTGGCATACTGATCAGCCACATCCTGGCGTACGAACTGCGTCAGTGAAAAGCGACCGCCACCACCGGCACTGCCGCGCTCCCGACGCCCATCACGCGTGGCAATCACCGACACGTTAAAGCGCACCAATGGGCGTAAGTCCAGCGCCTGGGTGCCATCACTGTTTTGCACCATCACCGCGTCATAGGAGGCACTCAGGGAGACGCTGACCCGCGTCACGGCCGGATCCGCAGACCGTGCAATCCGGTCGGCACGCTGGAGCATGGCGACCTTGTCGTCGGCGCCCAGCGAATCAAGCGGATTGGCACTGTCATAGCGTGGGACAACAGTCACTGGCGCCTCGACCGCGACCGGCGGCGTGCGCTGACCGGCACGCACGATCAGGGAGGCGGTATGCGCCGTGCTGGCAATGGCTTCGCGACTCAACTGATTGGAATAGGCAAAGCCGGTCTGCTCATGATGCTGCGCCCGAATGCCCAGGCCGCTGTCGATGCTGTAACCGGCTTCCTTGACCTCACCGTCTTCCAGCGCCCAGGACTCGCGCCAGCTGCGCTGTAAAAAGATGTCGGCAAAGTCGATGCCCGGCCCCATGGCGCTTTCAAGGCCCTCATTGAGCGCTGCATCATCAAGCCCGTGAGCCTCGAGCAGCAGGGCCCGGGCGTCATTCGATCGAGTGTCCGAAGGGGATGGCATTGTCATCAGCGCGTATGCTCCAGCTTGACCTGTGGCGTCTCCCATGGACCCGCCACGTGATAATGAACCTGCGATACCCGGTCCAGCCAGGGCTCGAACAGCTTGTGTAATAGATAAAGCACACCACCCACCTGAGGGGCGCCCACCAATACAGCGGCCAGCGGCAGGTTCTGGGTCACCGGCACGGTGACCCACAGATGGGCATCCAGCGTACGTGCCGGTATATCCACCTGTCCAGCCACGGAAAAATGGGTAGCAGAGCCATCAAAAAGGACCGGGTCGACCGTGCGTATCACGCCATCATGCAGCGTCGCGTGGGCCTTGACCGATTTAAAGGCAATCCCGGAGCGAGTGACATCCGAGAAATTGAATTGCAATCGTCGTATCAGGTTATCCAGATTCAGGAGTGACACCAGATTGGCCCAGCGTGACTGAACAAAGGTCAGCCGCCCACTGCCAAGCTCTGCACCGATGCTGCCGTCAACGCTTGTCACATCGAATTGCCACGGTGCCCCCGGCCAGGCCAGCTTCGTGTGGATACTGGCCTGATCGGTCTGCAAAACATTATCAACGCCCAGAGAGGCCATGGTTTTACCCAGGTCTCCCGCACTGGCATCAAGACGAAGACGACTCAGGCTGGGCAGAGTACCGGCCTGCTCCCACACCAGCTCTCCGTCGGCATCCAGGTCGCTCATGCGAATCCGTAACGGCGAGATATCGATGCGCTGATCATCAGAGTGCCAGCGGCCCGAAAGACTGCCCAGAGTGCGCCCGTCGAGTCGCACCTGATCAATGTCAAACTCGCCATCCCCAAGACTCGCCAGCCCTTGCGGATAGGCGGTCAGCGTCTTGTCAGCGCCCTTGCCTGACCCCTCGGCTGTCTCGCTGGTGCGTTTGGCCTCGGTCATGAGCGGGGTCAGATCCAGCCAGTCGATATGAACGGCCACCGGTAATGCCGGATTGTCACGCCAGTCCGCTGTCCCGCTCAAAAAGGAGCTGTCCACGCTGGCGTGCCAGTCGTTCCCCTGCACAACACCGACCCCTCGAGCGCTGCCAAGGCAGGTCACTCCAAACAGAACACAGTCAGTATCGACCGAGATGCGTTCAATGGGCGAAATTTTCTGCGACGGCGCATCCGGGCGTCGGCGGCGGCTGTTGTCATCGGCAGTATCCGAGAGCTGTGAAATGGCCAGCTGCCAGGCCACCAGATCCAGCCGATCGGCATGCCAGTTGACCTGCCAGTGCTCCTGATCGGGCCAGGCAATGCCATCGGGCGGCATCTGTTCCAGCCAGACCTGCCCCTGATGGCTGTTATGACGCCAGCGCGCTCGCACCAGATCGCCCACTTCAAGCTCGCCGGCACCGCTGCCCACATCAACGTCCAGCGTTAGCGGCAGCGGCGTATCCGGGGATTTCTGAAAGGGTTGAGGCAGCTGTAGTGACAGTCCTTTCAGCGGCGTCTGCACATGGATCTGCGCACCGCCATCACCCAGTGTGATCTGCGCCGTGTAGTCGATCGGGCCATGAACAATGGGAATGATATTCTCAAGTCCCAGCCAGCCGGCCACGCCTTCTGCATAGCCATGCCCCGAAATATCGATACCGCCGTCCATCAGGCGCAATCGTGCCCTGACCGGCCCTTCAAAAACGCGAGCATCCAGCGTGCCGGTAATGCTGCTTTGCTGATGGCGATAGCCATAATGGGCATGACCCTCGATATCAGTTACGGTCAGATCCGACTCTTTCGAATACAGCGTGCTGCCGCTCAGCAGGGCATCGCCATCGATGGTGACTGCCTCCGGATCCGTCGTCGGCAGGGACACGTTGACCGAGCCGATCAGGCTACCGCTGGTGCGCCAGGTATCGAGCGTCTCGCTCAGGGACTGATCTTCAAGCGGGGCCTTCTGTAATAGTGACAGTAGATTTCCCGCATCACCGGTCACCAGCGCCGAGAGCGTAAACTGCTGATCGTGAAGCGCGGCCTTTGCCCCACGCGATACCATGCCCATCAGGTTGGCATGGGTAATGTCGGCATCAAAATTGTCGCCCGACATGGTAAAACGACCATCAAGGGCGGTAACCGGCGGCCAGCCCTCCTGCCAGGTCATGCTGACATTGCGCGCCTCGACCGACAGCTTGACCTTGTCTTCATCGGGCGCCTTAGGGCGGTCATCATTGAACACCAGCCGCAGCGCCACATTCCCTTTTGGAATGTCGGCACGGTGGATGCGCTTATCCAGCCAGACCCGCACCTCGGGGTCCTCAATGGCACGTACGGGCAGCCACTCTCTTGGCCTGGTGGTGGAAACATTTTCGAAGGCAACATCCATGTTAAACCGCTCGGGCTTGCCCGGCGGTGCCGTCAGGGCAAAGTCGCCCTGAGCGTTGGCCCCTCGATGTTCAAGCTCAATATCGCGACCGCCAAAGCGAATCTCGCCATCGTCACCAACACTGAAGAACAGCCGACCGCTAACGTTTTCAAGCGTCCACGGCGTCAGGAAGACCCTGGGCAGGTTCAATACGGTTTCGCGCGCACCAAACTGTATCTGCGCATCAAGTCCCTCGGCCGTCAGCCAGCCGTCCACCGGTCCGAATCCCGGGATCTGCTGCACGGGCTGCCCAGAGGCATTTTGAAGTGCTGCACGTGTTTCAATGGGGCCGCCCCTGGTGCGGCGAATGGAAACACCCTCTACGCGGCCCTTGAGCGCCATGCCGGCCAGCATCCGGCGACTTTCTCCGTCCGGCAATGGCAACAGATCCGAAATGGCCGAGAGATCGTCGAGCGCCAGCGGCGTGGTGGTCACGCTGAAATCGGCAAAATCACTTGAGGCATCAAGTTCAACGGCTTTAGGCAGCAGCGAGAGTGCCTGCCCCTCACGTGCGAGCCCCAGCTTTTCGATACCGCCGTGCCAGCGGCCGTCCGGTGTTTGTTTGATGCCGGCTTCCAGCGCCAGGTCATTGAGGGTGAAGGCCGAGTCATGATGCGTGCCGGAAAGTTCGGGCACGTTGAGCGACAGCCTGGCAGATGTCATGGCGCCCTTTTGCCAGCTCGCCCAGAGCGAAGCCTGCCCGCGAGCATTTTCGAAATCGTAATTCGGCCAGAGCCCGTCCCAGAGCGTCGCCAGACGGCGAGCCTGCTCGGCATCGACATTGACCTGGAGCTGCCCATCCAGTGATGAGACATCATCGAAGCGACCCGCCAGTCTGAAGCCGGCCTCATCGGCGCCTTCCCAACGCGCCGAAGCCGCCATCGTGCGCGTACCGTTTCCGGCCTTGCCGATCGTCACCCGATCGAGCAACAGCAAGGCGTGTCCGAGCGAGGCCTCATCAGGGGCCTGATCGTCTGAAGCCTCCTCCGTCGAGCGGGGATGAAAGTTGATACGGCCATTCTCGAAATCGGCCGATTGCTGCATCAGCGACTCGACCCATGCCGTCAGACGCTCGGGAGTGAATTCAAGGGGCTTATCGTTGTTATCCTTCCGGGAAGGCCCCCACCCCCACTGAC